>CANPZN010000013.1 GCA_947588785.1 Candidatus Gastranaerophilales bacterium
TAATTTTTTAAAACTTTAGTTTTTTATTTAAGGAAATTTTTAAATATGTCAAAAAGATTATAATTATTGGTTTTGAATGCTTCATAAAACTTAATATATTTGCAGGAAAAATTTTCGGACAAAATTAATTTAAGTTGTCCGATAAAATTTTGTGCCAAGGAACGTTACAAAACGAACACTTGAAGCAAAAAGAGGGTCTGAAAAGAGTGACAGCGTTAGCGATCGAATGATAAGATCCAAAACAGAAAATTTCAAGATATCAATCGGCAGGTTGTGAGAATAAATTAAAGTATTTATTCTTCTGATTTACTTATTTCTTCAAAAAATTTTAATACATCATTTATTTCTTCATGACTTGTTTCATGACCTATCGGATAAACTTTTGATGTAACATTGATACCAAGTTGTTTTGCTTTTGTTGTAAATGCTTGGGCATTTTGTATCCTAAATTCGTCGTCAGAAGAACCCACCCCAATAAAATAATTTACATCATTTTGTTTATTCGGTAAAATTCTTCCCCCGCTTGCTAAAACTGCACAAGCTTTTAGCATTTCAGGATGTAATAAAGAAAATCTTGCAGAAAACTGTGCCCCTGCTGAAAATCCTAACATATACAATTTAGAATAATTTAATCCGTCTTCTTTTGCTGTATTTAACATCTCTATTAATGCATTACCTGACCAGGCTGCGGGGAATTGGTAGCTTCGTCCTCTCATATATTCGCTGTCGCCTTCATATTGGAAGCTAGGGGCAAGTATTCCAAAACCATTCTTTTTTGCCATATTTAATATTTCATCAGTTACAAAATCTTGTCCGTCCCCTGATTGTCCGGGTACACACACGATTACGGGAAATTGTACATCTGTATTTAATAATGATGAAGGAATATAATAAAAATATTTTAAGTTCATATTTACAGGATTATTTGTTGAAATATAGGCTACAACTTTTTTATCAAATTGTAATGGCTTAATATTGTTCTGTTTTGTAATATTATTTTGTTCTTCAGAATCATTTTTTTCTTCTGTATAATTTTCACCTTCAACTGTTGACATATTTAATGAGTATTCTTGCACTTGTGCATTTGAAGTATTTTGAATACAGCTTACAAATATAATAAATATAAATGTTAAATATTTTTTCATTTTATCCTAATCTCAATTTTATATTAGTTTTAGTATTTAATCTAGTGTCGCAACATTACGCTTGCTCCTCGCAACCGTAAAGTTGCTCACCTTTTCAATACGCCACTCGCAAATTTTTACTCACACCTTCGGCTTATCGTAAAAATTTACTCGGACAATTTATTTCAGCAATTTTAATACTCAAATTATATTTCGTTTCAACTTTTTTAAATTTCGATTCATTATTTAGCCTTTATAACTTTTAAATCCAACGAAATTTTCTTCAATACGCTTATTATATCTGTTAAATTATTATCTGTATAATTTTTAACATTTTTTAAAGTAAGGTATAAAATTAATAAATTTTTATTTATTATATTATTATGTACAATGAACTTGAAGAAATAAAAGAACATTGTTTACAATGTAAAAAATGTTCTTTATATAAGACCAGGACAAATATAGTATTTTCATCAGGTATACCAAATAATAAACTTATGCTGGTCGGAGAAGCACCGGGATATTGGGAAGATCAAAAAGCGGAACCTTTTGTTGGGAAAGCTGGTCAGTTATTAGATAAAATATTTGAATGTGTTGGGTTTTCAAGAAAAAATGATATTTATATTTGTAATACGATAAAATGCAGACCGCCTGAAAATCGGGATCCTTTACCTGAAGAAAAGGCTGCGTGTAAAGAATATTTGGATAAACAATTAGAAATTTTACAACCTAAGATTATATTGATTTGCGGACGTGTCGCTTTAAATACGTTTTTACCTGATAAATCAAGTATTACAAAAGTCAGAGGACAGTGGTTTGATGGACCTTACGGTTCTAAAATGATGCCTATTTTTCATCCGTCATATCTTTTAAGAAATGATTCCCGAGAAAAAGGAAGTCCAAAATGGTTGATGTGGCAAGATATTAAAGAAATAAGAAGAGTTTATGATGAAATTAAATAAATTTTTTATATATTTATTTTCTGTTCTTATCTGTTTATTTCTGTTTATGGTTATTTATTCTTGTTTTATAGTTCCTAAAAGTATTGTATTAAATGAGCAAGATTTATATTTACCTAATTGGAACAGATATCATAATGGACTTAAAATAGCTGTTTTATCTGATTTTCATATCGGACGTCTTGGAATAGATGAAAGACAATTGCAAAAAATTGTTGATAAAACAAATGAACAAAATCCTGATTTAATATTATTATTGGGGGATTATGATTCTTTAGGTATATATTATTCAAAAACAAAACCTGAAAATATCTCTAATATATTATCTCAATTTAAAGCAAAATATGGAGTATATACTGTTTTGGGGAATCATGATTATGATAAAAAAATGCCTATAAAGCCTATTATTGAAAGAACTGATATAAAATTATTGGAGGATAATTCCGTAACATTAAATATTGACTCTAAACCGCTTATTCTCTATGGAGTAAGAGATTTTTGGCATTATGATTTTAATGAAAATTTTATTAATAAAAATAATTCTGATTCAAGTATTTTGTTGACTCATAATCCTGATATTTTCCCATTATTACATAAAAATATATCATTA
This sequence comes from Candidatus Gastranaerophilales bacterium, assembly GCA_947588785.1. Classification (GTDB taxonomy): domain Bacteria; phylum Cyanobacteriota; class Vampirovibrionia; order Gastranaerophilales; family Gastranaerophilaceae; genus Avigastranaerophilus. The sequence goes on from CANPZN010000013.1 coordinate 2,694, forward strand.
ACATTAGCCGGGCATACTCATGGAGGTCAAATTTATTTACCTTTTCTTGGCGGAATGTTTTGTTCATCTGTATATGAACAAAGGTATATAAAGGGATATATTGTTGAAAATAATAAACATCTTTTTGTTTCCAGCGGGATAGGTAATATTGGCCCTGCCAGATTTGGAAATCTTCCGGAAATAGTAATATTGAATTTATATTCTCAAGATAGTTTCCCCGAAGAAAAAATTGTTAATACGAAACCAAGAAAGGGGTTTAGTAAATTAGATACTATTCCGTTTAAATTTATTGATCATATAAGAGAAAATTATAAACCTATTTCAATAAAGTATTTATATTTATAGTTGTATGCTGTATTCATATTTTAAATTTTTTATAGTATTATAGAGATGTTTAGGTTATTTTTTTATCTGAATGTAAAGTTTGCAGTTAATATAAGATTATTTTATGTTTTTTAATAAAGAGTATGTAAAAAATTGTTTGAAGTATCCCTTTTCTTCCGAATCGAGAAAATTTATAAGAAATTATAAGAATACAAATTTTAAATTAATAATGACCTTACTTGTAAAAGATGAAGAAGAAATTATTGAACAAAATATTCGTATTCATAAAGCATTAGGAGTAGATGGGTTTATTGTTACCAGCCATAATTCTATCGATAAAACAAATGAAATATTAGAAAAATTGAAAAAAGAAGGTTTAGTTTTAGAAATAATTTATGAAACTTCCAAAGTTTTTGCCCAGGATAAATTTTGTAATAAAATGATAAAACTGGCTAAAAATAAATATAGAGCTGATTGGATAATAAGTGCCGATGCGGATGAAATATATTGTCCTGTTCCTTTAGCCGTTAAAACTTCATCTTATTATCAGCAAAATATGACAAATAATGATCAATTGCCAATTTATAACCTTAAGGATTGTATTGCTGAGTATGAAAAATATGGAATAAATGTTTTGTTGATAAATCCTATGACATTCTTTCCCGATGGAAGAAAAAATTATATGTCTTGTCCTTATTTTTTATCACGAAGTATTAATTTTGATTCTTGTTTAAAAGATGAAAAAACTGATATCTCATCTTTTGTAAATTTTTTATATCAAGATTTCAAGAAAGTTATTTTTAAATCATCAGGATTTAAAAAAATTGCTGTCGGTAATCATAGTGTTAAAATGAAGAATAAAAAAATAGTTCCTTGTGCAAATATAAAATTTTTTCATTATCATATAAAAAATTATGAAGGATTTATAAAAAGAGCTCAACGTTGGCAGAATTTTGCAAATACTTTACCCAAAGGAAATGGAACTCAAGAATTATTTTATGTAGATTTATATAAAAATGGTAAATTAAAAGAATTTTATGATTCTTTGTTTAATGAAAATATATGTTCTAAACTTCAACAAGAAGGTATTATTGTAATTGATAAAAGTATTTCTTATCTTATTGAAAAAATCAAATTACTTTATCAATGATTTATATATTTCCATATATTGTTTACAGCTTTTGTGCCAATCAAAATTAGCAGACATTGCATTTCTAATCAAATTTTGCCATTCATTTTTGTTCTTATATGTGTCTATGGCATATTGAATTGTATTTAGCATTTCTTGGGCATTATAATTATAAAATTTAAATCCGTTCGCATTTACATTCGGGTAAGAATTTATTGTATCATCTAATCCACCCGTTGCTCTTACTATAGGAATTGTTCCGTATTTTAATGCTATTAATTGAGATAGCCCGCAAGGTTCAAACCTTGAAGGCATTAAAAACATATCGGATCCAGCATAAATTCTATTGCAAATATCAGGACGATATTCTATTCTTGCTCTTATATTAGGCGAATTATAACTCAACCATACAAAGAAATCTTCATATCTTTTTTCGCCTGTTCCTAATATAATAATATCTGCTTCAAGTTCTTTTAATTCATTTTCTATACATTTTAATAAATCTATTCCTTTTTGCTCTACAAGTCTTGAAATTATAGCTATTAAAGGACGATCTTTTTTATAATTAAGCCAGTAATCTTTAATAATATCTTTTTTACATTTCTCTTTTTCATTTATATTTTCAAAATTATAGTTATATTTTATTAATTTATCGGTTTCAGGATTAAATTCTTCATAATCTATTCCGTTTAAAATACCACTTAATTTATATTCATTGTTTCTTAAAGTCCAATCTAAACCTTCGCCCATATCATAAGTTAGAATTTCTTTTGCATATTTTGGAGAAACAGCAATAATTTTATCAGAATAATTAATTGCTCCTTTCATCCAATTTAATAGGCCAAAGTGTTCAAGTCCGTATGGATGATATACTTCTTCTGCATTTATACCGGCAAAATCAAGAATTTCTTTAAAATATTTCCCTTGATAGGCTAAATTATGAACAGAAAAAACAGTTTTTGCATTTTTAAAAAAATCATCATTTTTATATGTTGTCTTTAACCAAACAGGAATCATTGCAGTATGCCAGTCATTACAATGTATTATATCTGCTTTAAAATTGAGTAATTTAGAATATTCCAGTATCGCTTTTGAAAAACATATAAATCGTTCTTGTTCATACCAACTGTCTATATTTGCAGGATATACACTGTTAAAACAAGAGTAAAATTTAGGATTATCTATAAAAAATACATTTATGTTCGTATTCGGCAATTTGCACATTTTTAGTGTAAACACATATTGAGCCGTTCCAAAATACAATCTTAAATGTGAATTTTCCAGTTCTTTTATTTTATATTTTTTTTGATCTATACTTCCTATCAACGGAGTAAATATAGCAATTTCGGTATTATCCTGCTGAATATATTTTGGTAGTGAACCCATTACATCAGCAAGTCCTCCTACTTTTGTAAATGGTGCAACTTCAAATGCTGCATATAATATTTTCATAATCTGCCTCTTTTTATACCATTTTTGAAAGTAACTCAAGTGATGATTTAAGTATATCTTCTGTTTTGGTATTCGTTTTTTGATGCTTTATTACTTCTTTTATTGCACTTTTCGCTTCATTAATGCTGTATCCTAAAGAAATTAAGATACTTTGTACTTCAATTATAGTTTCTTGATCTGTTTCTTTTGTTATTTCTATATCTGAAATATCATCAGGTTTTATATTTGACCAGTTTATTAACTTATCTTTCAATTCAAGTATTATTTTTTGTGCAACTTTAGCTCCTACACCTTTTGCTCTTGATAATTCTTTAAAATCTTCCCGAATCATTATATCTACTAATTCTGTTATTGAAAATTCATCTAAAATCAGAAGAGCAAGCTTTATTCCTATCCCGGATACACTTTGCAATATATTAAAAATATCACGCTCTTCTTTTGTTATAAATCCGGTTAGTGTCATTGAGTCTTCCTTATGGCTTAAGGAAACATAAATTTTTATTTCTTCTTCATCTTTAAGGTTTTCAATAGTTCTTTTTCCTGTGTTAACCGTATAACCGATATTGTTTACTTCGATTACTATATGAGAACCTCTGTATGAATTTAGCTGTTTTGAAATCAAATACCCTTTTAAATAGTCATACATATTATAAATCTTCTTTATCTTTTAAGTTATTATACATGCTTAGTGCTTCTTTTGCTTCTTTTATGTTATTTAAATTCTTATATACAATTGCTAAATTGTAATAAAATTTTGCTTCATTATTTTTTAATTTTATTGCTTTTTGTAATGCTTCTTTTGCTTCTTTAAATTCTTTTTGATAAATGTATGCACATCCTAAATTGTAATAATAAAATGGAAAGTCTTTTTTATATTTTATTGCTGTTTTATATTCTTGTATTGCTTTATTATATTTTTTTTCTTTTAAGTATAAATTTGCTAAATTATAGTGGGCTTTATCGAAATCAGGCTTCATTAAAATTGATTTTTGAAAGAAATATGCGGCATTCATATCATTATTGAAATCTTGAGAAAGATTACCAAGCAGATACCATAATTCATAATCTCTTTCTTCTTCTGTTATTGTTGAAATCATATTGTATGCTTCTTGCAGATTGTTTGAATTATATACAGCAAAAATTTCTTTTTTGCGTTCTTCAATAGATTGTCCAGCTTGGCAATTATTGTTTATAAAAATTAGTATTATTAAAAATAAAAATATTTTTTTCATAATTCTACCCAAAAATATTATAGTTTAATTATTAAAATCTTTCTATTTAGAATTGTAAAATTTTATAACAATTAATATAATTTATTAAAATTATGAGTAAAAGAATTACTTTATAATAATATAAAGTTACTTAAATTGTATAAAATACTGAAATGAAAAACTGATTTAGGTAATCGGGATATAGAATAAGGCAGATATGATCAGTTTAGACATAGATTTCTCATATTTAAACAGATGCTTTAATATTGGGTATGATCTTCTTGAAAAGTACCGTAATAAAAGCATTACTGAAATTATGGAAATTGAAGCACATAATGGTAATTCAAAAGCTGCTCAATTTTTAACTAAAATAACCAGTGATCCTGAAGAATTAGCTAAACTTTTTAATCTCGTTGATCCAAAAAATCGTTATATGATTCTTATGCATATGAATGAAGATGATTTAATGGATGTTATGCTATATTTGGAACCTCAACAGTTGGTTTTAGGTTTAAGTGTTTTAAATACTGATGTTATATTGAATCTTATGATGAAGCTTGAACCTGAATGTTTAGCTACTGTTGTTCTTGAAAAAATGTCTGCTGACATGTTTGTTGAAAAATTGCCTCAAAAATATTTAGATGAATTTCTTACATCTAATGAAATAGATAAGAGTATTATTTTAAAATCAATGGAAAATGTTGATGAAGATCAATTGCAGAAAATGATGGAAAATTATACAGGTGAATCTTGTTATGAAAATAGAGAAAACATTATTTCTAAATTATCTTCATTAGACGATGATAAATTTAAAAATGCTTTATTATCATTTGAACCTAAAGGAAAAAAACAATTAACTATTAGTATTTTACAAAAAAAACCTAACTTATTTGAAAAGTTTTCACCTGAAGCAATGGTATATCCTTTTTCAAAAATGCAAAAAGACGATGTTTTAAAATCTTTGACTGTATTAGATACAAAAGATTTATTACCAATGGTGGAAGATTTACCTCAAAAAATTATGGCATTAATCGCAACTCAAATAGATGCTGATAAATTTGCAAAAATTTTGTGTAGAAATTTTGCGGATATTATTACTAATTGCGGTATTGATTTATAATTTATATTTTATGTGTCGTAACTTTGTGCTTGTTGTCTTGAATTTTCCTTTCTCACACTTTGCTTCGCTACGGATACAGGCTCATTGATTTCGCCTATCGGCTTAATAATTCGCTTTGTATCGCTCGAGTGCATACAGACTCACAATTTTAACTTCGCTTCAAATGTTCGCTTTGTAACGTTCTTTATCTCAAGATTTTCTCGAACAAAAAAGAGCCATTTTTGAATGGCTCTTTTGAAATAAAAACAGTTTATATTATTCCCAGAATTGACTTTGTAATTCGACGTCACTTATTTGATCTTTAATATATTCATATTCGGTTGAATATTTAGCTGTATAACCTAAATTGCCGTTTAATATTTCAAGTTCTTTATCGAGAGTTCCTTCCGTATCGATTACATAAGAATAGAAATCATATATTCTGTCAATATTTCTTCTGTGTGCATCAGTTTGGATCGTTTTTATTTGATCATTTATATAATTTTTTGAGTCTTCATTTAGCGTAGATTCCAGTAATTCACCATTTAAATCTGTAACAATATTATCTATGGATAAATTATAGCTGTTCATATTTAATATATAACAATTTGCCATTTCGTCATCACTTAATTCATATTCTTCGTATAAATCATTCAATTCCTTTTCTATGTTAGTAGTTTCTTCAAATGATTTACTTTCTAATAACTTAGAATATAGTTTAGCTAAATTTTCTTTCTGATCTGAAGGTATTTTACTTGTGTACATAAATCTTGAAATTTCTATTTTATTTCTATTGTATTTTGAGAAATTAATTGTTTGATTTATTTGATTTTGAATAGTTGCTTTTGCTTTATCAGAATTAGCTTCTTTAAGCTGTGTATATAGTTCATTGAGTTTATTACTTGAATATATATCAGAGGCAGATTCTTGCATGTATAAACATTCATTTATTAATTTCTCATCTTTTAATACACCGGAATCAGTTAATTGTTTGTTGTATGAATTTAAAGATTCTAATCCTTGGTTATATTCTTCTTCATTTTTAGCTGATGATAAATTATTCAGTAAGTTATAGTACTGTGTTTTATTTTCTTGAGGAAGTTCTGATGAATTTAAAAATTCTTCAAGATTTATTTTATTATATATAGTTGAGAAGTTTGAAATTGCAATATTTTTATCATTTACCAATGCTTCTTTTTCATTTTCAGGCATTGAATTTGAATATTGTGCTGAATAATCATCTATTTTTTGGGTATAAGATTCAACCATATAATTTTTAAATTGTTGTAAGTTTTCAGCTTTTTCCTCTTGTGATAAATCAGCTGTTAGTGATTTATATTGATCGAATAAAGAATTTATATCTTCATTACTGTTTGGTTGTAATAATGAATCAAGTACTGTTTTTACCTCAGGGCTAAAATAGTCTTCCGGTTTTTTTGTACCATCTTCCGGCTTTGTTTCATCAGGAGAATTAACTCCATCTTGTGGCGTTGTAGAAACAGATGGTGTTTGTGTATTCCCGGTTGATGGTGTTTGTGTATTCCCGGTTGATGGTGCTTGTGTATTTCCATTTGACGGTGCTTGTGTGTTCCCATTTGATGGTGCTTGTGTTCCATTACCAGGGTTTGAACCATCATTCTTTTCAGGATCATCAGCAGTTGGATCATTTGAAGCAACAGGAAATTCTGTAGTCTTTATAACATTACCATTTGCATCTAATGTTACTTCTTTTGTCTTTCTGCCAAGAGTGTCATAATAGCTCTTTTTGCTTTCACCGTTTTCTAAATATTCGGTTATTATATATGATCCATCCGGATATATTTTCTTTTCACTTGCTTTTGTGCCATCTTTATTATATTCATATTTTTTTTCAATAGTAGTTGATTTACCATCTTTAACAGTTTGTATTGATCTTTTTTTGATTTTTCCATTCTTATATTTATCAGTAATTGTTTTATTACCTTTTTCGGTAACAGTTTCTGTTAAGTCATTTATACTTAGTGCCTTTTTCCCTGTTTCCTGTTTGTATTTATATGTTGTTGTTGATGTACTGCCATCTGCATTTTTTGTAACTCGCTTTAAATTGTTTCCATATGCATCTTGCGTAAATACATTTGTTTTTATTTCTGTTGTTTTGCTTTCATCTGTATATACTTTTACGGTCTTTTTTACATTATTTCCTGATTTTTCATATGAATATGTTCTATATTCTTTTACTTTTCCTTCTTCATCGTAAATTGTTTGGCTTTCAACAAGTTTTCCTGTAGCATCCTTATATATACTACTTTTATCTTGAGTCATATATGTTTTTTTGTTTACTTTTGTATTGTCACTGGTTTTTTCAACGGCAGATTTTAAGTTGCCGTCTGTGTCATACTTATATGTAGTTATATTTCCGGTTTGAGCATTCTGCTTCTTCATCAACTGCCCTTTTCCATTATAATATTCTACTTTATTGACGGATCCATCTTCATTGATAATACTTCTTTTAGCCTTTTTCCCTTTATCATTATATTCAACTATGACAGTTTTCCCATTTTTTAATTTCTTTATTTTTCCTACTGTTTTATTACCATCTTTAACTGTTATTGTATTTCCTTTTGTTGTTAATTGATCTCCTTGATATGTAGTTCCATTGATTTTAACACTTTTTAAAGTTCCATTATCATAATAATTTATATCGTAGTTTGAAGATTTATCTTTATCAGAATTATTTTCCAGATGTACTTTTATTACATCTTTATTAGTATTTATTGTTGCAGTGGATTTATCAGGAGTAGTCTGTTTTGTTGTTCCTGTTTTTTGATTTTCAACTGTAGTTGTTCCTGTTTGACCCTTTGCTGGCTTTGTTGTTGTCTTTACTGCTTGAGGTTTGCCATTTTTCATTTCATATCTTACTGTAGTAGTTGAACCATCGTCATTAGTTACAGTTTCTGTATAGGCAGTCATTTTACCATTTTTATTTATTATTGATTTTACTGTTTTATTTCCAATTGTTTGAGTAATTTGTTTCTTTCCATCTTCAAGTTCTTTTGTTGTTGCTTTATAAAAATCTTTATATGCTGCCCAATATTGTTCATAATTTTTACCGCCATTAAAAGCTTTTTTAAATTCAGATTCTGTTATTACTCCATCATTATTTTTGTCTATTTTCTTCAATTCTTCTTTTGAAAGACCATCTTGATAGTTAATTTCTTTAGAATTATCAGTTTTTGTTGTGCTTCCAGCTTGATTTTTTCCTTTAATATCAGCTGCTACGTAATTAATTCCGTCCATTTTTTTTCCTCCAATTTTCAAATTAAACTATATATTTATCTTTATCGGCTGTAGAATAATTTTTTTTAGTAATTTTGTATTTTTTCTTTACATAAATTAATATTAAGAAATGTTAAATAAATAATCTTAATTTGGCAATATATAAAAAGTTATATACTTTATATATACATAGTAATAAATAACGAAAATAAAAAACATAAATAATACAAATAAACTATAAAGCTAAAACGAAATGATTTCTTTTAAACCGTTTTCCTTAATGTCAATTAGACAATAAAGAATACGGCAGAAATATATGACTTTGCATTTAAAAGAGGATAAAAATGAATACAGTACAGATTAATTGTAAAATGAAAGAGATATATTATTCACCTACGCCGATTAAAGAAAGAGAATCGGATTTGAAATCAAGATACGAATTTTGGAATTCAATGAATTTGTATGCGATGCAAAATATGTCGCTGCTGCAAATGAAAATGAGTTAGCCCGCAATATGCCATTTTTGTTTTAAATTTTTAATTGTTCCGTCATTGATCATCCTGTTGACAATTATATCCAAATTTTTTTTAAGTTTTTGATTATCTTCTTTTTTGATAGCAATGGCATAAGGCTCTTGAGAAATTTTATTTTTAAGCATTCTATAATCTTTATTATCTTGAAGAAAACCGGAAAGAATAGTATTATCACTGCTAATTGCTTCGCCTTGATTTTGTTTAAAAGCATTAAAAGCATCACTATAATTTTTAAATCCAATAATAGTCGCATTCGGTATTATTCTGCGAATATTTTTTTCCGCAGTAGTACCTAAAACTACTATTATTTTTTTATGTTTAAGATCTGAAAAATTATATATTTCACTCTTTTTTTTGACTATGGCTGTTTGACCTGCAATATAATACGGAATTGAAAAATCTATAAAATATTGTCTTTGCGGGGTAATAGACATTGTTGCAATAACCATGTCAACATCACCGGATGTAATAGCTTCCATTCTGTTATTTGGAGTTACCGGAATAAATTGGACTTTTCGTTCACTTCCGAGAAGATCTTTTGCAACATATCTTGCAACATCAATATCAAATCCTTCATTATGCCCTGTTTTTGATATAAACCCAAAAGGTTTAGAATCTGTTTTGACGCCGACAATAAGAGTATCTCTTTCAATAATTTTATCAAGCGAATTTTGTTCAATTTTTTTACCACATCCGGTTAAAAATATTATAGAAAAGATAAGTGATAATAAAAAAATCTTTTTCATAATAACTCCATTCAATAATTATACATAAAATTTGTTCACTTTCAAATAAAAATCGTTATAATATTTAATATGAGAAAGATTTTTCTGTCATTAGGAATATTAATTGTTGTAGTTTTGACTTCAGCAGCAGGGTATGTTGGTACATTACCTAATATTGAAGCTGAATTTAGCTATTTGCGAAAAGATGTAAGCGAAAATTCTCAGGCTCCTTATACTATTGAAGAATTAGACAAACAAAATGAAAATTCTTTAAAACCTATTCCTCGGGAAGATGATTATTATGTAGATATAATTATAAAAAAAGATAAAACTACTCAATATTTAAAAGATGTTAATTCTGTAATAATTATTTTGGAAAAACTTAGAGCCTGCCTTAATACTCAGCAGGATATTCAAAAATTTAATGCTATTGTAAGTAATTTAATTGATAATATAGAATACATCAGAACAGAATATAAGGATAAACCTGAAGAAAATTATCTTTCCTATTCAAGATTAATAAATTTGTCAGCACAGGCACGGGAAGTCGCCAGCTTTAGAACTCAAGGACTTATGCTTTCAAAATATCATCCTTATACATCTTCTGATAATCAATATACAAAAGAGGCACTTCAATCTAAATTAGAAAATCTTCTTACTTCGGTAAATGAAACTATTTTTATTCTAAAGAATTTAGATTAATAATACTTGTTTATATCTTAGTGGCTGTTAAATAATATTATAAATTCCTTCTATATTTATATAGGAGAAAAAATATGTTTATAAGAATATTGTTAATCAGCTATTTTTGTATGTTTGTTACTAATGTTTGTTTCGCTTTTTCTGAGAATGATTTAGAAAATTTAGAAATATCAAAGTATGGAAAAATTTATTCAAATGAAGATTACAGTACAAGGCTAAGACGACTTGAAACGGATTTATTAGGAATGACTCAATCCGGTAATATTGATAAAAGAATAAATATATTAAAAGAAATTAATTCTAATTCAAAAGTTGCTTCTTATATGTATAGTGATGATTTTGAAATGCAGCCTAAAAATCAAGGTAAAGTGAAAAACTTTTTGAATAATATTTCCTCATCTATGTTTGATTCAGGTATGGTTACCGGGTTTACTCCTCCAATTACATCTTCATATCCTAACAGATTTTTTAATAATGAGTTTATGAATTTTGCAAATGATCCATATTGTTATTGTCCGTATAATAAAGGACGCATAAAAAATAGATATCGTACACGCCATAATCATTTCCGAAAACATGTAAATAATAATAATTTTATGGGAAATACAGGGTTTTCCTCAATGCCAAATTTTAATAATAATTGGAATAGACAACATTTACACCGTCACTATCCTAATACACAATATTATGGCGGATACCCTTATGTTCCGACAGATAGTATGACAAATGTATCAACCAGGTCAACTGTACATATTCTGCAGGACTGATTTTATAGAATAAAAGAAGAGAACTATTATGTTCTCTTCTTTCTTAATAAAAATTAAATTTAAGATAAATTAAGATTCAAAAACATAACATAAAAGAGATGCTTCTCTTGCTTTTTTTACAGCATTAGCTAATTTTCTTTGATGTTCAGCACAAGTTCCCGTAATTCTTCTTGGAAGAATTTTACCTGCTTCTGTGAGATATTTTCTAAGTTTTTGAGCATCTTTGTAATCAATATTATCAATTTTATCTGCACAAAAACTGCAATTTTTACGTTTTTTCTTGTCTAATTGTTCTTTTGCCATTATATTTTTCCTCTATTTCTAATTATAATTTACTTAAAATGGGATTTCTTCTTCACCAATTAAAACATCGTCCATTTCCACTTCAGAAAATTTTACAACTTGATCAGATTTTTGTGATTGAGATGAAGAAGCTGAATCAGATGTATTTGTTGATGAACACAACTCAAAACTTGATAAATCAACTTCCATTACTTTTTTTTCACTACCATCTTCATTTTGTACATTTGATATTTGAAGTCTGCCTTCAATAACAATCTTATTTCCTTTAGAAACTGAAGTTTCAATTGTTTCTGCAAGATTACCTCGTGCAATCACTCTAATTAAAGACTGTTCTTTTTCATCAATATTTAAAGTAAAAGAAGTAACAGGAATATTATTCCCCGTAAATCTTTTTTCAGGATTCCTATAAACTATACCGGATAATACTGCTTTAGCTATTGACATTTTTGCTCCAATCAAAAATTATGCTTTTACTTCAGACGTTTCAAGAAGCATTGTTCTTAAAATATTTTCATTTAATCTAAGTTGTCTGTTAAATTTTTCTACCTGATTAGGTTCCATTTCGAATGTATGAACAGCAAAGTAACCATCACGGAAATCTTGAATATCATAAGAAAGTTTTTTTCTGCCCATTTTATCTGTTGAAGTTACTTTACCTTCTAAAGAAGTAATATTTTCTTCAATTTTTGCAACAATTTTATCAAATTCTTCAGAATCGATATTTGGTTTAATTATTGATAATAATTCGTAAGTTCTCAATTTATTTCTCCTTGACTTTATATTTAGTTAATCAATAATTATATTAACATGAACAAATTTAAATACAAATAGTTTGTTTATGAAAAAATCAAAGATGTTCTTTATGAGTGATGAATTATTTTATTCGGGAACACAAGATTAAGTTGTAATAAAAGGCTAATAAACGGTTATTATATGGAATTAAAAGATCAGAATATGGATAAATTTATTTTTGCCGGAAAAAGTTTAAATGAGATTGAGAAGTTCATGATTGATAATAATCAATCTAAATTTAGAGCTAAACAAGTATTTAATTGGATATATTTAAAATCAGTCATGACTTTTGAAGAAATGACTGATTTGCCATTAACAACAAGAAATTTTCTGCAGGAGAATGCTCAAATTGTTTCTATAAGAATGAAAGATAAACAAATCAGTAAAGATGGAACAATAAAATATTTATTTGAAATGGAGGATTCCTGTTTCGTAGAATCGGTTTTAATGCGGTTTGATAACAGAGCAAATCTTACGGCTTGTATAAGTACACAAGTTGGTTGTCCTATGGGCTGCAGTTTCTGTGCCACTGCAAAATTAGGTTATAAAAGAAATTTATCGGCTTCTGAAATAATACAGCAAATAATTTTGATTCAAGCTGATACCGGTTTAAAAGTTACAAATATTGTTTATATGGGGCAAGGAGAACCTTTACTGAATTTGGATAATGTTTTGGAATCAATAAAAATTTTCAGAGAAAATTTTCAAATAGGAGCAAGACGAATTACAGTTTCAACTTGCGGAATAATTCCTGCAATTAACAGGTTAGCTGATATGAATTTTCAATCGACGTTAGCAGTTTCTTTACATGCTTCTGATAATGAAACAAGAAAATCTATAATGCCTGTTTCAAATAAATATCCGTTTGATTCATTGATGGAAACATTAAAAAAATATACAGAAAAAACGAATCGTCGAGTTACAATAGAATATGTACTAATAAAAGATATAAATGATTCAATTGAACATGCTAAAAAATTAGCATTTGCTATTTCCCGTTTAAAAAGTAACGTTAATTTAATTATTTATAATCCGAATGAGAAAAGTCCTTATAAAAAACCGATAAAAGAAAATATCTTAAAATTTAAATATATATTGGAATCATCAGGTAAAAAAGTTACAATAAGGCTGGAGAGAGGGGCTGATATTGATGCTGCTTGCGGACAATTAAGTTCAAAAACTAAAAAAATATAACAAAAAATAAAATAGCTTGTCATATTTTATGTTTAAGTATAAAATAATATTAGGTTCACAATTTTTAATTTAACTTAAGGTAGAACAATTATTCTAATCAACATTAAAAAATTTAAATTTGCAGCAGGAGAGAGTTTAAGGTTCTTGCCTTTAGAAAAAGGGGCATATTAATGTACGTAAATAAGTGTATCAAATGTGGAGCAGAGTTTGAAACAAAAAATCCCAAAAGGGTAATCTGTCCTAATTGTCTTTATTCTGATAAAAAATATACTGAAGAATTATCGCAGGAAGCTGCAAATACCAAAACACCAAGTAATTCATATTCTTCACCGGATACAGGTGAAGAAAGAAAATATAAAAGTTTTGACAGATCCGACAGACAGCAAAGGTCTCCATATAACAGATCACAAGGGAATTATGACAGGCCGTATGATCGCGGTAACCGTGCCAATCATCAAAATGGCACTTACCAAAGACCATATAATTCAAGATATTCAAATGATAATCATAGACCCCGCTCAAATAACAGACCCGGCGGATTTAACAAACAAAGACCTAATAACAGACCCAATAAACAGCCAAGGCAAAAACAATTACTTGTCAGTAAAGAACAAATAGAACAAATAGAAATTCTTTATAAAAAGGCTTTACCGTTACCAAATCCTGATGTACATGAAATAATCGGTCAAGCTATAGGTTTAGAACCAAGAAAAGTATTTTTTGGAATAAATCTTGTAAGACAAAAATTAATGCTTCCGAAATTACCTTTTCCGAAACGAAAACTTGCTGTATCTCCGGATCAAATGTTTGCTATAAAAAATTTATATGAGCCATTGCTCCCGTTACCGCCAATCGGCTGCCATAAAATAATTGCAGCACAACTTAAAATGGATGAATGGAGAGTTCATGTCGGAATAGGTCTGATTAGAAAACAAATGGGGCTTGAAAGATGGAATCAAGATAGAGAAGATGCTCCTGCCGAATATAAAAAGACAAAGTAAAATGAATTCTGATTTGATATCAATTGCAAAAATATTAAATTTTCAAGGTATAAAAGGTGAGGCCAAATTGGGTTATTCTAAAGGGGCTGAGTCTCGTATTCAAAATTTAAAAAAAGTTTTTGTTAAAAAAAATAACCAATTTAAAGAATTAAATGTTTCATCTGTAAGATTTCATAAGCACTTTGCAATAGTTAAGTTTGAAGAATTTACTACGGTAAATGATGTGGAAGAATTTAAAGGCTGTGATATATTTTTATCAAAAGAAGAAGTTGAAAAAAATTTAAATGATGATGAATACCTAATAAATGATTTAATAGGCATGGATGTATTTGATGAAGACGGTGCTTGCTTGGGTAGTGTAAATGCAATTGGAGAAAATCTTTCCGGTAATATTATTTCAGTAAAAGATAATAATGGAAAAGATCATCTTGTTCCTTTTGTGAAAGCTCTTGTTCCTGTTGTTGATTTAAAACAAAAAAGAATTGTAATTAATAATATAGAAGGTTTAATAAATTGAAATTTGAAATACTTTCTTTATTTCCTGAAATAATATTAAATTCAATAAAATTTAGTATAATAAAGCGTGCCTTGGAAGAAAATTATATAGAAATAGAAGCAATAAATCCGAGAAATTTTTCAAAAGATAGGCATAAAAAAGTTGATGATACACCCTATGGAGGCGGAGCAGGTATGTTGTTAGCTTGTCAGCCTTATCTGGATGCATTAAAATCGATTAAAAAAATTGAAAATTCAGAAACTATCATAATGTCTCCCCAGGGAAAAATATTTGATCAGCAAATGGCAAAAGAATTGTCAAAAAAGGATCAATTGATAATTATATGCGGTCACTATGAAGGTTTTGATGAGAGAATAAAAGAAATATCAAAAGCAACTGAAATTTCGATCGGAGATTTTGTCATGACAGGAGGAGAATATCCTGCATTGTGTATTATTGATAGTATTACAAGATTAATCCCCGGAGTATTGGGTGATGTTGAATCTTTTGAATATGACTCACATTATGACGGATTATTGGAACATCCTCATTATACAAAGCCAAGAGAATATGAAGATCTTTGTGTACCAGATATCTTATTATCTGGTAATCATGAAAAAATCAAAGAATATAGACGTTTACAACAGTTTATAGTTACAAAAAGAAAAAGACCTGATTTATATGAAAAATTTGTAAAATCAGAAATATCGGATTATGATAAAATAATAATAGAAAAGTATAGACAATTGTTAGAATAGTAGAGTATGAGAGCAGCAGTTTTAGAAAATAATAAATTCAATATAAAAGATATACCTCGTCCTATGTTAGATGAATATGGCGAAGGTGCAATAATCAGAGTTATTGGGTGCGGTCTTTGTGGTTCGGATATCGTGAAAATCAGGACGGGTATTGCAAAACAAGGTGCAGTTCTCGGGCATGAAGTTGTAGGAGAAATTGTAGAAATAAATTCTAAAACTAATTTTTCAGTGGGTGAAAAAGTTGCATTAGGTCATCATGTACCTTGTTTTAGCTGTAAATATTGCTGGAGTGGAAATTATTCAATGTGCCGGCATTTTAAGTCCACAAATATATTACCGGGTGGTTTTTCAGAATATATATATGTGTCAGAAGAGCATCTTAATAATACCGTTTTTAATGTAAATTTAAATTTATCAGATATAGAAGCATCTTTTTTAGAACCATTAGGATGTTGTGTAAGAGCAGTAAAGCGAGCCCAGATAAGAGAAAACTCTAATTGTTTGGTCGTGGGACTCGGTTCAGTTGGTATTTTAATGGGTGAAACTATAAAAGCATTCGGATACAATGTTTTTGGTTGTGATTTATTGTATGAAAGAATCTGTTTATCTGAAAAATTTGGATTTGATAAATCTTTTTTGATAAAAAGTGAAGAAAATACATTAGCCGAAATGAAAAAAATGTTTCCTATAGGATTTGATACGATTTTTCTAACTGCAGGTGCTTCACAGAGTATAGATTTTGCGGTAAAAGCAGCAAGAGATGGAGCTGTAATTGTTGTATTCTCAAGTGTTAAAGATGAAAATGGATATCGAAATAATGATATTTATTATAGAGAGTTGACAATAATGGGAAGTTATTCTCCTTCACCAATCGATTTAGAAGACTCAATGAATTTATTAGAAAGCGGAAGAGTAAAAGTATCAGGATTATCATCGGTTTATAATTTAGAAGATATAAATACAGCAATATCAGAAACTGTTTCAAATAAAATAATGAAGGCATTTATTAAAATATGAAAATGAAATCACTCCAATTTTATTCACCATTGAATGTCAAATATGAAGATGTAGAAATACCCGACCCCAAAGAAGGGGAAGTACAGGTAAAAATAATGGCGGCATTAACCTGTGGAACTGATGTTAAAACATACAGGAGAGGGCATCCTGTATTAATAAAAAAAGTTCCTTCAGGATTTGGGCATGAATTCTCGGGAATTATAACAAAAATCGGGAAAAATGTTTTTGGATTTAATGTAGGAGATAGGGTTGTAGCTGCTAATTCAGCACCTTGCGGAGAGTGTTTTTTTTGTAAAAAAGGAGAGTATAATCTTTGTGAAAATTTAGAATTTCTGAATGGAGCATATGCGGAATATATAAATATTCCTAAGGCAATTGTAAAAAGAAACTTGCTTCATATTCCTGATAATCTCAGCTATGAAAAAGCTGCATTTACGGAACCGTTAGCGAATGTAGTTCACGGAATAGATAAAACCGGGATAAAAGCAGGTCAAACAGTAGGGGTTGTAGGAATAGGCCCGATAGGGTTAATGTTTGTTAAAATGGCAAAACTAAAAGGTGCAAGAGTAATAGCGGCAGGGCGAAATCCTTTAAAGTTGAAACTGGCAAAAGAGTTTGGTGGAGCTGATGAAATTATTGATTTAACAAAATATAAAAATCCTGAAAAAATATTTATAGATTTTTCAGAAGGAAAAAAAGGACTGGATGTCGCAGTTGAATGTGTAGGATTACCTGAAATATGGGAAAGAATGTTTACATTTGTAAGACGGGGCGGAATCGTTCATCTTTTTGGCGGCTGCCAATCAGGTACATCAGTTTCGGTTGATACAAAACGACTTCATTATGATGAAATAAAAGTGATAAGTATTTTTCATCATACACCGTTATATTTTAGAGAAGCACTTAAGCTGATATCTCAGGAAAAAATCCCCGTAGAACAATTAATAACAGATGTAATGCCGTTGGAACGAGCAGAAGAAGCTCTAATAAAACATATGAACGGTAAAACAATAAAAGTTTTAATAAAGCCTTAAAAACTTTTTTATTGTATAATTATTATATAGAAATAGTAAAAGTATGAATGAATTATATTTAAAATTAAAACAACAGATAGAAAAAGCAGAAAGTATAGTAGTATTTTCGCATGTTAATCCTGATGGTGATACGTTAGGATCAAATTTGGCAATAAGCCTTATGATTGAAAAATATTTTAAAAAGAAAGCAGAATCAGTTTATGTAGGTACATTACCAAATGTATATTCATATTTGCCGTCTTTTGACAGGTTTAAAAATGTACAATCAATAGACTTAAGTAAACAATATGATATGGCAATTGCTGTTGATGTAGCGTCAAAAGACAGAATGGTTTCTGGCACGGGCATATTTGAGAATGCAAAATGCAGTGTAAATATAGATCATCATAAAACAAATATCGGATATGGAGATATAAATATTATTGATGGTGATGCAGCTTGTGTCGGTATAATTTTATATAAAATCTTTAAAGACTGGGAATTAGAAATTCCAAAAGAAGTAGCCCGTTGTATATATACATCAGTATTAACGGATACTGGCGGTTTTAAGTATGAAAGTACTACACCTGAAGTATTTATGCTAGCTGCAGATCTTGTACGTTTAGGCGTATCACCTACATATGAATTTCGTGCTTGTTATGAAACAAAACCGCAAGCAATGGTTCAATTTCAAGCTTATGTTGTAAGTAATACGATATTCTATAATGAAGGAAAAATCGCTTTCGCAAAAATAACAAGAAGTGATATGAGCAAATTTAATGCCACAGATGACTATACTGAAGGTATTGTAGAAGTACTAAGAACATCAAAGGCAGTAGAAATAGCGGCTATATTAAAAGAAACAAAAGAAGGTTATACAAAGGTTAGTATAAGAAGTAAAACTATAGATGTAATACCAATTGTTATGGATTTCGGCGGCGGAGGACATACGTTTGCCGCCGGCTGTACAATAAAAAAGCCTATAGTGATTGCTTTTGATAAGCTGTTGCAGCGTGTTCAAAGTGAATTAAAATGAGAAAATATATAAAATCATTAGTAAAAAAAGTTATAACACAAGATTTTTGCGGTGTAGCTGCAGAAATGGCTTTTTGGTTCATTCTCGGATTATTCCCATTCTTGCTCTTTCTAACTTCTCTATTTGCCTGGCTGGGAAAGAAAACATTAATTACTCCGATTTTGACTTTTATAACTGATATTGCCCCAAAAGATGTATCATCATTAATTTTAAACACATTGGAAGAAGCAATGATATTTAAACAAGGAAAACTAATTGCTATATTCGGTTTGGTTATAACAATAGCTTTGGCTGCAAATGCAATTGCTGCAATAATTAAAGGCTTAAATAGAGCTTATGCAATTGAAGAAACAAGAAGTTTTATTTATACAAGAATTTTATCCGTAGTAATGGTTTTTATAAATTCTTTATTACTGTTTTTGGCAGTAAATTTAATAATACTAGGAAAGGTTTTTCTTAATTTTATGATTGCCTATCCGGCATTTTCTAATTTATCATTACAATCAATTGACATAATTTCAATAGTAAGATGGCCTGTATCATATTTTGCTCTTGCATTTTGTGCGATAGCTAATTATTATATGCTTCCTGCCATAGATGGTAATGAAAAAATAAAATTAAAAAGTGTTCTTCCCGGAACATTATTCTTTAGTTTTCTGTGGATACTCGGTTCTTGGTCTTTTTCTTTGTATTTAAGTAATTTAAATGCTTATAATAAAGTTTATGGTGCGATTGGTGCAGTAGCAATATTGATGGTTTGGCTATATTATACGTCATTGATAATATTGATAGGAGGAGAAATCAATTCACGTGTTTATTCAAAATTGATGTCACAAAAATTGTCCGAGAAAATTTCGCAATAAAGAACGTGAACGAATTTTTTGTAGGTGGGAGGGGAAAAAAGTCGAGAGAAAGAGAGCAAACTCGAAGATATGAGGGCAAAGTTAGCACCAAAGCCCGAAGCTAACTACTTACCCGAGAGAAAGGAAAATTCAAGACTGCAAGCGGAAAGTTGTGACACTGGATTAAATCTAAATAATAAGGGGGAATTAAGAAGTGAATATAAAAGATAAGCTAGGCCCAATTTCAAATATTGAATTCGATAAACTTTTTTTAGGGCAGTTATTTTCACATTTTTCAGATGCAATACTTCAATTTATATTAATATCTATATTAATGGAAATAATCCCTGAAGCCGGAAAAGTGATAGCATTAACTTTTTTTGTTTTTTTATTTCCTCAATTTATTTTAAGTCCAGTTACAGGTGCTATTTGCGATAAATTTTCACGAAAGAAAGTACTTGCTTTTAGTACATTCTATAGGGCATTAATATTGATATTATTTATAAATCTTTTTTATTTAAAATCTGTATTAAACGTAGAAATTATATATGTAACTGCATTTTTCCTCGGAACGGGAAGTGCATTTTTTTATCCGGCAAAGATGTCAATTTTACCTAATATAGTAGAAAATAAGCAATTGAAATTTGCTAATGCACTTAATTCATCAATTGGAGCAATTTCTATCTTATTTGGTGCATTTATAGCTAATTTTATAATTCAACATTCAAACAATTTATATGCACTTTATATTATTATATCCTTTTATATTGTGTCTTCAATATTATGTATATCTATTGTTCCAAAATATATGCAAAAGACGGTAAAGATATCTGATAAAATAATTGAAGATATGAAAACGGCAATAAATTATATAAGAAGTCATAAGCGAGCATTATATCTTGTTATGCTTTCAATATGCATTCAGTTTATTGTTGCTGCATTTTCAAATAATTTAAATACGCTGATTACGGATTATTATGGGTTGCAGTTTAGTGATTTAACTTATTTAAGAACAATTTTAGGAATTGGAATAATACTTGGAATGGTAGCAACAATATATTTTGCCAGATTTATAAAATTAGTTCATATGTTTGCCATCGGATTTTTAATTTTGTGTATAGCATTATTTACGGCAAACTTTTGTAATTCACTTACAATAGCATGGAAATGGTTAATTCCTATAGGCATGGCAGATGCAATGGTTGTTGTTATGTTGGATACTGTATTGCAGAAGGTTACACCGGATCGGGTAAGAGGTAAAATATTCGGATTAAATTTAACTTTGAATACATTTAGTTTTTTAACAGGAACGTTAGCGGCTGTGTATTCAACGAATTATATGCAACCTTTAACTACTTTTAAAATAATAGCTGCAATAGCATTTATTATGGCTCTGTTAATATTATTGTTTGATAAATCGTTTAGATATTTTATACTTAAAGCAACAATAGGGCAAATATTTTTATTACTGTTCAGATATAAAGTAGAAGGCTTGGAAAATTTACCTAAGAAGGGGAAAATAATATTAGCCGGTAATCATACGGGACATTTGGATCCGTTTATATTACAAATGGCAACAAAAAGACAATTATGGTTTATAACCGGCCCTGAAGCATTCAATGTACCAATAATAAAATATTTTTTAAAATTTTATAATGTTCTCCCTCTCAAATTTGGAAAAGGTATGGAAGCATTAGATAATGCTGTTATTCAATTAAACAAAGGAGAAGCTGTAATAATATTTCCTGAGGGTAAATTTACGCCTAACGGTGAATTATGTAAATTTAACAGAGGTGTTGCAATAATGGCAAAAAATGCAAAATGTCCTATAGTTCCGTTTGCCATAAAAGGAGGTTTTGAAACTTGGAATAAATCAAGAAGACTTCCTAAATTTTTTAATACAATAGTTATTCAGTTCGGTCAAATAATAGAAGACGTTGAAAGAGATGAAAAAGAGATTGCGAAAGATTTGCAATTAAGAGTAAATTATATGAAACATTCATTGGAAAGACGTGCATTATATAATATATCTCATAAAATGCATTCTAATTTTTTGGATTTGATGCAAGAACGAAGTGATATTCACGGTTCAGTAAGAGCATTGAGTATAAAGACAAAAGACGGGTACGAACAGCTTACTTATATAGAATTGGCAAGATGTGCAAAAAAATTTGCTAATTATATGATAGAAAAAATAAATATAAAAAAAGGTGATAGAATTGCTATTTTATGTGAATCACGTCCTGAATTTGCAATAGGAATGTTTGCTTCCATTCAAACCGGTGCAATAACTGTTCCGTTAGATATAAAACTGACAGTAAATGAGCATACAAATATTTTATCTGATTGTAATCCAAGAGTATTGTGTTGTTCTTCTCAATATTTGAATCATGCGATAGAGGTAAAAAATAATGTAGAGTCTATAGAATATATATTTGTTTTGGATAAGGAATATCTGAGAAGATTTAATGCTAAGGAAAGTGAGCAATTAAAAGTCGGCGATGAGGTAAAGACCGAATTAAATACTTATACTCAATTTCCGAATGTTTACGATGTTGACGGCGATATAACAAAGGATATAGGTGTTCCCAGACCATTGGATGACACTGCATTAATTGTATATACATCAGGTACAACCGGAAATCCTAAAGGTGTTATGATAAGTTTTGATAATATATATTCACAAATCAGAGATTTTGAAAAGTTATTTTTGCTGTCACATAAGAATAGATTTTTATCCATATTACCATTAAATCATTTATTGGAGTTGAATGTTGGGCTGTTTGCTATGTTATATATGGGGGCTGAAATTACGTATATTAAAACATTAAGTCCTAAAGAGCTTACTGAAACTATGAAAGAAAAGCAAATTACAAATATGATTGTAGTACCGCTTGTTGCAAAAATGTTAAAAAACAGTATTGAAAAACAAATAAAGAAACAAGATGAAAAAATTCAAAGAGTATTTAACTTTATGTATAAAATAGCGAAGTATTTTCCTATGAAAGTAAGACATATAATGTTTAAGCGAATAATAAACGAATTAGGCGGTAAATTTGAGTGTTTTATATCAGGTGGAGCTCCTTTAGATAATTCAGTAGCAGAATTTTTTGACAGAATTGGTATTCCTGCTTTTCAAGGTTATGGATTAACGGAAACAAGCCCGGTTGTATCTACAAATTCATATAAAAATAATAAATTGGGAACTGTAGGGAAAAATTTACCTTCCGTAATGGTAAAATTGGCAGAAAATGGCGAATTATTGATAAAAGGGCCGAATGTTATGCAGGGATATTGGGGAAAAGAGGAGATGACAAAAGAAGTCATTGATGAAGATGAATGGTTTCATACGGGTGATATCGGTGAAATAGATAAAGAAGGATATATAAAAATAACAGGAAGAATAAAAAATATGATAGTTCTTGGTGGTGGAAAGAAAATATTCCCCGAAGAAGTAGAGGCTGTACTTGAAAAATCAGATAAAATTAAAGAGGTTTGCGTGCTTTCATTGAAAATACGTTCAGGAAATAAAGCAGGAACGGAAGAAGTAGGGGCAATTATAGTTCCTGCAGATAATATTTTGAATAATGAAAATGTTGAAAAGATAATTGAAGATGAAGTTAAAACTTTAGCGAAAGCTAATCTCGCAGAGTATAAGATACCTACGGTAATAGTAATTCACAGAGATGAACTTCCTAAAACATCGACAAAAAAGGTTAAAAGAAAAGATTTACTGGAATGGTATGAACATCTTTAATCTTTTGTCCGGGAAAATTTTGTTGGTTCAAAACGTGGCGAATTTTCGTAGGATGGAGTCGAGCGAAAGCGAGCGAATGACAAGCCGAGAGCAAGCATAAAGTTGTGACACTGGATTAAATTATGCCTGAATATGTTAAAAAAGAAATCAAGGTTATTATTCCAGGTTTGTTATAACTTTAATTTCTAATATAAGATAATATATTATAGAAAGTACAAAGAATATTAAATTAAATTTGTTTTTAAAAGAAGAAGGTTTTATTTTGCTTATATATTCTAAATACAAAGATATAAAGAATGGTAAGTATATAAAGAGTAATAAATATAAAAACTGCAAAAAATAACCGATATCAAAGTATATATTGTAGAATAAAAAAATAAAAATGATAGCTTTAATAATAAAAGATAATATTTTTTTAGTTAAAGATATTACTTCTTTTTGTTTGATTATGATAAAACAATATAAAAGGGAAATAAAAAATATAGTTTCAATTAAATAAATAATTTTATCATTTGTTTTAATAATGAAGTGTGTATTAAGAAGAATGCACAAAATAAATAAAATTATAGAAAATATTTTCATACTAACCTCTTTAAAAAGATACTATAAACATAAAAATAAATAAAGAATAATAAACGTTGATTTTTTATTAATTAAATAAGATAATTTATATATGTTCGAGAAAATTTCACAGATACAAAACAAGATTAAAATAATGGACATGTACGTTAATCAAGTGTGAAGTCAATAAAAATAAAAACATCAACGGACATCAAGGAATTTCAAAACGATCGGCGTCAAAGTATGGCACCGGATCAAATTAAATATGGAGGGTAGTATCATTAGTATAAGAAATTTAATTTTAGGATTCATGTTATGCTTATTTATTGTAAAAAATGTAGAGGCAATGACTCCTGAAGCTAACCAATACTATAAAACAGCTTGTATACAGGCTGATAATGAGCAATATAATTCAGCCATAGACAGCCTATTAAAAGCAATACAGCTGTCAAATGACGATGCATTTTTATATACGAAACTTGGCGGAATGTATTCTGAGGTTGGTCAGTGGGGAAATGCAGTTGAAGCATATAAAAAGTCTATAAAAATAAAACCGGATGATGCTTTTGTATATATAAGTTTGGGTAATATATATGAACAAATGCAAGACTATAAAAATGCTTATAATGCATATAATCAAGCAATGAAAATATTTCCTGAATATAAATATAATTATTTAAATCTTGCAAGTGTAAAAACTCATTTGAAAGAAGATGAAGAAGCTATAAAATATTATCAAATGTTTTTGACGTATTATCCTGATGCTTTAGATGCAAGAGAAAATATGGCTTCAATATATCTGAGAATGAATAAACCAAAAGATGCTGTTGAAATATATAATGATATATATTTGAAAGATCCTGCTTCGTTTAAAGATTATTCAAATTATGGTTTGGCACTATACAGAATTTCAGACTACGATAAAGCAGAAAAAATTCTTACCAAAGCATTAGAAAAAGATAAAAATGATTATGTAGCAATGGCAAATTTAGCATATGTATATCTTGCTCAAAATAAGTCAAAGGAGGCAGTGGCTTCATTCTCAAAAGTATTGGATATTGAACCTGAAATGAATACCGTAAGATTCGATTATGCTAATTTATTAGCTGATAATAATAAAATCGATGAGGCGTTAATTCAGTATGAAGAATATTTAAAAACCTGTAAAGACAATGAAATAGCGTATATAAACACTGCTATATTATATTCAAAAAAAGAAGATTATAATTCTGCAATAAGAGTATTGCTTGAAGGAAAAAATCAAGCTCCTAATAATAAAGAAATTCAAAGAGAATTAGCAAAAGTATATCATCTGGATAAAAAATATGAAGAGGCAATAAAAATATATGATTCATTGCTTGAGTCAGATCCTGACAATGAGGATATATTGTTAAATAAAGCAATTGCATATCATGCACTAAAACGTTATGATGAAGCACTGGCTTTATATAAAATTATAATAGCCAAAAAGCCTGATAATAAATTAGCTTTAGATTATCGTTTAAAAGCATATATAGCTCAAGGTGATTCATATTATAATTCTGGAAATTACAGAAAAGCTGTTGTGAGTTATGAAGAAGCGTTAAAATATGATAGTGAAAATCCTATATTGTATTTAAATATTGCTAATGCGTATGAGAAATTAGGTACTAAGTCTAAAGTAATTGAGTATTATGAAAAAGCAATGGAAATTGCTCCTGAAAATTCAGATATTCTTTCTTCTTATGCTAAAACTCTAACAAATTATAATAAAACTGATGAAGCAAAAATCGTTTATGAAAAAGCCATGGAGGCAAAAACAGTTTCTGCTGATGAAAAATATAATAATTATGTTTTGCTTGGTGATAATTACTATAAAAACCAGGATTACCATAATGCACTGATAGAATATAAAAAAGCATTACAGTTAAAAAGTAAGGATGAATTTCTTAATATTAAATTAGGTAATACATATAAAGCAATGTCAGATTTAGATAGTGCTATTGATTATTATAATGAAGCAATAAAGATTAACTCAGAAAATCCTGATTCGTATTTTAATAAAGGCTTATGTCAGGCAGAAAAAGGAATTTTAGATTCCGCAATAGAGAATTTCAAAAGAGTAATAAGTTTAAAAACAGATTATGCTTATGCATATTATGCTTTAGGTTTGGCATATGAAAAGGGAAATGATATTCAAAATGCTATTTTAAATTATGAGTTATTTGTTGAATATGCACAAGATAAAAATTTGAAAAGTAATGTTCAAAATAAAATAAATAATTTAAAAAAGAAATTATCACAAATGGATAATGTCCAATGAAATATATAGTTGTGTTATTTTTAATAATACAAGTAATATTGTGTACTTCTTTTGCCCGAAAAGAATCTCCTTTTGTTATATTATCATCTGGTACAATATCAGTTGAAAATATAAAATATCGGGAAAGAGTATTTTCTGTCGGTCAAAGAGTTAATTATGCGATAGTAGCTCCTGATAGATTTAAAGATAGTGCATTTAGAATGCAATTATCAACCCAAAATGAAAAGACAACTAATTGGGGATTTGAAATAATAGAAACAAATGATATATATACTGATAAAACCCAAACTGTATATAGAGATTATGTAGTACCCAGAAAAACAGGTCATTATATATTACAATTTTTTTATGCTTCAAATAGAAGATATCCATTTGCACATGTAGAGTTTATGGTTAGATAAATGTTCAAATATTTTAAATTTTTTATGCAAAAATTAAATTCTTCAAAATATGTAAGGCGGGGAAAATGTATAAGATGTGGAAGTTGTTGCAGAAATATTCTTTTATATATTGAAGATGAAGCAATAAGAACTATTAATCAATTTGAAAAAGTAAAAGAGTGGGATAAGCATTTTACTAATTTTTATGTATCAGGAAAAAATGAAACTGGTGCTTTACTTTTTACCTGTAAAGAGATAGATAAAAACAATCGTTGTAAAGTATATTTTTTTAGAGGGGTGGGTTGCAGAATGTATCCCCGAGTAAATTCCAAGTTTTTAATAAATGGAGGTAAACCTTTAGATACATGCGGATATTATTTTGAAATTGATAAGAAATTTAGAACTTATTTAAATAAGTTCTAAGTGAGTCTAAAGATCGATTAGCAAGTAATTCATTTTTAAGTTTTTTATTTTTTTTGAAATTTTTATCAATAATAAGATCATCAACTATGCCCCAATTAGAGTTCATTGGTTGAAAAGAAGAATGTCCTTCAAAAGATATATAATGTGTTAATGCACCAAGCATAGTCGTTGTAGGCAGTTCTAAAAGCGGTAAATGATTTATATACCTTGACATATTTATTCCTGCAAGCAGTCCTGAAGCAATTGATTCCGTATATCCTTCCGTTCCTGTAATTTGTCCGGCAAAGAAAATATTTTTACTCTTTCGTGATTGTAGAGTCGGATTTAAAGATTTTGGGCTGTTTATAAAAGTATTTCTATGCATTACTCCATATCTTACAATGTTTGCATTTTTAAGTGCAGGAATAGATTTAATTAATTCTTTTTGGGCATTCCATTTTAAATTTGTTTGAAATCCTACAAGATTATATAAACTTGCTGACATATTATCCTGTCTTAATTGGACGACAGCATAATTATCTTGTTGTGTTCTTGAATCAATAAGACCAACCGGTTTTAAAGGCCCGAATCTTAATGTATCAATACCTCTTGATGCTAAAACTTCAATAGGTAAACAAGATTCAAAAAATTTTGCATTTTTTTCAAAAGATTTTAATTCTATTCTTTCAGAATTAATAAGTATATTATAAAAGTTTTCATATTCTTCTTTATTCATAGGGCAATTAATATAATCAGCCCCACCTTTATTGTATCTGTTTAAATAAAATGCTGAATTAAAATCAATTGAATCTTTTTCAATAATTGGAGCAATCGCATCAAAGAAATAAAGGTAATCATTTTCTAAAAAATTTTTTATTTCAAGTGATAAAGATTCGGAAGTTAAAGGCCCTGATGCAATTATGGAGGGAATATTAGTATCCAGTGTTTTTACTTCATCTCTGATTAAATTAATATAATGATTATTTTCTATTAGATTTGTAATTTTTTGAGAAAATAATTCTCTGTCAATAGCTAAAGCACCTCCGGCAGGAACTTTTGATTCAAATATAATAGGTAAAAGAATTGAACCTAATTCTTCCATTTCATGTTTTAATAAACCTGAAGCATTAGTTAAATCATATGAACCAAGACTGTTTGAACAAACGAATTCTGCGAGTTTATCAGTTTTATGAGCTCCTGTTTCAGTTAGTGGTCTCATTTCATATAAGTCAACATATATATTATTTTTAGCTAATTGTAAAGCAGCTTCACTACCTGCAAGCCCACCGCCTATGATTTTTACTTTTTGCATTTTTCCTCTTTTATTTAAATTATTACATGAAAATCTTTATAAATAATATATATATAGTAAAATAAAAATATATAAGTTAAAGGTGGAATTAAGTTATGAATATACAAGATAGGTTGAAATCAATTTCTTATAAAAATAATGAAGATATTAATTCTTCTCTAAAATATGATAATCTTGACGAAAATATTAATACTCAAAATTATGAGTTTAATGTTTTAGATGTATTTGTAAGAGATAATTATGCTGAAAAAATAATTGTTTCAGCTTTAAATCAAAATAAAAATATTTTAATTCTATCTGATATATATACAGATAAGGATTTAACCATAGAATATATTAAAAATTTCATAAAAGATATATCTTTAATCAAAATGACAGATAATATTGATACTGATATTAATCAAGATTCTGACAGAAAATATATAGTAAGTGATAGTTCTGTAAATAGTGTTGTAAAAGTTTTTACTAAAATTCTTTTAGGATATAAATCTTTTATCTTTTCATTCTCGCTAAAATATAATAATAATATTTTAGAAACATTAAAAACTATTATTTCCGTAAACTATGAAAATTTGTCAGAATCAGGAATAAATAATATGTTATCTCTGGCAGATTGTATATTTATATATATATCTAAAAATTCAGATGGATTATTTTATGTAAAAAATATTGGTGAAGTTGTTGAGAATGATAATGGTGCTTCTTTAAATATTTTATATGAATATATTGAGTGTGATTCTGCTTCTTTAAAAAAAATTGATTCAAAAAAAATAAATGCGTCAGAAGAAAAATTAACTACAAAAAGTGATCATAATAATTATGATGTAGAATCTCATTTAGATGAATTAATATCAGCAAATCAAAAAATTCAAAATAAAGAACTTTCTGACAGTCTATTAAATTCATTATCTGATGAAATGCAAGATAATTTTAAAGAGAATGAAAATACATCTTTAACAGAACAGGATTTAAATATTGAAGATATTGATACAGATGAATTTTTACAAGAGCTTGAATCAGATGAGATAAAACAATCAAGTATTCATAATATAATATTTGAACAAAATGAACAAGAGAACACGGAAAATGAAGAAACTGTTGAAGTAGAAGAAATAGCAGAAAATACAGAGTCTGTTCAAGAGAACACGGAAAATGAAGAAGCTGTTAAAGTAGAAGAAATAGCAGAAAATACAGAGTCTGTTCAAGAGAACACGGAAAATGAAGAAACTGTTGAAGTAGAAGAAATAGCAGAAAATACAGAGTCTGTTCAAGAGAATACGGAAAATGAAGAAGCTGTTAAAGTAGAAGAAATAGCAGAAAATACAGAGTCTGTTCAAGAGAATACGGAAAATGAAGAAGCTGTTAAAGTAGAAGAA
>CANPZN010000014.1 GCA_947588785.1 Candidatus Gastranaerophilales bacterium
TGTATATGCAAGTGTAAAAGTAAATGTCAAAGGTGATTTTATTGAAAATGCAGTCAAATTGTTTAATTTAAGTGAAATTCTATTCAATTCTTTTTGAAAATATTTTGAATTGATAACATTATTTATATCTTCGTTTGTAATTATTCCTTTGTATTTGAAAGGTAAATCTGTAGGGTAATAAACTCTCTTTTTTGTGTATATAACTTTATTATAATTGCATATGGTTTCTGCATAAAAATCAGACATTGAAAATGCTTTATATTTTATTTGATTACTTTTTAATGATAATCCTTTAAATTCGCCATTCTTTAAACGATTTATTGTATAAATTTGCAAATTCGCATTTATATTTGAATTTAATTCTTCATTTAGCTCTTTTTGAATAATTGTTTCAGCAATTTTTTTCGATAAAAAATTTAATCCCGTAAATTTTTTTATTGAAGATTCTTTTTCTAATATTTTTATACTTTCATAAGGACACAAAATTTTATAATCTGCTTTCGCAGATAGTATTGATAATAGTATGATTATGATTATACTTTTGATTTTCATATAAATACCTTTTGCGGTTGAATATATTTTTCGTTTGATTCTGCTATTGATATAATTTGATTAGATTTTACGAGTAATATTCTGCCTGTTTTTTGTGTCTTGTTTAAAAATTTATTGCCATTTCTGATTTTTTCATATTCTTCATTTGATACTTCTATTTTTTCCATTTTAAGTATATCAATAGGTGTTTTTATGTTTTCTTTGACCTGGGTTAATGTGGTATTTTCTGATATATTTATTGAATCTTTTATATCAAACCCAGATGATTTTATTCTTGTTAGTGCAGACATTACAGCACCGCATCCTATAATTTCACCTATATCATTTACAATACTTCTTATATATGTACCCTTTGAACACGCTATTTGAAGTCTTAGTATTTGTTGTTCATAATCAAATGATAAAATTTCGTTTTTATTAATGATAATTTCTCTTTTTGAAATATCCTCGGGAACTTTTCCTTCTCTTGCAAGTTCGTATAACCTTTTTCCTTTATAATGAACAGCTGAATATGCAGGTGGAATTTGATACATATGACCTTTAAATTGATTTATTATCGGTTTTATTTTTTCTATCCGAATCTTTTCATTAGTTATTCTTACTACTTCACCTTCAATATCATAAGTATCTGATTTCTTACCTAAATACATTTCTGCAATATATTCTTTATCTTCAGGTAAATAATCAATTAATTTTGCAGCTTTTCCTATTGCTACAGGTAAAACACCGCACGCTAAAGGATCTAAAGTACCGGCATGACCTATTTGTTTTATTCCTGTAATCTTGCGTAAAATTGATATAATTTTATGCGATGTAATTCCTGATGGCTTATTTACATTTAAAAAGCCAAACATTATTTAAATCTCACCTCGTGATATTTTATTGATAATTTCAGTTACATTAGATCCTCTTTCTAAAGAATCATCAGGAATAAATTTTAATTCGGGAGTAAGTCTTAATCTTATTCTTTTTCCGACTTCAAATCTAATTTTTGCCGTATTCTCTGTTATTGCTTTTTGCGTGATTTCTTTTTCTGTTTCAGGGGCAAATACAGAATAGTATACTTTTGCATATGAATTATCATGTGAAATTTCAATATCCGTTATTGATATTACACCTTGGATTCTGGAATCTTTTAAATCTTTTTGTATAATATCCGAAATTTCTTTCATTAAAGTTTTTCTTACACGTTCATTTCTTAAAGACATAATACCTCGCTTATGATTATTATACTAATACTTGTCTTTCAACTTCTTCTGTAGTTGTAACTTTAATAATATCTCCTTCTTTTATATCATTAAATTTATCAAAAGAAATACCGCATTCAAAACCTTGTGCTACCTCTTTTACATCATCTTTGAATCTTTTTAATTGGTCTATTTGCCCTTTGAATATTTCTATACCATTTCTTAAAATTGTAGCATTTTTATTTCTTACAACTTTTCCTTCAGTTATGTAACAACCGGCAATTTTTGAAGTTTTTCCGACTGTAAATACCTGACGAACTTCAGCTTTACCTAACTCTACTTCTTTTATTTCAGGCTGTAACAGATTTAACATTGTTTGCTCTAAATCTTCAAGAACTTGATATATTATATTATATTTTTTTATTTTTACACCCTGTTTTTCAGCTGCAAGCTGGGCATTTATATCTTCTTTTACGGTAAAACCTAATATTATTGCATTACTTGCACTGGCAAGCATAACATCTGCTTCTGAAATATCACCAACTCCTACGTGTATAATTTTGGTTATTATTTCTTTTGATTCTAACTGAGATACTCCCTGGGATACTGCTTCGGCAGCTCCATGCGTATTTGCTTTAATAATTATATTTAAATGTTTTATATTATCATCTGCATCGCCTACTTGTTCATTTCTGATATGGGCAGGTTTCATGTTATCTAACTTGTTGACTCTTTCTTTTTCTTTTCTTTCTTCCCATATATTTCTCATTATTTTTTCATTCTCTACAGCTTCAAACGTATCCCCTGTGGAACTTCCGTTAATCCCAATATTTCAACCGGTGTTGACGGCCCTGCTTCTTTTATTCTTTCTCCTGAATCTGAAATTAATGCTCTTATTTTTCCGCATACATTTCCAACTACAAAACAATCTCCTGTATGAAGAGTTCCGTTTTGTACCAGTAATGTTGCTACAGGCCCTTTGCCTTTATCTAATTTCGCTTCTATAATAACGCCTGAAGCTAGAGCTGTTTTATTTGCTCTTAAATTTTGAACTTCGGCTAAAAGTAGTATATATTCTAATAATTCATCTATGCCTTTACCCTGTAAGGCACTAACTTTTACACATATTGTTTCGCCGCCCCATTCTTCTGGTACTAATCCGTATTCGGTTAATTGCTGCATTATTTTTTCAGGATCTGCTGACGGTTTATCTATTTTATTTATTGCAACAATTATTGGCACTTCGGCTGCTTTTGCATGGTTTATTGCTTCTATGGTTTGAGGCATGATTCCATCATCCGCCGCAACTACCAGTATTGCTATATCTGTTGCTTTTGCTCCTCTTGCCCTCATTTCCGTAAATGCTTCATGACCGGGGGTATCTATAAATACAATTTTTTTATTTTTATTATCCCCTAAATATACTGTATATGCACCTATTGATTGTGTTATACCTCCGACTTCGGTTGCGACTATTTTATGTTTTGATGCTCTTATTGAATCTAATAATGTTGTTTTCCCATGGTCAACATGTCCCATTATACTTATAACGGGAGCCCTTAATTCCAATAATGATTCATCTACATTCTTTATTGCTTTTTCTTTTTCTTCTTTTTCAAGTTCTTGTTCTATATATTCATTTAGATCTTCAGATAATACTTCAAGTCCAAAGTTTTCACATATCTTTCTTTGAGTCTCAACTGAAATAATTTCATTAACTGTTGTTAATATACCTTGCATCATTAAATATTTGACTATTTCTGACGGCGCTTTCTTTATTTTATCAGCTAATTCTCCCACTGTTATTGGTTGGTTTATTACAACTTGTGTTATAACTTCAGAATTATTGTCATCCTTTAATTTCTTTTTATGCTTTTGTGTAATAGCTTTTTCCAGACTGATTAATTCTTGTTCTTCTTCTTTATTTTTATATTGTTTTTTCTTTTCTTTCGGATTCTTCTTTTTATATGCAGTGTTATTTGCTGATTTCCCTTCATATATTTCTTGTGAAATTATATGATGTTGAATCGGTTTTTTATTTATATTATTTTTTTCCGGGCGTTCACTGCGTTCTTGTTTCGATCCGTCTTGACGACTATTTCTATTATCCTGATGTTTTTGTTTATCAAAATATGGCTTCTTATCTTGTTGTTGTCTATCAGGTTTTGATAGTCTGTCTTGCGGCTTATTTTGAAATCTTTGTGTTTGTTTATCTTGATTCTCTCCAGATTTTTGTCGGTTTGCAGCCATCATTTCCTGGCGTCTTTTTTGGCTGTTTCTATTATTATATTCCAGTAATGATCGAATCGGTGAAACAACTTCGGTTTTTGTTTCGGGGGTTAATTTCGGTTTTATTTCTTCTTTCTTTTGTTGTTCGGGTTGAACTTGTTTTACTTCAGCCGATTGTTTTACTTCGGGCTTCTTTATTATAACTTCCGGTGATTTCTTCTCAACATTGACTGTTTCTTTTTTTTCTTCTTTTTTCTGCACGGTTTCAGGTGCTTTAACCTTTTTTATTACAAATGCTTTTGGCTTTTTCTGCTCTTGACTGTCAGCACCTTTTGTAAATGATGCTTTTATTTTACTAATTTGTGCAGGTGTCAGATTACTTGAATGTGATTTTACTTTTATATCTAGTTTCTTTTCCAGATATTCTATAAAATCTTTGTTTGTCATTTCATATTCTTTTGCAAGTTCATATACTCTTTTATTTTCAACCGTCATTATTGTTTCCCGTTTTTATTTTTACAACCATATTATAGTTGTAACACAATTTATTTTGCAAGTACAGTATAGAGTTCTTCTTTTATAATTTCTGTTATTTCTGTTTTCAAAAATATATTTATTTTCTTTCTCTTGATCGATTTTTCAATACATTCAGGGGTTTTACATATATACACAGAACGACCTTTATATTCTCCTTTATTATTTATTTTTATTTCACCTGTTTTGTAATCTTTGGTTATTCGTATTAATTCCTCTTTATTTTTTATTTCTTTACAATTAATACATTGCCTTTTAAATTTTTTACTCAAATCTTTATTTCCTTTTCTTCTTCGTTTAAAAGGGATTTTGCTTTATTTAATGTTGGGGCTGATATTGTATATGCATATTGATTGTTAGTCTGGCTTTCTATAAAAATATTATCATCAAAATTTTCATCATTTTCTATTAACTTTTTATCGGTTACAAGTGTATATGAGTATTTATCTTTAAGTTGAATCTTATTATAATTGTCGGCAAGTCTTCCTTCTGCTGTACTATATAATATTTGAACCCAATCATCATTTATTAATGATAAAAATGCTTGTATGTCATGTCCTTGAAATTGGTTGTAAAACTCCGAAATAAATATATTCTTATTTTTGTATTTTAATTTTAAACCCAAAATTCCGCAGTATTGATCCGTATATTTACTTATATCATCCAAAAGCGGATATATTATTTTTTTTAATATATTTATAAGCATATTTTCTGTTATTTTATCTGAAGGAGCTGATATCGATTTATTTTCTTCTTTCTCCAATGATATTAACGGCATGGCATTATATCCGTCTGTTATAAAATATATATTTATTGGTATTTCATCTATATCATTCTCTATTACGATTTTATTATTTCCGCTTTCAAATATTTTTTGTATTTCCGTTTTCGCCTTTGAAAATGTTTTGAATTTCTTTGAATTGTGAGAAAATAATGTAAAATCATTTTCTATTATTATTGGAAATTTTGTTTGTCTTATATATTCTATTGCAACATTCTCTCGGTCAAATATTCCGAATCTTGGTGTATTTATCTTTAGTTTATACATTATTTTTTTTGCAATACTATTAAAAAAAGTTATTCTTGCAGCTTCTGCACTGGGGGCAAAAATTACAAATCCTTCTTTTTTAAATTCTGTTGCTATTCCGTTTATTATTGATAATTCCGATGTGACAATTGTAAATTCTATTTGATTGTATTTTACAAAATCGCATAACCCTTGTATATCATTCTCTTTTATATTTATTGCAGTATAAACGCCTCCTTGAGATGATTCTTCTGCTGTTAAATATATGTCATGCTCTTTATTTTGTATTTTTATTAATTGTGCCGTTAATTTCGCATTTAAATCAGATCCTGCTATTAATATTTTCATTTCTTATTTTAAGTCTTCTCTTAATTTTTCTGCCTCTTTTAAGTATATATGTTTAATTTCCTTTTGTTCAAGATTTGTATTTATTACAATTAATATTCTTAAACATTTTTTTATTGAGTTCTTTATATTCATTTCTTGTACACACATCATAGGAACATTATTCCAGCCGGAAAATTCTTCTCTCGCTATTTTGGCTGGATATATTGAGTCTATATCGCTTGTGAGCGTGAATATTACATGAGATATATCTTCTTCTTTAAATTTGTTATTTCTTTTTATTTCTGTTATAAGTTCTACAACCGCTGATTTTACATCTGAGATATTATTTGATTCTAATGTAATTGCCCCTCGTATTCCTCTTTGATTCATGTTATTCTCCAAATTTCATGCCGGTTTTTATTTTATTTCCATTCGCAAAATCGTATGCATTCATTATGTTTTTACTTTCAGGTTTTACTTTTGTAATCAATAATGATCCCAAGGCTGTTTTTACTTCTATACCTGATTTCGTTATATTTATTATTTCATTTCCACTGCAGTTATTTTTACAAGTATTTATTAATCTTGTTTCTATTATTTTTATCATTTTCCCATTGAATGTTGTATATGCAGTAGGAAAATCTACCATGGATCTTACTTGATTATGTATATCTTTTGCACTTTTTCCCCAATCAATCAGACCGTCTTGTTTTATAAATTTTTTTGCAATTGTAATTTCTTCCGTATTCTGTTTTCGGGGGGTTAATGTTTTTTTATACAATCCTTCCAGCGTAGAACATATTAATGTCGGTGATTTTTCTTTTATTATTTCTTCCAATTCAATATTTGTCATGTTTTCGGTAATTTGAATTTTTTCACATTCACAAATATCTCCGGCATCAAGTTCTAAAACAGTTATCATTGTTGTTATTCCAGTTTCTTGATCACCGTTATATATACATCTTTGTATGGGATTTGCACCTCTATATTTCGGAAGCAATGAAGCATGTAAATTTATTGTTGAAAAACATGGTATATTTAATACTTCTTCCGATAATATTTGTCCAAAAGCAAATGTTACAATAAAATCAGGATTTATTTCTTTTAATTTCTTTAACAATTCAGTATCTTTGCTGATTTTTTCAGTTTGAAAACAAGGAATATTATTTTCCTTAGCACATACTTTTATTGGCGGAGGAGTTAATTTATTTCCTCTGCCTTTTGGTCTGTCAGGTTGTGTAATAACAGCTTCTACTTTTATATTTGGATTATTGTTTAATTCTTTTAAACTTTTTACTGCAATTTCAGGTGTCGCCATGTATACTATTTTAATCAACTTTTTTCCCTTCTTGCTGTTGTGTATTATTTTGAATTTCTGTTTCCAGGTCTTTTTCATCCAGAATATAATCAGAATCAATAGGATTTAATCCTTTTTCCATTAATATTTTATCTGCTTCAAATCTGTTTCTGCAGTGGTCAATAAATAAAATTCCATCTAAATGATCAAATTCATGCTGAATTGCTCTTGCTAAGAGTGAACCTTCTGTTGCTTCCAATATAAATGGTTTACCTTTTTCATTTAATGCTTTTATTTTTACATTTTTATATCTTCTTACATTTGTATATGCTTCGGGAAAACTTAAACATCCTTCATATGAATTAACCGCACCTTCTTTTTTTATTATTTTGGGATTTATAAATGTTAACGGATTCATTGTCTTTTGATCTGTTCCCGTATCAATTACGAATACTCTTAAATTTTCTCCTATTTGCGGAGCTGCTAAACCTACTCCGTTTTGGGCATATAATGTATCAAATAAGTCTTCAATTAATATTTGTATTTTTTTTGATATCTTATGTACCTCTTTTGATTTCTCTCGTAATGACGGAGTACCATATTTTACAATCTTTTTTACTGACATGAAATTACTTCCCTTCACCTGTTTTTGCGTGTGTGCTTAATACTAACATTATAGCAGACATAATTATTGCGTATATAAAATATTTTGTTGTATCCGATGCTGCTATATAAGTTGCAAGAGTTCCTGTTATTATTGAAAATGTAACTAATATTAGGACTGCTTTATTTTGAGATAGTCCTAAATTTAATAATTTGTGGTGAATGTGTTCCGCATCTGCAACGAAAGGAGATTTCCCTTTTAATATTCTTCTCATTGATGAAAATGTTATATCCATTATCGGAACAGCCAAAATTAAAAATGGTACATACATTTTAAAATCAGATGTTTTTATTGAATACATTATTGATAAAGCAGCCAGAAGAAATCCCGAATATAATGCTCCGGAATCACCCATAAAAATTTTTGCGGGATGAAAGTTATAGGTTAAGAATCCGAGCATAGAGCCTGCCAGTATAAATGCTATTATTGCACTTACTGCATCTGAAGCTGAAGCAATTGCTATTAAACCCAGTGTTACCGAACTTATTGTTATAACTGATCCGGCTAATCCGTCTACACCGTCTATAAAATTTACTGCATTACTTATTCCTACAATCCAACCTATTGTAACTATATATGACAGTATATGAGGTATTTCCACTAATCCTGCAATCGGTATATATAGAGATGTTATTTTTACCCCAAGACAATATACTATTGTTGCTATGGATATTTGTATTACAAATTTGAATTTTGCACTTAATCCGTAAATATCATCAATAAGACCTAGCATAAACATTAATGAACTTCCCAGTAATAATCCGGATAATAGTCTTCCGTACGGGTAATAACTTAATATAATTGAGGCAATAAAAGATAAGATTGAACATATCCATATTGCTACTCCTCCTAATCTCGGAATTGGATGAGAGTGAATTTTTCTTTCATTCGGTTGATCTAATAATCCTTTTTTCTCTGAATATGAAATAACTATCGGAACTATGAATATTCCGATTATAAATGCTATAACAGCTCCTATAATATATGTTTCTGATAGTTGAATAAAGGTCATATTTTTGTCCTTATTTTTTATTTTTTTGCTCCGCTATTACAACTGATTCTTTTTATGCTATGCATATAAAGGATGCTTTTTACATAATATTAATGATCGTTCTCTTAATTGTTTTATTTTTTCAATATCTTTTGAATCTGAAATTTTGACTGCTTCCGCAATTATTTTCCCGATTTCGATCATATCTTCCTCTTTAAAACCTCTTGTCGTAACTGCAGGAACGCCAATTCTTACTCCGCTTGTTATAAATGGGCTTTGAGGATCATTCGGAACAGTATTCTTATTCGCTGTAATTCCTACTTCTTCTAATATGTTTGCTATATCTTTTCCTGTTTTATTCAATTTCCTTAAATCTAATGTCATTAAATGATTTTCAGTTCCGTTTCCAACAATATCAAGTCCTTCTTCCATTAATGTTTGTGCCAATTTCTTTGCATTTAATATAATTTGTTTTGCATAATTTTTAAAATCATCTGAAAGAGCTTCTTTTAATGCAACTGCTTTTGCAGCAATAATATGTTCTAACGGCCCGCCTTGAATTCCAGGAAATACTGCTTTATCTATTCCTTGTGCATGTTCTTCTTTACACATTATAATTCCGCCTCGTGGGCCTCTTAATGTTTTGTGAGTTGTTGTCGTAACAAAATCCGCATAAGGAAATGGTGATGGATGTTCTCCTGTGGCAACCAGTGCCGCAATATGTGCTATATCCGCCATTAAATATGCGTTAACTTCGTTTGCTATATCTTTAAATTTTTTGAAGTCTATTATTTTTGAATAATTACTTGCTCCGCAAATTATTAACTTAGGTTTGTGTTTTATTGCGAGTTTCCTTACTTCTTCATAATCTATTTCACCTTTTTCATTTATTCCATAAGATACTATGTTGAAATATAATCCTGAAAAATTTACGGGTGATCCGTGAGATAAATGTCCTCCATTTGATAAATCCATGCCCATAACTGTATCACCCGGTTTTACTGCATATAAAAATACTGCCATATTAGCTTGAGCACCGCTATGCGGTTGTACATTTGCGTGTGGGGCATTAAAAAGCTTTTTGGCACGTTCCTGTGCTATTTCTTCTATTTTATCTACGTTTTCACATCCGTTATAAAATCTTTTATATGGTTTTCCTTCTGCATATTTATTGGTTAATATACTTCCTGCCGCTTCCATTACTGCTTCTGAAGTAAAATTTTCACTCGCTATTAATTCTATTGTATTTTGTTGTCTTATTAATTCTTTATCAATTAAATCAGCTATTTCTTTGTCTGTTTTTCTTATTATCTCTGTATTCATAATTACCTCTTGCCTTTTTCTTATGATCTTCTTTGAACAATTTAACCTTGACTTTCCCTTTTCGTTTGTCATTGATGTTCTGATTTATTATTTCTTAATGTCGCAGTTTGAATGTTTTGATACGTTCTTTATTGCAAAATTTTCTCGGACAATCTTTATAGTACTTTAATTTTAAAAAAAATACAAAAGTATTTGATATTTTCTGTGTCTTTTTTAAAATTGAATAAGGAGAATTTTATTTTGGCAAATTACTATAATAAGGATTTATATAAAATTTTAAATGTTAATTTTGATGCATCTGTTGATGAAATTAAAGTTCAATATAGAAAACTTGTTCATTTGTACCATCCTGATGTTTCAAAAAATGAATCGGATATAGCTAAATTTAAAGAAATTCAAGAAGCATATGAAATCTTAACTAATGTTGATAAACGAAAAAAATATGATGTTATTCATGGTTATTATAAAGAAAAAATCAAAAAACAGTTTGAAGCAAGTTATAGAAATGAAAAACTTAAAGAAAAATTAAATAAGCAAAAAAATCCGGGAGAGTCTTCATTTACTAAGTCTATTAATGATGCAATTGACAATCTTTTTACTTTAAAAAAGAAAAAAGATGATAATTTTGACAATAAAAAACCAATTAATGGAGATGATATTAGTATCGATTTATCTGTTTCATTAATAGAATCAATAACAGGTACGAACAGAAAAATTAATATTGTTCATACAAGACCTTGTCCTAATTGCGGAGGCAGAAAATTTATTAATGGTCAAAACTGTTTAATGTGTAAAGGTGAAGGGGAAATAACTTATAATAAAAAAATTAATGTAAAAATACCTCAGGGGGTTGTTACCGGGTCTAAAGTCCGAATTAAAAAAGAAGGAAATCTGGGACAAAATGGCGGTCATGATGGTGATTTGTATTTAATAATTACTGTTGAAAATAATAATTATTACAGCATTGATAAACTTGATATACATTGTAATTTGCCTATTACTCCTTTTGAGGCTGTTTTTGGAACTCAGGTTAATATTGCTTTACCTGATGGTGCTCAAGCTATTGTTAAAATCCCAGAAATGACATCCTCCGGACAAAAATTAAAACTTGTATCTCAAGGACTTTTTAGCAAAGACAAAACTAAACGTGGTGATGTTATTATTAATGTTATGATAAAACTACCTAAAAAACTTTCGGATAAAGAAAAGGAACTCTATAAACAATTATCAGAAATTTCATCAGAAAATATCAGGGCTGATTTTGACAATGCAAAATAATATCGTTTTAAAAGAAATTTTTACTTCAATTCAGGGTGAAGGACCTTATATCGGGGTTAAGCAGTTTTTTATGAGATTTACTAAATGTAATCTTAAATGTAAATATTGTGATACTAATTTTTTTAGTGATCTTAAAGAATATTCTGTCGAAAACTTACTTAATATTGTAAATGAAGATAAGAGTATACATTCAATAAGTTTAACAGGCGGAGAACCTTTATTAGAAGTTGAATTTTTACAATCGTTTCTTCCTTTGGTATCACAAAAAATTTACTTGGAAACAAATGGAACTTTATATAAAAATCTTGAAAAAATTATAAATTATATAGATATAATTTCAATGGATATAAAGTTAAATTCTGTATCTGATAATGGTGATTTATTTAAGCTTCATGAAGAATTTATAAAAATAGCAGTAAAATATAGTAAAGAAATATTTTGTAAAATTGTTTTTAATGAAAAAATATCGGATGAAGAAATATCACAGAGCATAAAACTTGCAAAAGAAAATAATTTATTGTTAATACTGCAACCCGAATGGAACAGTATAAATAAAATAGAACTAAATAAAATTTTTAATTTATTTGTAGAAAAATATTCTAATGTTCGTCTTATTCCTCAAGTTCATAAATTTTTAAATCTGCAATGAATTTACATAAGTATTTTATTTGGATATAATAGAAACGATATGGAGATATTAAATGACAGTATCGATCGCAATAACAGGAAAAAGCGGAAGCGGAAAAACTACAATTGTAAAGGCATTATGGAATGTTATACGTGCAAAACATCCTGATAAAACATTCTTATTATTTGATAACGATTTAACTTCCGAACTAGGACATAGTTTTGGTAAAGATATAAGACAAACAATATATGGAATAAGAAGCGGAAAGCATGAATATAAAACAGGTATTCCTGATAATATGACAAAGCAGGAATATATAGAATGGGCTTTGGAAGATATCCTTGAACCATTAGATGATAATACTGATATAATAGTTTCTTGGCTTATTGGATCTAAAGACTGTCGATGTCCTATTACAAAACAAATAAATGATGCACTTGTAAAACTTATTTCAAGGTATGATTATGTTATTTTTGATTGTGAATTTGACTTGAAATATTTACATCAGCTTGTTGATATTCCGATAAATGTTACACTTGTTGTGGCAAGACCAAATGAAGCATCAATTCATCTCGCAAAAAGGATTGAAGAATATTCTGCTAAGTATGCGGCAGGAGAACAATTGGGGGTAATATTGAATAAGGTTAATAAACAGGAAATTGAACCTCTTTTAGCTTTACTTAATAAATATGATTTAACTACTCTCGGAACAATTCCAAAAGATGATTTGTTGAAGGATAACAGGGTAACAAAAAATTCAAAAGTTGTAGAATCCGCTTTAGAACAGTTATATTTCAGACTTAATATTCCACAGCAAGAGGAAAAAAATGACAATAATTTTAGACGGTAAAAAACTGGCAAATGAAATAATAGAAGATTTAAAAAATCTTACGGTTAAACTTGAAAAAAAACCTAAATTAGCTGTAATTCTGGCAGGTAATGATGTTGCAAGTGAAATATATGTGCGAAATAAACAAAATAAAGCAAAATATATAGGTTTTGATTCTGTTGTAATTCCTCTTGATAATGATATATCGGAAGAAAATATGCTGGAACAAATACATATTTTAAATGAAGATGAAAATATTAATGCTATTTTGGTTCAACTGCCATTACCTGAACATATTAATAAGCAAAGAGTTTTGGAAGCAATAGATCCCTTAAAAGATGTTGATGGTTTTACATCTTATAATTTTGGCAGACTTGCTTTAGGATATAAGTCATTAGTTGTACCGTGTACTCCAAAAGGGATTATAAGACTTTTACAAAAATATAATATACAAATAGAAGGAAAAAATGTTCTTGTAATCGGCAGGTCAAATATAGTAGGTAAACCTATTGCAATATTGCTTCAATCACAAAATGCCACCGTTACAATTGCACATAGTAAAACTAACAATTTAAAAGAACTTGCAAGGAATTCGGATATAATTATATCTGCTATTGGAAAATATCATTTTATAAAAAAAGATTTTATTAAAAAAAATGCAATTGTTATTGATGTCGGAATAAACAGAACAAAAAATTCATTAGCAGGAGATGTCGATTTTGAGGAAGTTGCACCTTTATGTTCGTATATTACGCCTGTTCCTGGCGGAATTGGCCCAATGACTATTGCCATGTTAATGGAAAATACTTATGAATTATATAAATATCAAGTAAATCAGTTAAAATAAGTGTTTTGAAAATGAATTTATTGTTAATAAGTATTAAGTCATGATGTTTAAAAATTCATTTAATCTGGTATATATATAATAGTATTTTAAGAAAAGTCAGGAAAGATATGATTCTCGAATATAAAGTAAATGATATGAGTGTTCAGGCAGCTTGGCTAAAGACTCTTTATGATTTGGTTGAAGAGTTAAATTGTAAGTGTCAGACATATATTGATGAATCATATAATAGAAATAATAAAAATTTTGACAGAATGCGAACAATTAAGATATATGGCTCGGATACGATGTTAGGTTGGTTTAAGTTAAGAATGGAAAGATATTCCCATTTTATTTTTAACTTTAATGAACAACCTGATATTAAGAGCAGTTTTGTTGAATAGTTGTTTATAAAATTGTTCAGTTAAAGACTGTACCGGCATTTGCCGGTTTTTTTAGTCTGAAATGGCTTCAAATGCTATTATATAATCATCACAAATACATAGGCTTTCTCTATGCTCC
Organism: Candidatus Gastranaerophilales bacterium; assembly: GCA_947588785.1. Classification (GTDB taxonomy): domain Bacteria; phylum Cyanobacteriota; class Vampirovibrionia; order Gastranaerophilales; family Gastranaerophilaceae; genus Avigastranaerophilus. Next base: position 14,212 of record CANPZN010000014.1, read on the forward strand.
GTATTATTACTTCCGTCTGTAAATACCATATCCACGTTAGACAGACATACTATATTATCATCATCATATTCTTCATCCAAACAGCCTTCAGCACAAAATTTAGAGGTACATATTTTAACTTTTTTTGTACATTTTCTATTTAATGCATTTAATAGTGATCTTTTTTTATTTCTCATAATTTCCTCCATAAAATATATGTTGTTCGAGTAAAATTGGACTCACTGAAGTATTTATCTCATTTAACAGAACGCAGAAACTTTCCTGCATTATCTTTTGGCAGAAATGTTATTTGTATCATTATTTCGTAAATTTTTTGACAACTTAATATAATATTTTTTACTTTAATGTAATTTAAGAAAAAAATAATTCTATACTCAGGCTAAGTTTTTTATATATTGATAATATGGATTATTAGGAAATTGACTTGCAATTTCAAGTAATTTATCTTTGTTAATATATCCCATTTCATAAGCAACTTCTTCCAAACAAGCGATTTTAACGGCTTGATTGTCTTCAATAGTTTTTACATATTGAGAAGCTTGCAGTAATGAATCATGTGTTCCTGTATCTAGCCAAGCAAACCCACGTCCTAAAATTTCAACAGAAATTTTATTGTTTTTTAAATATGTATTATTTAAATCAGTTATTTCAAGTTCACCACGTTTTGAAGGCTTTTGATCTTTTACATAATCAATAACATTGTTATCATAAAAGTATAGCCCTGTAACTGCATATTTAGATTTTGGCATTTGAGGTTTTTCTTCAATAGAGACAACATTTTTATTGCTGTCAAATTCGACAACTCCAAATCTTTGAGGATCTTTTACCCGATATGCAAAAAGAGTAGCACCTCCATTTTTTTCTGTTTTTGAAACTGCATTTTTTAAAATATAAGAAAATGAAGGGCCATAAAATATATTGTCGCCTAATATCAATGCTACAGAGTCATTACCTATAAATTCTTTACCAAGAATAAATGCTTGTGCTAATCCGTCAGGTGAGGGCTGTTCCTTATATGAAAATCTAATCCCCAAATTAGATCCGTCTTTTAAAAGTTTTTTAAAAAGAGGTAAATCTTGAGGTGTTGATATTATTAGTATTTCTTTTATTCCTGCTAACATTAAGACTGAAATCGGATGATATATCATTGGTTTATCATATATAGGCAAAAGCTGTTTTGATATAACTTGTGTTGATGGATATAATCTGCTCCCTGTACCGCCGGCAAGAACTATTCCTTTCATTCGCACCTCAACTCTATATATTCTTTTAATGCTTTTTTCCAATCTCTTAAAATATTATTATTTTCCAAGACACTATATACAGGACGCTTTGCAGGACTGGGAAAATCTTCCGTATTGCAAGGTCTTAAGTTTACGTTTAATTTACATAGGCTGAATATTTCTTTCGCAAATTCATACCAACTTGTTTGCCCTGAGCCACATAAATGATATATCCCATAGGGATATTTTTCTTTTATTAATTTTACGATTCCGTTTGATAAATCTACAGTCCAAGTAGGACAGCCTATTTGATCATTTACTACTTTTAATTCCGGCTTATTTGCTAATGATATCATTGTTTCTACAAAGTTTTTTCCGTGATGTCCATAAAGCCAGCTTGTTCTTGCTATATAATACTTCTCGCATATTTCTTGTACTTTTTTTTCACCTGCTAATTTGGATTTACCATATGTATTTAACGGATTAGTTTTATCTGATGGTAAATATTTCGCTTCTTTTGTTCCGTCAAAAACATAATCAGTAGATATATATACTAATATTATATCTAATTGTTTGCAGCCTTTGCTATATTTTCAGTACCTGTTTCATTGACTAAAAATGCGGTATTTTTTTCTTCCTCAGCACCATTAACATTTGTATATGCAGCACAATGTATTACATAATCAGGTTTTAATTCTGTTAATACTGATACAACATTTTCATATTGTGTTATATCCAGATTATTTCTGTTTGTTTCGATAACATCAATACCTTCATCTTCGAGAATAGGACATAAATCTTGTCCCAACATGCCTTTTGCACCGGTTACAAGAATCTTCATTATAAGACTCCTACCTTTTTATTTTCAATATTTTTAATCCATTTTTGATTATTTAAATACCAATTAATTGTTAAATTAATTCCTTCTTCAAAAGTAACGGAAGGCGTCCAACCTAACTGTGATTGAATTTTATCATTACAAATTGCATATCTTTTATCGTGACCGAGTCTGTCTTTTACATATTCTATTGATGATTCATCTTTTCCCATTGCAGTAAGAATTAATTTAGTGATTTCAAGGTTAGTTTTTTCATTATGACCGCCTATATTGTATATTTCGCCGACATTACCTTTATGGAGTACTATATCTATTGCACTGCAATGATCATAAACATATAACCAATCTCTGACATTAAGTCCGTCACCATAGACAGGAACTTTTTCTCCTTTTAAAAGTTGAGAAATAAAGAATGGTATTAATTTTTCCGGATATTGATACGGCCCGTAATTATTTGAACAACGGGTGATTAATACAGGAAGTTTGTATGTTTCAAAATATGCTTTAACCAGTAAATCAGCACTTGCTTTAGAAGCGGAATATGGAGAATTAGGTGAAATCGGAGTTGTTTCATAAAAATATCCGTCGGCACCAAGTGAACCGTATACTTCATCGGTAGAAACCTGAAGATATCTTTCTATTCCGAATTCTTTTGCAGTTTGTAATAAATTTAGTGTTCCTGCAACATTTGTTTCAACAAAAATTTCGGGGCCTGTAATTGACCTATCCACATGACTTTCTGCTGCAAAATTAACAATACAATCAACTTCGCTTACTATGTCACGAACTAATCTTTTATCACAAATATTTCCGTGTACGAAAGTATAATTTTTATTGTCTTCAATATCTTCAAGATTTTCTATATTTCCGGCATAAGTAAGGGCATCAAGATTAATAACTTTATAATTTTTATATTTATTTAAAATATAATGAATAAAACAACTGCCGATGAATCCTGCTCCTCCGGTTACAAGTATTTTCATAAATTTATAAATCCTTTACATCTTTTAGTCTTGGCTGATTTTTGTCTTTTTCACTTAATAAAGGTATAAAATCTATACCCCAATTAATATTTATATCTTCATCATTCCATAGAATCCCTCTATCGTGTTCTTTAGAAAATTCATTTGAGGCTTTATAAAGTAACTCGGCTTCATCACTTAATACAACAAAACCGTGTGCAAAACCTGCAGGAATATAAAGCATATATTTATTATCTTCTGAAAGTATTTCACCTACCCATTTACTGAATGTAGGGGAATTTTTTCTTATATCTACAGCTACATCAAATATTTTCCCTTTAATGCAACGTACAATTTTAGCTTGTTCTTTGGGCGGAGCTTGATAATGTAATCCTCTTAATACTCCTTTTGTTGATTTAGAATGATTATCTTGATTAAAATCAATATTAATTCCATTCATTTTAAATTCTGATTTTTTGTAAGATTCAAGAAAAAATCCTCTGTCATCTTTAAAAACTTTAGGAATAATAAGTATTACATCTTCTATATTTAATTTTTTAAATTCTAACGGCATAAAAATCCACCTCGTTTAATTATTATATCAGAGATAGATTATATTTAAAAGTTATTTTATTTCGAGTAAAAGGTTTGTAAATTCTATATCATCATAATCTATATTACTTGTTTTAAAAATATTTCTACCTGTTTTTATTGTAATATTTACTATTCCGTTTTCATTTATAATTCCTTTTGGAATATTAATTTTTTGATTATCCCCATTAATTTTTATTTCTGCAATTTTATTACCGTTACAAAATATTTCAGGAGGACTGGAATATGAAGTTTTAACTTTTGATTGTCCCAAATGTTGAGATTGAATTGTGTCTATTCCTATTATTGAGCCTATAACTAATAAAAGATTATCGATATTTTTTGTATTATTTAATGTAAAATCTTTGGAATAGAATGCTCCTGTAGAACTGATACTAAACTGAGAAGCATGTGCAGAGTTCATAGAATATGAATTATCGCCAAGATGTATCATATCTGTTTCTACGATAATGTCATTTGGTGTAGTTTTTTCGATACCTACACTTATAGGTGCATTATTATATTTTGAATTCAGAGTTAATGAAAAGGGTTTATAACCTGATTTTTCAACGGACATAATGGTTGGAGCATCAATTCTTGTCCCTAATTTAAAAGAACCGTCAGATTCTGTTTGGGTTGTAAATTGTTTTGAGGGTACTTTTATAAGAGCTCCTTCGATAGGTGTATTATTTTGTAAATCGTATATTCTGTTAATGTCAGATCTTGTTTCTTTTTTTATTTCTCCATTGATAGTTTTACTAAATGACGGCAATCCGATTATTAAAATAAATAAACTTAAAAAATATTTCATAGTTCTTATACCTTTATATGTTTGTCCGAATAAATGGGTAAGCACTGATTCAAGGGCAATCAGGAAAGTGTAAACCTGATTAAACGGAAAATGTATTCGTTAGCTTTGTGAAAATTTGCAAACTATATATTGAAAAAGTGAGCAACTTTACAATTGTGATGAGCAATGTAAAGCTGCTGCACTAGATTATTTTAAGAACTATGTTAAATTTTTATATTGTCATTATGTATATTCTTTAAGAATTAAGTATATTGAGGTACATTATTCAAACGACTTAATACTTGTCTTACATATGCTTGCCCGTCAGCACTGCGAGCTTTGTCTAAAGTTCCCTGATTGTACATTCCAAGCATACCTTCCGTATCTCCGGTTTGTTGATAACATTCTTTCAAGAATAACATAGTTATTTCCAAGTTTTTTTGCGGATCCCATCTGTCTTCACCAGAATAACTTGTACCCCAGTATCTGTTAACTTCACCTACAGCTATTTCATGAAGCTGACCTAAGCCTACGGCATAACCGCCATCACCGACTGTACCTCCGTTAAATCCTGATTCCTGACGTAATTGGGCACAGAATATTACAGGATCGATACAACCGTTACCCCATTCTTCAGATTCGCAAAGATAAGCTATATACTCAGCAGTTTCTTCTCGATCCATGCCAAGGGTTGCACATAAATTATCAAATCCGTTGAAGGCATCACCACCGGCATCTTCAAGTCTATCTAAAAGTTCACTTCCGGATGTATTCATGCCATAATCTCTTTGTGTGGCTTTTGCTTTCTTCTCATTTATTTTTGTGTTGATATCATCCAGTTCCGCTTTCGCAGTGTCTAAATTTGCTTTTGCAGTTTCAAGTTCTGATGCTTTTACGGTTTCTATATTTTCTTTTGCTTCATTATAAGCCTTCATTGCGTCTTCTGTTTCTTTACTGCAATTTTTAGAAATTTCTTCTTCAATTCTGCTTTTTTCACTTTCAAGTTCTTCAAGATTTCCTTCTTCTTCTTCAAGTTGAGTTTGTAAATCTTCAAGTTCTTGATTTAAATCATCTAAAGTTTTTTCATCTTGTGAAAGTTGTTCTTTAGCTTCATTAAGTGCAGCTTCTGCTGCAGCCTTTTTACTTTCGATTTCGGCTTGTACGTCAGGATCATCTGAACTTTCTCCATTTAATGCAGATAAAGCAGATTCTAATGCCGCTATATTCGATTCATCGGAAGCAATAACGGATTCTTGATTTGAAATTTCTCCTTCTTTATTATTAATGTCTGATTCCAGTCCGGAAATAACATTTTCTTCTTCATCAATTGCGGAAAGATTTTCTTCACGTTCTTCTTTTAATTCATCACTAATATTTTCATCTTCTTCAACAGCTTTATCATATGCTTCTTTTGCACTATCACAATCTTCTTCGGCGTTTTTAACAGCTTCATTTTCACCTGAATAAACAGCATTTACTTCATCTTGAGCTTTTGTTACTTCAGATTCTTTTGAAGTTTTTTCTGATTCAAGTTCTTCTAAAGACATACTATCAAAAGTTTTTTCTTCATTTTGAACACCGGAAGGTGTTGAAGATAGGGGAGCAACACTGCCGCCGCCTCCGCCGCCACCTATTCCGGATACTCCGCCCCCTCCTCCGCCTCCGGATGATGTTCCTTTAGCGGCTGAATTCTTGTTATCCGTATCAGCGTTTTCATCTTCATCTGTTTTGTCTTTTAATTCTTTATCATTTTTATAGGTACCATCCAAAATATTTGATACAGCTTTTTTTATATCTTTTTCTGTTAATTCATCAGGATTTTTTCCAAGACTTTTTGCATAATCTTCAAATTCAGCTTTTTCTTCGTCACTTAAAATACCATCTCCATCTTTATCTAATGCTTTAATTATGCTTTTGTTATTATATATTTTATCGAGTAATGCATCAGTTCCGGTCATTTCACTTGCATCATCTTGTGTGTCAGAAATTTCTTCATCTCCTTCAGAGATGATATTTGCAGTTTCTTGTGCAAGTTTATCAAATGCTAGAACCCCATTTTCATCACTTAAACTTTCAATAAATGCTTGTGCTTCATCTTGACTTACTTCACCATTTTGATCTTTATCTATTGATTTTTTTACTTCATCATTAGATAATGCATCATTCAGAATATCTACCGTAAAATTATTGATATCTTCATTTTTTGTAAAATCGTCAGAACTTTGGTTATTTACAAATTGACCATTTTCAAAATCCATATCTATAATTTCACTCATACCTTTTGAAAAAATAGAAATATCGGCACCAAGTTCTTCTGAAACATAATCTTTGAATTCATTACTGAACATAAAAATGCTGATATCGCTATTATTTTCAATTTGTTCTTTTAATTTTGAATCAGTATTTCCCAGTTTTTCTTCAAGATAACTTAAAAATCCAATTTTAAATGTTTCAAAATTCATACCTTTTCCTTTTCTCTTATATGATAAATCGATATATTTTAAATAAATCTTTAATGAATTTTACAAAAATTTACATTTCATTGTCCGAGTAGATTTTCTCGCCTAAAGTGTGATTGAAAATTTGTGATGGCAACTTTAAATCGTTATAAAATACGGTATTTAACTAATTATCTATTTGAAATTTTATTTTTTAATAAAATTTATATTTTAGACTGATTGATTAGTTTTCAATATAATGTTATGCTCAAATTGGAAAAAAATATAAAGGAGATTAAAATGGATAAATATCTTTGTACAGTATGTCATTATGTATACGATCCCGTAGATAATGAAAATATACCTTTTGAAGATTTACCTGATAATTATATATGTCCTCTCTGCGGTGTAGGTAAAGAATATTTTGAAAAACAAAGTAATTAGATTCTGTTTGGATTTTATGTTACAGAGAAAGTAACTTAAAATTATCGCAAGGAATTTCAAGAAGCGGAATTCCGGACGGACGAGAGTCCGGGAAGCGAAGACGAAGTGAGCGAGCAGGCGAAGCCAAAGCGAACGACAAGTCTGAGCGAAAAGGAATTTCAAGAAGCGGAATTCCGGAGTCAGGATTAGTAAAGAAGAGGTTAGTCAGTATGATATATAAAAAAATAAAAGATGATATTTTATATGCAGGATTAAATGATAAAGACAGAATAATTTTTGATGAATTAATTCCTTTGGATAAAGGAACAAGTTATAATTCTTATATAATAAAGGGTTCTGAAAAAACGGCAGTTATAGATACAATGTATCCTAAATTTACGAATGAATATATAAAATCATTTGATGAAAATGGAATTACAACAGTTGATTATATAATTGCGAATCACGGAGAACAGGATCATTCAGGAAGTATTCCTGCACTTTTGGAAAAATTTCCTTCAGCAATTCTTATTACAAATTCTGTATGTGCAAAAAATGTGCAAGAAATGCTTTTAGTGCCTGAAAATAGAATTAAAATAATAACGAATAACGAAGAAATATCATTGGGAAATAAAACCCTAAAATTTGTAATAGCCCCCGGTGTTCATTGGCCTGATACAATGTTTACGTATATCAAAGAAGATAACATAATCTGTACGGGTGACTTTTTAGGAGCTCACTATATATTTGATGATGTTTTTGCAACTCCGTCAGAAGATTTAGAAAAGAGTGCAAAGAAATATTTTGCAGAAATAATGATGCCGTTTAGTACTGTTTGCAGAAAATATATAAAACAAATAAAAGATTTAAATGTGGAAATGATACTTCCAAGTCATGGCCCAATTCATAAAGATCCTAATTATATATTGAATTTATATGAAGATTGGGCAGGTGAAAGAGGAAAAAATTTAGTATTGTTACCATATGTTTCAATGTATCATTCAACAGAAGAAATGATAGATTATCTTGCAAAAAAATTGAAAGAAAAAGGTATAGATTCAGTAAAATATGATATGGCAGAAGGGAATTTAGGCGATCTTGCAATGGCATTGGTAGATGGAACTACTTTAGTAATGGGAACATCAATGGTATTGGCAGGGCCTCATCCTGCGGCATTTAATACAGTATATCTTGCAAGTGTATTAAGACCGAAGATGAAAATAGCATCATTTATCGGATCATACGGATGGGGCGGAGACCTATTCGGGAAGATGGCAGAAATGCTTGCACCATTAAGATTAGATGTAATAGAGCCAATATTGGTAAAAGGAAAAGCAAAAGCACAAGACTATGTAAAAATAGATAGAATGGCAGAAATTATATATGAAAAGCATCATGCTTTAGGTTTAGTATAAAAAATTCTGACAAAATTTAATCTCTCTGGTATTATTATAATGTCCGAGAAAATTTTGCTATAAGTAATGTGAGCGAAATTTGCGAAAGGGTGAAACGAAGTGAACCCGAGTAGAGAAGGGGCTGAAATGAGCTAGAGCGAAAGCGAGCGAATGACAAGCCCCAAGACAGCAAATTTTAAGACAGCGAAGTTTTGGAGAGCATTTTTAAAAGGTGAGCAACTTTACGGCTCAGATGAGCAAGCACAAGGTTGCGACACCATATTAAATAATATCAGGGAGGTTTTATTATGAGAAGTGACGAAATAAAAAAAGGACTGGAGCGAACTCCGCATAGAGCATTATTATATGCTACGGGTGTAAGTGAAAATCAAATTAACAAAAGATTTATTGGTATAGCAAGCAGTTTTACTGATTTAGTACCCGGTCATTGTACAATGCGAGAGATAGAACGCCAAATAGAAAAAGGAATACATACCGGAGGCGGACAGGCATTTATATTCGGAGTACCTGCTATTTGCGATGGTATAGCAATGGGGCATAGCGGAATGAATTATTCTCTGCCATCAAGAGATCTTATTGCGGATTGTGTTGAATCGGTTGCAATAGCACATAAACTTGATGGTTTAGTTCTTTTAACAAATTGTGATAAAATAACACCGGGAATGATAATGGCAGCAGTAAGATTAGATATACCCTGTATAGTTGTGACAGTTGGCCCAATGAGTGATGGAAAATGTCAAAATAATACATTAACCATGATAAGAGGTACATTTGAAGCAATAGGAAAGTTTTCAAACGGTGAAATTGATGAAAAGCTGTTAAAGCGAATGGAAATAACCTCTTGTCCTACGGCAGGTGCATGTCAAGGACTTTATACAGCAAATACAATGGCATGCTTGACAGAAGTTATGGGAATGAGTTTGCCGTATTGTGCAACCTCAGCTGCAGTAAGTGCCAAAACAAAGAGAATAGCATTTGATTCAGGTGTTATAATAAATGAATTAATTGAAAAAGATATAAAACCCTCATCTATAATTACAAGAGATTCAGTAAGAAATGCTATAATAACAGACTTAGCCCTGGGCGGATCAACTAATTCGATTTTACATCTGCTTGCAATTGCAAATGAGGCTGGTATAGATATAACTTTGAAAGATTTTGAAGAATTAAGTTTTAAAGTTCCTCAAATAATAAAATTAGATCCATCCGCATTGAAAACAATGGCTGATTTGGATAATGCCGGAGGAATTCCTGCAGTATTAAAAACTTTGTATGGAAACATTCCCGAAATGAAGGATACAGTGGGTGTGTCAGGAATAAGACTCTCGGAAATAGCAAATTCTGATATATGGTGTGATAATGAAGTAATACATACAGTTAATAACCCAATAACTACAAATCCGGGTTTGGCGGTATTACACGGAAATATAGCCCCGGATGGAGCAGTTGTAAAGATCTCCGGAGTTGAAAAAGAATGTTTTGAATTCACTGGATATGCAAAGACATTTGACAGTGAAGAAGAAGCAATGAAAGCAATAATGGATGATGAAATTAAGGCGGGAGATGTTGTTGTAATACGATATGAAGGCCCAAAGGGCGGCCCCGGGATGAGAGAAATGCTTTCACCTACTTCTGCAATTGTAGGAAAAGGATTGGGAAGTAAAGTAGCGTTGATTACAGACGGAAGATTTTCCGGAGGTACAAGAGGTTTGTGTATTGGTCATATTTGTCCAGAAGCTCCTTCTAAAGGTGTAATCGGCATTATAAAAAATGGTGATGAAATATATATAAATATTACCAAAAGAGAAATAACTTTAAATGTTGATCAGAATGAAATAAATAATAGGCTTGAAAACTTTACTCCAAAGCCTTCTAAAATAAAAAAAGGATATTTAAAAAGATATTCTACGGTTGTTTCATCTGCTGATAAAGGTGCAATTACAAGCATATAAAAAGGAGGAATTTTATTCCTCCTTTTTTATTGTTATTAACAGTAATTATTTTTCTTCGTTCCAAGAATACATTTTTCTAAGCTCTTTACCTACTTTTTCGAGTTGATGTTCAGCTTTAACTCTTCTTGTAGCTAAGAAGTGAGCTCTATTTGCCGCTCTGTTTTCAGTAATCCATTTAGCTGCAAAAGTACCGTCTTGAATTTCAGATAAGATTTTTTTCATTTCTTTCTTTGTTTCATCAGTGATGATACGTTTACCTGTTTCGTAATCTCCGAATTCAGCAGTATCTGAAATTGAATATCTCATCTTTGAAAAACCGCCTTGATAAATCAAATCAACAATAAGTTTCATTTCATGAATGCATTCAAAATAAGCATTTTGAGGATCATAACCTGCTTCAACAAGAGTTTCAAATCCTGCCTGCATTAATGCTGTAACACCGCCGCATAAAACAGCTTGTTCTCCAAAAAGATCAGTTTCAGTTTCTTGTCTGAAAGTTGTTTCAAGAACTCCGGCTCTGGCTCCTCCAATACCTGCAGCATATGCTAAAGCATTTTCCATTGCCTTACCGGAAGCATTTTGATGAACAGCAACAAGGCAAGGGACTCCTTTCCCTTCAACATATTCACTTCTAACAGTATGACCCGGGCCTTTAGGAGCAATCATAACTACATCAACATCACTAGGCGGTACTATTTGATTGAAATGAATGTTGAAACCGTGAGCAAATGCTAATGTTTTTCCGGCAGTTAAGTTTGGTGCAATTTGATTTTTATAAATATCAGCTTGCTTTTCATCAGGCAATAAAATCATTATAAAATCGGCAATTTTAGCAGCTTCTTCAACGGTTGTAACTTTTAAACCGGCTTTTTCTGCTTTTTCCCAAGATTTAGAACCTTTGTATAAACCAACAACTACATTTATGCCGCTTTCATGTAAATTTAGAGCATGAGCATGTCCTTGGCTTCCGTATCCTATAATTGCAACTGTTTTACCTTTTAATAAACTTAAGTTACAATCTGCAGCGTAATAAATTTTTGCCATAAATACCTCTTTTCCTCTTCTATTTTATCCTTGCCCTGGCTTTGTCATTATTAATATTAGAATTTTTTACAGCTCAGATGGTTTTATTTTCTCGGATATCTTTATAAAAATGTTTTTGTAAAGTTTTTTTTTTAGTGTAAAACTTAAAAAATATATAGTCAACAGAATATTTTTTGGAAAAATTTTAAAAATTAAATAAATAGGCTGAAAAAACAAAATATTTGTAATAAAATATTCTTATAAGTTGTCTGAGAAAATTTTGCTGATTCGAAATATATGCAAAATAGAAGTGACGACTTTAAAACGTTAACATTTGTGACGATAAACAAGCTGTAAAATGTAACATTGGATTAGATAAGAATAGGTTAAAATACAATTTCAAGGGGTAAATTAAGGTTAAGTATTTCTGATTGGAGAGTAAAATGACTGCCGAGCAATTAAATAAAACAGAAAAAATGACCGGAGCAAAAATATTTCTGGAATGTCTGAGAAAAGAAGGAGTAGATAAAATCTTTGGTTATCCGGGTGGTGTTATTCTTCATATATATGATGAATTATATAAGTGTGATTACATTAAACACTACTTAGTCAGACATGAACAGGCGGCAGTACACGCAGCGGAAGGGTATGCAAGAATAACGGGAAAACCGGGAGTTGTCTTGGTAACTTCAGGCCCCGGTGCTTGTAATACTATTACAGGTATTGCAAATGCATATTATGACAGTTATCCGTTAGTGGTATTTACAGGGCAGGTAGATTCCAAACTCATTGGAAATGATGCTTTCCAAGAATCAGATATTGTCGGAATAACAAGAACTTGTTGTAAACACAATTATTTAGTAAAAAATATTAGTGATTTACCGAGAGTGATAAAAGAATCATTTCATATAGCAAGGACAGGAAAACCCGGGCCGGTTGTAGTATCTCTTCCGAAAGATGTATTAACTTCAAAAATGGATTTTGAATATCCTGATAAAATATCTTTACCCGGATATAATCCTACCTATGAAGGCCATCCGATACAATGCAGGCGAGCATTAAAAGTTATGTGTGAAGCACAACGCCCCGTAATAATTTCAGGAGGCGGAGTTATACATTCAGAGGCTTGGCGTGAAATAAGAGAATTAGCAAAACAATTGAATATTCCCGTTGCAACAACATTAATGGGCATAGGAACATATCCTCAAGGTGATGAGTTATCACTGGGGATGCTTGGTATGCACGGGAATTATTGGGCGAATTTAGCAGTTAGTAACTGTGATGTTCTTTTCGCAGTAGGTACAAGGTTTAATGATCGTATTACAGGGTGTTTAAAACGATTTTGTAAAGATGCCCAGGTTATACATGTTGATATAGACCCTTGTTCAATTAGTAAAAATGTTCATGTGGATATTCCTATAGTTGGTGATGCTAAGAATGTTTTAAATGTAATGATAAACGAATTTAAAACGGGAAAATATTCATATAATGTCGAAATGAGAAAAATTTGGGTAAAACAAATAGATTCTTGGAAAGAAAAGAAAGTAATACGTGCCGTAGAAAGCATGGCAATGAGTCCACAATCCGTAATAGAGCATATATATAATAAAACTAAAGATAAAAAAGCAATAATTGCAACAGAAGTTGGGCAACATCAGATGTGGACAGCACAATTATATAAGTTTACACAGCCTCGGCAATTAATTACTTCAGGTGGATTAGGAACAATGGGCTTTGGATTTCCGGCAGCAATAGGAGCTCAAATTGCTGCTCCTGACAGATTAGTATTTAATATTGCCGGTGATGGAAGTATTCAGATGAATATTCAAGAACTTATGACATGTGTTGATTATAAAATACCCGTAAAAATTGCAGTAATAAACAATGGTTATTTAGGAATGGTAAGACAATGGCAAGAAAAACTTTTTGATAAGCATTATTCTCAAACACATATAAGTTCGCCTGATTATGTAAAACTGGCAGAAGCGTATGGAGTGTTGGGGATAAGAATTACAAAAGATGAAGAAATAGATTCTGCATTAGATAGAGCAATTGCATATAATGGCCCTGTTATAATGGATTTTGTGGTAGAACCTTTTGAAATGGTATACCCTTGGGTATTAGCAGGTAAACCATTAAATGAAGTTATTTTATCAAATAGCGAATCAGGATTGGGAGAATAGTTTTATGAAACATACAATATCGATTCTCGTTAAAAATGAAGCAGGTATTCTTTCCAGTGTTTGCGATTTATTCTCTACCAGAGGATATAATATAGAAAGTTTAACGGTTGCCGCAACTATAGATTCTGTATATTCAAGAATAACAATTGTAACAACGGGTGATGATGTTGTAATAGAACAAATTTGTAAGCAATTAAACAGATTGATAAATACAATAAAAGTTGTGGAGCTTCCTAAATCTGCGGAAAAATGTATAGATAGGGAACTTATTCTTTGTAAGGTATCCGCAAAAGATGATGTAAGATCTGAAATTTTAAGAATATCTGAAATATTTGGTGCAAAAATTATTGATGTATCACCGGATACTTATACTTTAGAATATAGTGGTGACAACAGACAGGTTATGGCAATAATAGCGTTGTTGCGTCCGCTGGGAATTAAGGAAATTGTTCGTTCCGGTATGGTTGCAATAACAAGAGAAAATCAATTTATTAATTTAAATAAATAATATAATCAAGTTACTTATTTTTTTTATATTTCTTAAGTTTATAATAATAAATTAAGGAGGACTTTTATGAAGAAAAGTATTATATTAACAATTTTATTTTTCAGTATTTTTAGCATATTCAGTGAAGAGAATAATTATTCTGTTTTAATTCAAGGTGTTCAAGCCGCTGAAAAAAAATATACAGAGGTTAAAGCATATCATATTCTTGTTCCGACAGAGAAAGAAGCTTTATCTATCAGAGAGCAGATTTTAAGTGCTGATGACAGAATGGGAATATTTAGTAATTTTAGAGAAGCTGCTAGAAAATATTCAACATGTCCGTCAGGGAAAGATGGCGGTGGTTTAAATTGGTTTGGTAAAGGAGAAATGGTGCCGGAATTTGAAAAGGCAGCATTTAATCTTCCAAATGGGCAAGTTTCCGAACCGATTAAAACTCAATTCGGATGGCATTTAATATATGTAAGTGCAAAAAGATAATTTTTCAAGTTAATAAAAAATGAGCAAGCAATGAATAAGCATGTGAGTTTTATTCGTAGTGAATATAGAGTAATTCTATGTTTTATAACGTCAAATAATTTAATCTAGGGGTTACAAGCGTAAAGTTGCTCACCTTTTAAAAACGCCACTTTAAAAATTCGCTGTCTTGAAATTTGCTGTCTTGGGGCTTGTTATTCGCTCGCTATCGCTGCCGCTCATTTCAGCCCCTT
>CANPZN010000015.1 GCA_947588785.1 Candidatus Gastranaerophilales bacterium
AGAAGAACAAAACGCATTTGATGACAGAAAAAACGGAATAATACTAAATAACAGAAATTATAATATAATTGAAGAATCAGAAAATGGATTATCATCCGGAAACAAAAAAGACATGGATTATATATATAATTACATATATAAAGATGAGAGAAAAGAATATAGAAATAGATTAATAGAAAATTTGGGCATTAATACATCAAATATATCAGATAAAGAATATATAGAAATTTACAAAAAATATCTTATAGAATTAACAAGTTTATCGGAAATAGAATCAGATAACCAGTATAAAATAGGGAAATACACAATAAATGGTGAAGAATTAAAAAAAGGATTAATAGAAACACAAAATGAGATCATACAAAATAACATATATACAAATAATGAAATAACAAGCTATACTCCAAAAATAGAAGCAATTATAAGTAAGATAAAGGATCCTATACATTTAGATCAGGAATTTTTAGATTTTGCCAATAAAAATAATTATGCAATATTTTTAATATAAAATACTTCATAAAATATAAAATCAAAGAATAAATATGATATAATATAAGATAATTTTTGGGAAAGACTATAAATAGTAGAATAGGGAGTTTTTAATGTTAGTAGAAGAGCATGATAAAACATGCAAAATTAATGATTTTAAGCCCGGTAAATGGCAAACAGAAATTAATGTAAGAGATTTTATACAAAATAACTACACACAATATGAAGGTGATGGAAGTTTTCTTAGTAAGCCAACAGAATTAACAATAAACTTATGGGAAGAATGCAAAAATCTGTTAAAAGCAGAACAAGAAAATGGCGGAGTTATAGATATGGATACCAATATTGTATCAACAATTACTTCGCATAAAGCAGGATATATAGATAAAGACAAAGAGAAAATAGTAGGATTACAAACAGATAAACCATTAAAGAGATCATTACAGCCATTTGGCGGTATAAGAATGGCTCAAGGTGCTTGTCAAGCATACGGATATAAAGTAGATAAAGAAATAACCGAGATATTTACGAAATACAGAAAAACACATAATCAGGGAGTATTTGATGTATATACCCCTGAAATGAAAGCAGCAAGACATGCCGGAATTATTACAGGATTACCGGATGCCTATGGACGGGGAAGAATAATAGGTGATTACAGAAGAATAGCACTATATGGAATCAATCGATTAATTGAAGATAAACAAGAGCAGTATAAATCAATTGAAGGAGAAATGACTCCCGAGAAAATTCAATTAAGAGAAGAAATTGCAGAACAAATAAAAGCATTGGAAGAAATAAAAGAACTTGGAGAAATATATGGGTATGATATTTCCCAACCTGCAAGAAATGCCCAAGAAGCAATACAATGGTTATATTTCGGATATTTAGCTGCCGTAAAAGAACAAAATGGAGCAGCAATGAGTCTAGGAAGAACTTCTACATTTATTGATATATATATAGAACGTGATTTAAAGAACGGAATATTAACAGAAAGAACTGCACAAGAGTTAATAGATCATTTTATTATGAAACTAAGACTCATAAAATTTGCCAGAACACCGGAATATAATGAATTATTTTCCGGAGATCCGACATGGGTAACAGAATCAATCGGAGGAATGGGAATAAACGGGAAAACCCTGGTTACAAAAAATTCATTCAGATATTTACATACATTAGAAAATTTAGGGCCTGCTCCTGAACCAAATCTGACAGTATTATGGTCAATAAATTTGCCAAAAGGATTTAAAGATTATTGTGCACATATATCAATTACAACATCATCAGTACAATATGAAAATGATGACCTGATGAGAGCCATACACGGAGATGATTATGCAATTGCATGTTGTGTTTCATCAATGGTTGTAGGAAAAGAAATGCAATTTTTCGGAGCGAGAGCAAATCTTGCAAAATGTTTACTATATGCAATAAACGGAGGTATTGACGAAATATCAAAAGAACAAATCGGCCCAAAATTTCAGCCAATTAAATCTGAATATTTAAACTATGAAGAAGTTATGCAAAAATATGATGATATGATGGAATGGCTAGCCGGATTATATGTAAATACATTAAATATAATCCATTATATGCATGATAAATATTGCTATGAAAGAGCACAAATGGCACTTCATGACAAAGAGGTTAAAAGATATTTTGCTACCGGAATTGCAGGATTATCAGTTGTTGCCGATTCATTATCTGCGATTAAATATGCAAAAGTAAAAACCATACGTGATGAAAATGGAATAGTAATTGATTATCAAATAGAAGGAGATTTTCCCAAATACGGAAATAATGATGACAGAGTAGATAGTATAGCAGTAAACATAGTAAAAACATTTATGACAAAAATCAGAAAACACTATACATATAGAAATTCAATACCTACAATGTCAATATTAACAATAACCTCAAATGTAGTATACGGCAAAAAGACAGGAAATACACCGGATGGCAGGAAAAAAGGAGTACCGCTGGCACCCGGAGCAAATCCAATGCATGGTCGTGATACCAACGGAGCTGCCGATTCATTATCATCCGTTGCAAAACTTCCATTTAATGATGCACAAGACGGAATTTCAAATACATTCTCAATCATACCTGAAGCATTAGGGAAAGAAGAATCATATCTGGAAGAATTAACAATTAATTTCGACGGCGGATGTTGTAAAACAATATTGAATAATTAGGGAGATAATATGACAACGAAACAAGAAGAAAATTTAATAAATTTAATAGATGGTTATATGGAAAAAGGCGGACATCATCTGAATGTTAATGTATTCAACAGAGAAACACTTATTGATGCACAAAAACATCCTGAAAAATATCCTCAATTAACAGTAAGAGTATCAGGATATGCCGTTAATTTTAATAAATTAACAAAAGAACAACAGGATGATGTTATTTCAAGAACTTTTCATTCCAAATTAAGCAATTAATTTATGAAAAAAATTGAAGGTAATATACACTCCTTTGAAACACTGGGAACAGTAGATGGCCCGGGCATAAGATTTGTAGTTTTTATGCAAGGTTGCCCTATGCATTGTAAATATTGTCATAATCCTGATACTTGGAGTTTAAATAATAATAAAATAATTTCTGTTAGTGAAATATTAAAAAAATACGATAATGTAAAAGAATTTATGAAAAATGGAGGTATCACCGTTACAGGAGGTGAACCTTTAGTTCAAATAGATTTTGTTACGGAATTATTTAAATCAGCAAAAGAAAAAAATATTCATACAACCCTTGATACATCAGGAATTTTATTTAATAAAGAATCAATTAATAAATATAATAGACTTATAAAATATACCGATTTGGTTCTACTTGACATTAAGCACATTAATGACGATAAACACAAGGATTTGACAGGATACTCAAATAAACAAGTAATTGAATTTGCTAAATATCTATCAAAAAACAATATATCAATATGGATAAGACATGTATTAGTTCCTTCAATTACTGATAATGAAAATGATTTAAAAGAACTGGGGAAATTTATTGCCTCATTAAAAACAGTAAAAGCATTGGAAATATTGCCATATCATGATATGGCAAAAGAAAAATATAAAAAATTAGGAATTGATTATCCTTTAAAAGAAATAAAACCACCTGATAAAAATCAAATTTTAAAATCTAAAGAACTTATACTAAATGAATACAAAAAATGCCTGCAGGAAAATACATAAAAATTACTCACTAAGGTAATTTATTAGTCATAAATGTTATTTAAAATAAAAATATGATGAAAAATATGGAATGGTTTCAAAATTTAAATAAGCCTTTTTTAAATCCGCCTGATTGGATATTTGCTCCGATGTGGACAATTCTTTATATTATGATAGCAATTTCATTTATCTTATTTATAAAAGGAGGCTTAACAAAAGAAAAAAAATTACCGCTAATATTCTTTATTATACAACTATTATTAAATTTTGCCTGGACACCTGCATTTTTTTGGATGCAAAATATATCACTTGCTTTAGCCATAATAGCTTTTATGTGGATATTTATTATGTTAACAATAATAACATTTTTTAAGCATTCAATTCTTGCTTCAATTTTATTAATTCCATATTTATTCTGGGTTAGTTTCGCATTTTACTTAAATTTTGCATATTTTGTATTAAATTAATATTTTAGTAAGAAGATCATTATAAACATCAACCGTTTGAAAACAAATAGGAAGTTTCCTTTTTAAAAGACTTTTTATTGTTAATTTAAAACTTTTAAGCATAGCATTATTTAAGTTATGCGTTTTTTCAAGAGTTTTTTCAATTTTTTCTCTATATTTTAATTCTCTGGTTCGATGTTCAATTTTATCAGCAAGAAAAATTATTTTTTCAAAATCTGTCATATTTTTCTTACCGATAGTATGCCATCTTATTGCAGAAAGTATTTCATCATCATTAACCCCATACTCATTTTTAGCAATAAAAGCACCAACCGGAGCATGCCAGGTTTTAACACTTATTTTTTCACAATCATCAAACATATTTGAAAATTTTTGTAATTCCAAATCAGGTAAACATTTCGCACAATCATGTAAAAGACCGGCAACTTGTGCTTTTTCAACATCTAAATTAAACTCTTGAGCAAGTTCCATTGCTTTTTCCATAGTCCCGACTGAATGTAAATATCTTTCCTCAGAAAGACAGAGCTTTAATTTCTCTTTAATTTCATCAATACTAAGTTTTGTAAACATGATTTTGTTTAATATACTCCGCAACTTTCAATGGTACTATATCACAAATATCTATATTTTTCTTCACTTTTTCACGAACTTCAGTAGATGAAATATCATTATAAGACATTTTCATTAAATAATAACTATAGCCTTCGTTTTTTAATTCAATAAATGGAGATTCATTAAAATTATTTTCTCTCACAAAAAGAATAAAGTTAACTATTTTTTTTAATTCTTCAGTTTTATACCAAGTTTTTATCTGAATAAAAGCATCAGTACCTATTATAAAATTAATTTTATCATGAGGTTTAACAATATTATAAATTTGCATAACAGTATCATAACTATATGAAGGTTTATTTCTGGTATATTCAATAGCAGAAACATCGAAATAAGGGTAATCGGAAACTGCAAGTTCTACCATATTAAGCCTATGCATTGCGTTATCAATATTAAAATCTTTCAAATTTTTATGAGGTGGTTTAAATGCAGGAATAAAAACGATTTTATCAAAATTAAAAGTTTTATAAACATATTGTGCTACCAAAATATGAACATTATGAATCGGATTAAAAGTTCCGGGATAAATACATACACTCATAATACAACCTATTTAGAGAAGTGAATTTGTTCTATAAGAGATAAAATTTTAGAAAGAAACAATTTATAACCTATACGTTGAGCCTCACCCGATAAAACAATATCAGCAGTTTCTTTACAAGGTCTAATATATGTTTTTGCACGTTTAGAAGCATTTTCGTACATAACATTAGCACTACATCCAAGCCCACGTTCATTAGCACGGATAAAAAATCTTTCTTTCTGAATATCGGAATCTATATCGACATAAATTTTAAAATCGAAAGCATCTTTTATTTTTTCAGTAAGAGTAAAAAGCCCTTCTGAAATAATTATTTTAGAAGGAAAAGCTTTTGTATAATTATCCCATCTGATTGTAGTACCTGACATATCATATTTCGGGAGCAGAACAGAATGACCGTTAAGCAGTTCGGTAATATGTTTTTTCATCAAATCTAATTCCAGAGCTTCAGGGACATCAAAATCATATGTTTTAGCGAATTCAGCCATTCCGCCTGCTTTTTTTACTTCTTCGGAACGGTCATAATAATAATCATCAGTATTAACTCTTGTAACAGATTGTTTAATATTATACAAGCCAGCAAAAAGCTCTATAGTTTCAATGATATCAAGAGTAATAGTAGACTTACCGCTTGCAGTTTCACCGGCAACACCAATAGAAGCACATCTGTTAACATCACCTTTTATAAATGACGTAATTTTTTTAATTACTTGCGGTTTATAGCTAATTAAAATTGATGATTCCGATTTTAATTCATCTTCAAAAATTTTAAGTAATTGCATTTCTATAGAATTTATTTTATCAAAGGGAGAAGAAACATTATAAAATTCTTTTGAATTAACACTTTGACTAATAGTTGTTGTCACAATATTTTCCTTTTTTAACTTATTGTTTTTTAATTCAAACGTTTGTATAGAATATAACAAAGACAAATACAAAACAAAATATTTTTATTCAATTTGTAAAGAATATAAGAATAAAATTTACAATCTAAGGGTTAATTGACTTAAAACAACAAAATCATTATTATATTATTATATAGGAGTAAAACATGAGATTAGCAGATAAACTCAAATTATTTGAAAAACAACTTGTATTCTTAAAATGGGGAACGAGTGAAGGATATGGAAGAATCAACTACGTAGGTTATGACTTCCTTGAATTTGAAATATTTGATACTGATGAACTTGAATATACAGATAAAATTCTAATCAATGTTCAACTAATATTGGAAGTTGTAATTAAAGGTTCTGATATTGCAAGGATCTTAGCGGAATATTCAGCTTCTCTTCCTTCACATAACAAAGATAACGTTTAAGTAAATCAGAAATATTTTTTTTATTTAATCATCGTAATAATGATAATTTAATTATTGTTCTTTTAAATTAGGGAACATGTTTAATGTGCCGTCATCATTACGCCAATTAAACCAGCCTATTTTTGCTTGTTTTGTCATATCATTAACGGATACAAGAATCCAGTTTCCATAAATTACGGTAAATGTAATAAATTTAGGATATTTTAATTCTTCTAAAATTTTTGATTCTTTACTATCTTTTGAATACAGAACTTTTTCAGTTGGAGGAAGATCATTAAATATTCTTACCCCGTATTTTTTACCATATTTATAAAAAAGATTTCTATACGTCATAAAAGAAGACTTATCCTCGGAATATATCCATCCCGTTTCACCTGTTTCTTGGTTTAATACAACACAATACCAATCATAGCCAGGTGCTAAAACAACTGTTAAAAGAGCAACATTATTTTCAGGAACATAAGCGACATAAGAAATTTTTCGCATATCTATAGTATTAACAATAGCTGTTTTCTTTATATTATCGTAATTAACTTCTCTTAAAATTTTAGATTCTTTATAAGGATATTGATATACAGTATAACTTTTCGGAACATTTAAAACACCAATACCATAATATTTAATACTTTTAGTACTTAACGGAATAATATCCGCAAATACCGGAGCAAATGCGGATATTATTATAAATATTAAAAATAAAATAAAATTTCTCATACTCACATTATATCAAAGGATTGAATAAAATCTATTTAATTTTACGAAAGATTTAAATTTTGAGTTTTAGTTTGAATTTTATTCAAAGCTAATTGAATAAAATCATCAATATTCATCTTGCCTGCTTCACCTAAAGCCCTTATTCTGACGGAAACTTGATTCTGTTCAATTTCTTTATCTCCCATAACAAGGACATATGGTATTTTATTATCCTGAAGTGCTTCTCTGATTTTATAGTTCATACTTTCAGCACGGTCATCAAGTTTAACTCTTATACCAGAATTAAATAATTTATCATAAATCATTTTAGCATAGTCATTATGACGTTCAGAAATAGGAACTACACAAACTTGAGTCGGGCTAAGCCACATTGGAAATGCCCCTGCATAATGTTCAATTAAAATACCGTGGAATCGTTCCATAGAACCAAATATTACCCTATGAAGCATAACAGGTGTTTTCATTTGACCATCTTTATCCTGATATTTAATATCAAATCTTTCAGGAAGGTTGAAATCCAATTGAATAGTAGCACACTGCCAAGTTCTTCCAAGAGCATCTTTAACTTTAAAATCAATTTTAGGCCCGTAGAATGCACCATCACCTTCATTAATATCATAATGCATTCCTCGTTTATCCATAGCTTCTTTTAACCCAGCTTCAGCCAATTCCCAATTTTTAAGGTCACCTACGTAACTTTCGGGGCGTGTTGATAATTCTACCTCAAATTCCATGTTAAATATTTTCATTGTATCAGCAACAAAATCAATAATATTATTAATTTCATCAACTAACTGTTCAGGAGTGCAGAAAATATGAGCATCATCTTGAGTAAAACCTTGAACACGTGTTAAACCTGATAAAGCTCCTGATTTTTCTTTTCTGTATACAGTTCCGAGTTCTGCCATTCTTAAAGGTAATGAACGATATGAGTATCTGTTTGATTGATAAATTAAAATATGGAAAGGACAATTCATTGGTTTAACAATATACTGGTCATCTTCTTCATTGTCTTTTTGAATAAAAAACATATTTTCTTTATAGTGGTCAATGTGTCCCGATAATTCCCATAATTTTGATTTAGCAATTTGAGGAGTATGAACAATGACATAACCTCTTTTTCTATGTTCAGTTCTCCAGTAATTTTCTATTTCTTCACGAACTATAGCTAAATTAGGATGCCAAAGAACAAGACCGCCTCCTATTTCTTCTCTTACGCTGAACAGATCAAGTTGAGTACCCAGTTTTCTATGATCTCTTTTTTGTGCTTCTTCTAAGAAATTTAGATAATTTTCTAAATCTTCTTTATTCCAAAATGCAGTAGCATAAATTCTTTGAAGCATTTTATTTTTTTCATTGCCTCTCCAATATGCACCTGCAACTTTTAATAATTTGATTGCGTTTCCTTTAATATATGTTGTGTTAGGCAAATGAGGGCCGGAGCATAAGTCGTTAAATAATACATTTCCGTCTTTGTCTTTTGTTAAATACAGTGTAGGATTATCATTTCTATGTTCTTCCAATAATTCTGCCTTATATATTTCACCTTGTTTTTTAAATTCATCTATTTGTTTTTGAACATCTTGAATTTGATATTTTTCAAAAGTCAGATTCTGTTTAATAATATTTTTCATTTCATTTTCAATATTAATTAAATCTTCATCAGTAAAAGAATGTCCTTCTAAATCGAAATCATAATAAAACCCTGTATCAATAGCAGGCCCTATTGCAAGTTTTGCATTCGGAAAAAGTTTTTGAACAGCTTGAGCCATAATATGTGAAGCTGAGTGTCTTAATATATGCAGAGTTTCATTATTCTTTTCCATATTTTTCCCCTTTTATTATCTAATTTAGTGTTATATACTACAGATCTTTATTTAATATAGTGTCGCAAAATTTCGCTGTCTTGAAATTTGCTGTTTTGGGGCTTGTCATTCGCTCGCTACCGCTCTAGCTCATTTCAGCCCCTTCACTACTCGGGTTCACTTCGTTTCACCCTTTCGCAAATTTCGCTCTCTTGAATTTTCCTTTCTCTCGCTCGAGTGCTTCACTGCACTTCGTTTGTCGTTCAGCTCGCCCTCACATTCTCGGGTTCGGTGCAGCGGCACCTTTAAAGTTTGGTTTAACTTATTTATATTTGTCTTGAAGCTAATCCAACTTTAAACCGGCTCTATTGGCACCTTGCGGAAAATTCGCTCATCTGAGCAGTAAAGTTGCTATATTTATTTATATCACTCATAAAATAATATATCAATAAAAGGTATTTTAAAATAAACTTTTTGTATACTTATTTCTATTTCAAAAAATCTTTTCCAAGGAAAACTATAATTTATTTGATAATCAGTAACTCCGAATTTTTTCAAAAGGAATTTTTCGTAGTGATCCATTTTTGCTTTTAAAACTGTCTGTGATAAATTTTCTGGATTATTTCTTATATGTCCTCTGACATTTGCCTGATATGCCCAATCATCTAAAAATCTTGTTAATTGAAGCATACAGAATGCATGTTTATTAGGAATTTTTGCTCCATAATATGTAAGAGCAGAAGCTATTGCAGAGCCTAATGTATTTCCCGTAGTATTCCAGGCACTGTATCCGTAAAATTCTTTCAAGTTATCATTTTTTAAAAGTGTATTAATAAAACTGTTATCACTTCCGTTTGCATTTAGTATATCAGCAATAAAATACGGCTTATCAGGTATATTGATATCTTTTTTATAAAGCGGTTCATGTATATCCATAACCAATTCTCCCTGCTGATGTTTAAAATTATTTACCAATAAAATTAAATCAGCATTATCTTTATCCGCAATTATGCCGCCGGATAATTCAATTTGAGATTTTACAGATTCTTCTACTGAAATATCCTCGTATTTTGATATCTTATTTATACTGTCAGGATTAGTATATACAGGATGAATTTTTATATGTTTATTTGAATTTAAAGCACGTGATAACAACACCAGCGGAATTTCATCTGCACCGGTTTTTATATATACATTTTTTATATTTTTAGACAATTGTTCTAGTTCGTGAGCTTCCATAACATTTAGCCCATATTGACTGCAATCATCTTTAGAGAATACAAGAGTATCAAAAATTCCTTGTTTTTTTAAATCAATGTATAGTTTATTTATTTGAAAATTTCTTTTTCGTGTTTCAAGATAATCATCCAAAATATTTTGTGGAATATTTGAATTTTTACAACCTGTTTTATGCAAATTTACGGAATATTCAAATATTTTCTTTCCGTAATCTTTCCAATATTCCTTTTCTTCTTCATTATTATTATTATTTGAAATTCTCATAATACTGGAAAATGCAAAAACTTTTGCATTATTTTTTTGAAGTATATCTGCTAACTTGAGAACTTTATTTTTGATAACTTCAAAAGAATCATTAGTTCTTCTTGAAGGAATTAGTCCGCCATAAGCGATAGTATCAAGCGAAATTACAATTATATCTATTTCTTTTAAAGAATCCAGCCAATTTAAAACAGAATCACAATCGGCAGATTTAACAAGCCCGCCCATTAATTCCCGATCAGGGAGAAATAATTTATATTCATCGGATAAAGATACTATTTGTTGCGGCAGTTGATAACATACAGGTCTATTATCTATTGGTATTAATGCAATCTTTTTCATTATAATATTTTATTCCTCCTTGAGGTTTTTTATCATTTCATCAATTAAATTAACAAAATCTTGCTGTACATATAAAGGTTTGATAATTTTACAATTCTCACCATATCTTAATAATCTCTTTATTAATGCTTCTTTATCCTCTTCGGTTGATGATACTGAAAGGAATCCTTGATAAAAACCTAAAGATATTTCATTAGGTCTTAATTTATATGCGGAGGCTAATCTGCCATATAATTCAAAAATTACGTTATTATTGCTAAAAGAATTTGTAATTCTCTTTGGTGATTGTTTAATTGAAACTATAGCTTCCACACATATTTTTTTATTCCTTTTATGTTCTCTATCGTAACCGGATAAATATATTATATTATTTTTTTCAATTATTTCTTTTAATTCTAATGTAACAGATTCAATATTATTTGTTTTTTTATAATATGTAATAATAACTATTTGCTGTTCATCTATTAAATTCTCTAATCTTGAAATCAAATTTTCTTCGGGAGAAAGTTTATCAGGCTCTTGTAAAATCGCTCTTTTTACATCTTCCTTAATATCATCATCTATATATTTTACTATTTTTAAAAGTGTATTTTTTATAATTTGCTCATTTGTTTTATTATGTAATTTATTAATAAATCCTATTACTTCAAATAGTGATTCAATTTCATTTTCGTTTAATCCCAGAGTATAAAGTGCATTTTCTAAATGATATACATTTTTATTTTTCTTTATTCTTAAACCGGAAAGTTCAAGAGTATTAAAATATTTAATAAATGCTTCTTTGGTGTATACATTTTCAAAACATTTATTACTTTTTATACTTTCTATTAAATCATTTTTAGAAATATCTTTTTCTAAGAGTAATTTAAAAACTTCCAAAATCCTATAACCGGTATCATATATTTTTTCATTTCTTTTATCTTGCTGCATCTTCATATCCCTTTTTAATATGAATGAGTTTATTTATCAATTTTTCTCTAAAAAAATCCGGTGAAACTATTTTAAAATCACTTCCTAAAAGTAATAATCTTTGTATAAAACTAAATTCATTTTCAACTTTTGCACAAACTTTAATACAATCTTTTGATTTTTCAATAACAGTTTCATACTCAGCAGGCTGAAAACTATACACCGACGAACCTTGTATTTTATATATTACATCATAAGACATTTCTAATTGACAATTTTCATAATCCTCAACTTTATTGATATTTATTATTCTCTCTATATTCAAAATGCTATTTGAATTATATTTAAAAATATAACAATTCAAATATAATTTAGTATTTTCATAAGTTATTTTTTTCGGAATAATATCAAAGTCTTCATTGCCGAATTTGGGCGATAAATATGTAATATTTAGTTTTTTGCCGATAATGGAAGAATCAGATAAAATATTAAGAATATCCAAATTAATTAAGCCAAGTATACGTGAATCTTTTTCAAAATTAATTAATTGACCATTAAAAGTTAATGAAAAAAGTTTTTCATACAAAGAATTAATTACCATAACTTTTTTCCAAGAAATTTCATTACAAATATTATTTCTTAATAATATTAATGAATTACACTCAACTTCTGATAATTGCAAACAAAACGGATGAGAAATTAATTCATATTTATATCCTCTTGTTTTAGTCGGACGACTAATTTCACAGCCAAGGGCTTTTAATGTATTAATAGAAACATGAACCGTATCCGGAGAAACTGATTTACTTGTAATTTGATTTTCACGTAAAATATCAATTAATTCTTTTAAGGTTTTACCGCCTAACATTAAAGATTTTAGAACTATAAGAAGTCTATAGCCGGTAAGGCTTACCCAAACAGATTGATTAACATCTTTTTGTTGTTTATTTATACTCATTGATATAAGAAACTTCCAAGTCAACTATAATTTTTCTTAGAAAATATAACTACAAATATATTAACTAATAATTATATTTTTTCAAAAAACTTTACATTTTCTTATAATTGTATATGAAGTTTAACAACTGTTTGTTAGAATTAAAATATGGTTAAAGAATGGAATGAATATTTTTTAGAAATTGCAAAAACATGTGCTTCAAGATCAAATTGTTTAAGAGCAAATGTCGGAGCTGTCATTGTAGGTGAAGATAAAAAAATAAAAGCAACCGGATATAATGGAACACCTTCAAAAGTAATATCTTGTGCAGAATTAGGTAAATGTTACAGAATTGAAAATAATATTCCTTCCGGAACCAGATATGAAACGTGCAGAAGCATTCATGCAGAACAAAATGCTATAATACAAGCCGGTCAGGATAGGTGCAAAGATGCTATAATGTATATTTATGGTCATAATTTTATATGTATACTTTGTAAAAGATTTATTGTTCAAGCCGGGATTAAGGAAGTATATTTAAGAAAAGACAATAACTCACCAATAGAACATATATATGTAGATGATATAAAAAAAGAGTTATCAAATTGTGTTATTCTGCACTAAAAAATTTTATAATGTGCTTTTAAGACAAATACTGTCCGAGAAAATTTTGAGATAAGGAACGTACACGAATTTTCATTAGGGGTGGAATCGAGCGAAAGCGATCGAATGACAAGCCCAAGACAGCAAATTTCAAGAGAGCGAAATTTTGGAGTGGCGTTTTTAAAAGGTGAGCAACTTTACGGTTGCAACACTAGATTAAATCTATATCAAAATAAACTAAGAGTACTATAATCTAAACAATAAATCAAACAGCTCTTTTGTAGAATAAATATCTTTTTGCAGAATAAGTTTTATACCCAAATTTTTTTCTACATCTTCTACTGTCAGACCATCTAAAAATTCAGTTGTATACGGTCTTATCATTATTGACGGAATTATTACATTTTTACAACATTTACCTTTAAGCTGATTAATCAGATCATTTGCCGTTATTAGACCTGCTACATTTACATCCTTACCCCAAAACTCACTTTTAATCGGGTGAACATCTATATTAATATTTTTTATTTTATTTAGTTCTTGTGCAAAAATACTAAATACATTTGCAGCACTGTAAGAGCATGCTATTGTATATTCTTTTTTTCTTTTTACCGTTTTAGGTGCTTTTTTTATACGTTTATTAAAATCATCTGCAATACACCTTAATGAACCCACGCCATCTTCTAATTGAGAATATCCGTTATAATACTTTTTATCAGGAATTGCCTTTTGAGCAATAAGAAAAAACTCATCAGATACGCAAGCTATAT
Source organism: Candidatus Gastranaerophilales bacterium (assembly GCA_947588785.1). Taxonomy (GTDB): domain Bacteria; phylum Cyanobacteriota; class Vampirovibrionia; order Gastranaerophilales; family Gastranaerophilaceae; genus Avigastranaerophilus. Next base: position 14,193 of record CANPZN010000015.1, read on the forward strand.
TTTTTTTCACTTTTTTATTGAATTCATCAACAATTGAAATTGTTTCAATTGCAATTTCTTTTGTAACAGATGAAAGTTTTTCTTTTCTGTATTTCGTTATCCCAACAGGTACTATTGCTATTGAATTTAGTATTGATTTATACTTCCAAAGATCATTTAAGGTACGTTTTAGTTCAACTCCATCATTATATGAAGGACACAATACAATTTGAGTATTAATAGGAATATCATTTTCTTTTAAAAAATCCAATTCTTTCAATAAATTTGAAGCATTTTTATTTCCCAGCATTTTTACTCTTAAATCTGGATTTGTTGTATGAACAGACACATATAAAGGGCCTAAATGGGAACAAGCAATTCGTTCTTTATCTTTCTTCGTCAAATTTGTAAGAGTAATATAAGTCCCTTGTAAATATGAAAGTCTATAATCATCATCTTTAATATATAAAGAATCTCTAAGTCCATCGGGTTGTTGGTCAACGAAACAAAATATACAATTATTCGCACAAACTTTTATCTTATCAAATATTGCAGATTCAAAAATAAATCCTAAATCTTCTTCAAAATCTTTTTCAATTTCATAATATTCAATTTCACCATTTGGCGACTTGAGTTCTAACACAATCTCTTCTGCGGAAATTGCATACTTATAATCAATGTAGTCACGTAATTTTTCATTATTTACACTAATTAATTCAGAACCCGCTCTGATTTCAAGTTCATCAGCAATAGAACCACTAACAATTGAAACAATTTTAGCAGACATTATGAACCTTTAATCTCTTTAAATATTCTTGAAGTGATTCCAATTCATTTAAAGAATGTTTTAATAACTCTGTTTGGAAATAATCAAGTTCTATAAACTCATCTTTTAATTCATTTTCAATTTCAAATTTACTGATTTCAATTTTTTTTAGAGTCTCACTTATAAATTGCTCTCTATCTTTCTCCTGCAGCATAGACATAGTACCAAGCCTTGCCTGTAAATTTGAATAAAACAATGAAGGATTTTCCCTATTTGAAGAAAAAAACAATTCTTTAAAGTATTCTTTACCTGTCTTTGTTAATAAATAATAAGAGGATTTTTTACCGCCTTCTGACATAATTTCCGTAAGAGAAACCGCATTGGCAGCCAATAAACGTTTTAATGCGGGATGTATTGTTCCAATACTCGGTTTTGTAAATGCACCAAAAAGTTCTATTATTTCTTTTCTAATAGAATAAATCGTTTTTTCTCGTTTTCTCACAATATATAGAATTAAAATTTCAATCATATGTATAAGATAGCACAAAACTCTTTTTTAGGCTAAACATAAAATTTTTGAGAAAACTTTTGCAGGGGTTGACTATGGTGAGAATAAAATTTGAAAGTTGTGCATTTATAATATTACAGAACAATCAATCGAAAAATAATCTTTACAAAGTTGTATTCGTAACTAAGCGGGGTCTATATAACCCATCATAGAATTTAATCCAGTATCGCAACTTTGTGCTTGCTTATCGCAACCGTAAAGTTGCTCAATATTTATGCCAAATAACAAATATTAGTGCCTAATTTATCTTTTATATATTGATCAATAAGTACCCTGTCACCCGTCTTTAAATCAACGATTGTTGGTCGTTCTTCCAAAATATATGGCTTTAATTCTTTGTTTTTTGCAATTACATCTTTAATATCTGAATTTTTTGGCAGATCACTTCCATAAATAAACGGTAACTTGTTACATTTTACTATGTTATCATTTCCCATTGTAACTAAAGCTGTTGTTGACATAAAAAAACTCCATAACACTTATTTATACATACACTTACTTATATTTAAACTAAAAAAAATTTCTCTATAAAATTTACATATTTAAAAATAATATTAAGTAATTTTAAGTTATAAATTAAAAAATTAAATTAAAAATTACTTGTTATCATATAGTATTTGTGGCACAATAAAATGGTAGGTAATGAAACATGGCAGACTTTAATTTAGTATATTTGTTAGATGGAAAAATATATATTAATTTAACAAATAATTGTACAAATAATTGTATATTCTGTATTCGAGCAATAAAAGAAGATGTCGTTGGAACTAATTTATTTTTAAAAACAGAAAATATTCAAGCAAATGATGTAATACAACAATTAGAAGCTATGAATGATAAACTTTCAAGTGAAATTATTTTTTGCGGTTATGGAGAACCAATGCTAAAACTTGAAGTATTAAAAGAAGTTGCAAAATATATAAAGTCGAAATATCCTCAAATTAAATTACGTGTTAACACAAACGGACATGCTAATTATATATATAAAAGGAATATAGTACCCGAATTAAAAGGATTAATTGATGAATTTTCAGTTAGTCTGAATGGTGAAAATGAGCAAGAATATAATGAACTTTCAAACCCAAGTTTTAAAAATGCATATGAAGAAGTAAAAAAGTTTATAAAAGCCTGCACTGAATCTGATATTTGTACTACAGCTACCGTAGTAGAAGGGTATAATGGACGACATTTAAATTTAAAAAATTGCGAACAAATCGCAAAAAGTTTAGGTGCAAATTTTAGAGTCAGAGAATGGATAGAAAATGGATATTAAATAGAAAGGATAAATAAATGAACACATTAGACAAAATTATGAAACCAAAGTCTATTGCAGTAATAGGTGCTTCAACGAAACCTAAAACAATCGGTTCGGAGATTATGCAAAGACTTAGAGATTATAAATTTAACGGGAAAATATATCCCGTAAATCCAAAAGGCGGAATAATAGAAGGATTTCAAGCCTATACTTCAATAGAAGAAGTACCTGGTGAAGTTGATTTAGCCGTTATAGTTGTTAATGCAAAATTTGTTCTTGATACAATCGATCAATGCCATAAAAAAGGAATACAAGGATTATGCATAATTACAGCAGGTTTTAAAGAAACAGGTGCAGAAGGTGCAGAAATGGAAAAGCAGCTTCTGGCAAAAGTTAAAGAATATGGTATGAGATGTGTTGGCCCGAATTGTTTGGGTGTTTTAAATACTCATCCTGATGTAATGATGGATGCTACATTTGCTGAATCTCTCCCGATAAGAGGTGATATAGGTTTTGTATCACAATCAGGTGCTTTAGGCGGCGGAATATTAAACATATTAAAAGATTTAAATCTCGGTTTTGCCCAATTCGTTTCAATCGGTAACCAAGCAGATATAAATGCTGAAACAATGCTTGAATATTGGGAAAATGATGATGATGTAAAACAAATTTTACTATATATGGAATCAATCCAAAATCCGGCTAACTTTAGAAAATTAGCTTCCAGAATAACAAAGAAAAAACCAATATTGGCATTAAAATCAGGCAGAAGTGCTGCAGGAGCCAGTGCAGCTTCTTCTCATACAGGTTCTTTAGCCGGTGCAGATAAAGCTGCAGCAGCTTTATTAAAACAATCAGGCGTAATTAGAGAATTTTCTTTAAAGAACTTATTTGCCAATGCAAAAGCATTTTCAAACTGCCCTATTCCAAAAGGCAACAGAGTAGCTATTATTACAAACTCCGGAGGCCCAGGTATTATGGCTACAGATGCTATATGTGAAGCAGGCATGCAAATGGCTAAAATTACAGATGAAACTAAAGCAAAATTAAGAAGTTTTTTACCTTCTGCAGCATCTGTTAAAAACCCTATAGATATGATAGCTTCAGCACCTATAGAACATTATATGCAAACCTTAGAAACCGTTCTTACCGATGAAAACGTTGACATGATTATGGTTATTTATTTACCATTCCTCGGTTTAAAAGATATTGATGTTGCTCATGCTTTAATGGAAATAAAAGCAAAAAATCCTACAAAACCAATCATTGGTGTATTTATGACAACAAATGATTTCTTCACAAAAATTTCAAATATGGAAGTAAATATGCCGTTCTATATGTATGCAGAAGAAGCTGCAGAAGCATTAGCAAGACTCGATCAACAAAGACAATGGATGAATAAACCTATGGGTAAAATTCCTTGCTATGATGTTGACAGAAAAAAAGTTGCAGATATTATTAAAAAATCTATTTCAGAAGGTCGTGATCAATTAACAACATTAGAAAGTATTGATGTACTTCAAGCATATGGTATTAGAGCTTGTAAATATGGTCTTGCTACCAATATGGATGAAGTTGTTACTTTAGGTAATTCAATCGGATATCCTGTTGTTATGAAAATGACGTCAAAAACAACATCTCACAAAACAGATGTAGGCGGTGTTGTTGTCAATATCAGAAGCGAAGAACAACTAAGAAATGAATACAATGCTCTTTTAAAAAGACTTGAAGAAAAAGGTTTGCTTGAAGGTTTAGAAGGCGTAATTATTCAGGAAATGGTAAAAGGATCAAGAGAAATGGTCTGCGGTGTTGCTACGGATCCGCAATACGGCCCGATGATGATGTTTGGTTTAGGCGGTGTATTTGTTGAAGTTATGAAAGATGTTAACTTCAGAATTGCTCCATTAACTGATGAAGATGCTATGGATATGATTACATCAGTTAAAGCATATAAACTCTTACAAGGTGCAAGAGGCACAACTCCTGCTAATATCAATCAAATTCAAGAAACTTTATTAAGACTTTCTCAACTGGTTAATGACTTCAAATTTATTGATGAACTTGATATTAATCCGTTATTAATATCAGAAAAAACAGGTGAAGGCATTGCAGTTGACGGTCGTATTAAAGTAAGAATGAAAGAAGCTCAAGAAAACTTAAAAGATTGTTGTACTTGCGGTTGTTGTTAATCAAAATTACAAAAAGACGAAAAAAGAACTCTTAAGGAGTTCTTTTTTTTTAAAATATTTAATCTAGTGCCGCAACCTTGTGCTTGCTGTTTTGAAATTTGCTTTTTGGGGCTTATCATTCGCTCGCTTTCGCTGTAGCTCATTTCAGCCCCTTCGTTACTCGGGTTCGGTGCAACGGCACCTTTAAAAGTTGGATTAACTTATTTACATTTGTCTTGAAACTAATCCAACTTTAAACCGGCTCTGCCGGTGCCCTACGGAAAATTCGCTCATCTGAGCCGTATGGTTGCTAACATTTTAAAACCAACTATTTTGTACTAACAAGATATAAGTCAAATTTTTATATAAAAAAACAATGATAAACAGGTCTTCCATATAGGGATATAATTTTGTTTATTTGCTATATATAATTCGTAAAAAAGGTTATAGAATCAGTAATTTAATCCGGTATCGCAACATTTTAAAAATCGCCACTCAAAAATTTATAGGAACAATATTTTCATACGAAGGAGTAAATCATGCAATATGATAATTTTATTGAAAAAGAATATAAATTATTCATAAATGGAGAATGGAAATCAGCCGAAAATAATAATATGTATGAAAAATATGATCCTGTTACAAATGAATTAATAACAAGATGTGCCTTAGCATCTAAAAATGATGTTGATTATAGTATAAGATGTGCAAAAATTGCATTTAAAGATTGGAAAAAAACAAGCAAAATTGAAAGATCAAATATACTATTAAAAATTGCTGACATATTAGAAACAAATATTGAAAATCTGGCAATAATAGAATCGATACAAACCGGGAAACCAATAAGAGAGACCTTATATATAGATATACCAAACGGTATAGAACACTTGAGATATTTTGCAAGTGTTATAAGATCTTTTGAAGAAAAATCTACATTTATAAATGATGAATTAATAAGTATTATAAGAAATGAACCATTAGGAGTAGTTGCCCAAATTGTACCTTGGAATTTTCCTTTTTTAATGGGGATGTGGAAATTAGCTCCCGCATTAGCGATGGGAAATTGTATTATATTTAAACCTGCAAGTGAAACTCCAATAAGCATACTGGAAACAATGAAATTAATAAAAGACGTTTTACCTGCCGGAGTTTTAAATATTTTAACAGGTTTTGGGGATACAACCGGTAATTATATAACAGAACATCCCGAAATAAAGAAAATTGCATTTACAGGTTCAACGCAAATCGGATATAATATTGCGAAAGCCGCAGCTGAAAAAATAATTCCTTGTACCTTAGAACTAGGCGGAAAATCAGCAAATATATTTTTTGAAGATATGCAATTTGATAAAGCAATAGAAGGAGCTTGTACCGGCATATTATTTAATCAAGGACAGATTTGCAGTGCCGGTTCCAGAGCTTTTGTTCAAGATAGTATATATGATAAATTTGTCAAAGAATTAAAACATAAATTTGAAAATATAAAATTAGGCTTTCCGCTTGAAATGGATACTCAAATGGGATCTTTAATAAATATGAAACAGCTTGAGCGATGTTTAAAATATATTGAAATAGGGAAAACTGAAGGAGCAAAAATTTTAACCGGAGGAAAAAAATCGAATATAAAAGAATTAAGAAATGGGGCATTTTTAGAACCTACTATTTTAATAGATGTAAAAAACAATATGAGAATTGCTCAGGAAGAAATTTTTGGGCCTGTTCTTTGCATAATTAAATTTCATAGTGAAGAGGAAGTCATCCAAATGGCAAATGACAGCATATATGGTTTAGCCGGAGGTGTTTGGACAAAAGATATAAATCGTGCCGTTAGAGTAGCGGAATCTATTGAAACAGGTAAAATTTGGATTAATTGTTATAATGAATCAATTGCAGGTACTCCATTTGGAGGTTATAAGAAATCGGGTATAGGGCGTGAATCACACAAAATGGTTCTTAATGCTTATTCTCAAGTAAAAAATATTATGATCAATTTAAATGAAGATTTAATGGGAATATATTAATTTATTTAATATATTACAGACTGAGGAACGAAGTAAGCAAGAGGCTATAAACCATAGAAAAAGTGAACATCAAGCCAAAACCAGATTTTAATTTAATCTAGTATTGCAACTTTCCGCTTGCTCTCTTGAAATTTGCTGTCTTGGGGCTTGTCATTCGCTTGCTTTCACTGTAGCTCATTTCAGCCCCTTCGTTACTCGGGTTCGGTGCAGCGGCACCTTTAAAAGTTGGATTAACTTATTTAATTTGTCTTGAAATTCCTTTCGTGCAAGCCTATTATTTTGTCCGCCTTTGGCTGTACGAAATTCCTTTAATCTAAATTTAAACCGGCTCTGCCGGCACCCTACGGAAAATTCGCTCATCTGAGCCGTATAGTTGCTCATTTAATATCTTTTGTGCTAGTATTTTTTCATGGTAATTACTACGAATAGTGAAGCTGATAAATTAAAGAATAAAGAATCAAATATGGAGTTACTCCGACTTTTTTCTATGTTCTTAATTATAATTTTTCACTTCTCAATTCACGGAGTAGGAAATTTTTATTCAACAAATACTACATTTATAGAACATATAAATTCTTTTTTTAATGCTCTTTGCGGCTATGCAGGCAAAACAGGTACTGCAATTTTTATTCTTATTACCGGTTATTATATGATTAATTCATCTATAAAAATCAAACATGCTTTTAGAATATATTTATATACTCTTTTATACTCATTATTATTTTTAGGACTCTCTTTTTTAATCGGTTCTCATAAAGTTAATTCACACATATTAAACATATCTTTATTCCCATTATTTGGACGTAATTATTGGTTCATAAGTGATTATATAATCTTATATTTACTGATTCCATTTATAAATTCGCTTATAAAAACTCTCAATCGAACTCAATTGCTTAATTTAATTCTATTTTTGACTGTTATTTGGTAAATAATTCCAACATACACGGGGGGGGGGAAGAATTCGTTTTCAGGATTAGACATATTCATTTTTCTTTATATAATTCCGAACTTTTTAAAAAATCCTTTTCCTTATTTTAAAGCAATAAAATTTTCAGGGTTAAATTCTCCATTTATAATTATATTTTCAATCTTTTTATTCCATTATTTTAAATCATTAAAAATAAATCACTCTAATATAATTAATTATATGGCTAATTCAGTATTATCTATTTATTTAATACACGATAATATTATAATAAGATCATTTCTATGGCAAAAAATATTGTTAATCGTAAATCTAAATTCATTTGGTTTCATATTTGTAATGTTATTAATATGTATAATTATATTTTTTACATCTATTTTATTTGATATCATTTTTAAATTAATTTTGTCAAAACCTATTAATCTTTTATCAGAATTTTTAGAATTAAAATTAAAAGCATTATAAACTTCAATTTCCAAAAGTATTTATATCTTTTGATCTAAAGAAATTTGTTTGTGATAAACTGCTAAATCATTAAATATAATATTTTTAAATATTAATTTTGTTTCTTTCTTTTTATTAAAAGTTTCTGTCACTAAATCAAATAACACATTCATATCAGTAACATTTAAATATTTTATGTAATCACCAAATATTTTTTTCAAACTTGATGCAAAAAGTTCTGATGTACTAACAATATCTTTATGTATAAATTCCATTTGTTCTGAAAAATTTACTTGCTCCAATATAGGAGTGACAATATCATTAATTTTAGTAAAACCTAAACATGTTCCTTCTAAAGATGAAAACATTTCTTCTAGAAGTAAATCTATACTTGAATATTTATGAAAATATAAACCATTATTAATAATATATGTATGTGTATTATACATTTTATCCCGCAAAATATTATTTTCAGATTGATGAACATATATTTTATCAACAAGTTTTTTTGATAAATTCATAATGCCTAATGAAACAGTACCATTATATCCAATATCAAATATGACAACTTTTTTTGATTCATTTTTAAATTGATTTTGATAATATTCACTGGCTAATTCATGTTGTAAATTATAATAATTACAAAAAATATCTTTTTCTCTTGATAAAAGATTAATACAAAAATCAACATTATACTTTATTAATGTTTTTAATTCGGCATCATCATATTTTTCTTTTATAAGTGAAGCTATTTTATTATCTGAAATATAGGCATTAATAAAATCCTCAAAAGAATAATCATCATTAAATGATTGCGATTGTTTTATCAATAGATTTTCAAAGGAAGAATATATTCCTGTCCAATATGCTAATCTTGAACCATATATATATTTTGAATCAATATAAGAACCATTATTTAAAATTTTATAAATTCTTGAAGGTAAATATCCATCTCGTGAAATAAAATAAAGTGTTTGATATTCCCCCCCCCCGAAAGAATTTTGTATTAATGAATTTTTCTGTAAAGAAAGAACTATAAAACATAAATAAGGAGCTAAAAATAAATTTACGAAATCATTTACAGAAGAAAATATTTCATTTAGCTTTCTTACATTCCAAAAATTTGCAAAATTATTAATTACAAAACCAACAAAAATATTTTTTATACTATTATTTATATTATTGCCAGTCATTTTATCAAATAAATCAGCAAATAATTTGTCCGCATTATATAATACATCCTTAATTGAAGGATAATAACAAGATTTTAAACCTTTTTTCAAAGGAATTAAATAATCGCTTTTATAATTATCACCGATATGCAAAATTTTATTGGAACCCAATTTAGAAATAATAAACTCAAACAGAGTTCCGTTATCTTTTCTTGCCTGACATTCATTAGAAACATATATTTTAGAAATATTATTATAGCCATTTTTTTTTAAGATATCAGATAAAACTTCAGAAGGTAAATACATATCTGAAGTAGCAATTATTTTCTTATGATTTTGCAAAGCTAAATCATAAAATTTTTTAAAATCAGACCTTGCTTTTAATAACTGAGATTCAACACAAATTTCTTCATTTAATAAATCTTTTATAACCTCATCAGATAAAGCATATTTAATTTTAATAAAATCGTATATATCATAAATATTTGCATAAGGATTATTAAGTTCTTGTTCTGCATTTTTTCTGATAGAAAAGAAATCAATATTATATTTAGAATCCACTTTTTGTGCAATTAAAGCAAATAAATCAGAAGGATAAATACAAGGTCTGACTAACAATGTATCAAAAATATCAAAACTGACATATTCAATTTTTTCATCATTTAATAAATTTATAATCTCAGATGATAACTTATTAAAATTAAATTTAACCTTTTTTTCACGTTTTAATTTTTTCTTTATTGAAAATTTTATTCCTAAAATATAATATTTTATTCTTTTATTATCAGCCTGTCTAAAATATAATTTTTTAAAAAATTTATGCATAAGATTCTCAATATTAATTAATACTTTTCAAAATTTGAACAATTCTTTTAGAAGCTAAACCGTCACCATAAGGGTTAGAAGCCTCAGCCATTTTATCATACTCTTTTTTATTATTTAACAAGAACTGAACAGTTGAAACTATTTTTTCTTGGTTTGTACCTACTAATTTTACAGTACCGAATTCAACAGCTTCAGGACGTTCTGTAGTATCTCTAAGTACAAGAACAGGTTTTCCCAGAGAAGGAGCTTCTTCTTGGACTCCACCTGAATCAGTTAAAATAAGGTATGATTTTTTCATTAATGAACAAAATTGAGCATATTCAAGAGGTTTAATTAAGTGTATTCTTTCCTTATTTGCCAATAATTCATTAACAGGTTCTTGAACATTGGGATTAGGATGAACAGGATAAACAAATTGAATATCATTATTTTTATTAACAAGTTCAACTACAGCCTTACAAATATTTCTAATAGGTTCGCCAAAATTTTCACGACGATGAGAAGTTAACAAAATTGTTTTTAAATCAGGATTCAAATTTAGCCCGTTAATACTTTGATCATGATTTTTAACAGTATATAAAAGAGCATCAATAACCGTATTACCGGTTTTATAGATATGTTCTTTCGGAATTTGAGCTTTTAAAAGATTTTCACACGCTTTATCAGTTGGAGCGAAATGAAAAGAACATAAACTATCAACAAAGACCCTGTTAATTTCTTCCGGGAATGGATAATATTTATCAAAAGTTCTAAGCCCCGCTTCAACATGAGCCACGGGGATTTTTGCATAAAAAGCCGATAAAGCCGCCGCCATAGATGTTGTAGTATCACCGTGAACCAAAACAATATCAGGTTTAACTTTTTCAATAACCTCTTTTGTTTTTAACAAAACATCACTTGTTAAAGACCATAAATTTTGATTATCTTTCATAATATCAAGATCAAAATCAGGTTTTATATTAAATAGATCAAGGACTTGATCAAGTATATGGCGATGTTGTGCCGTAACACATACAATACTTGATAAACTATCAGAATTTTTTTCAATTTCATTTATTAAAGGAGCCATTTTTATAGCTTCAGGTCTTGTTCCAAATATTATTAAAGCCTTAAGTTTTGCCAAAATTAACCTTTCTATATATTAACGGTTTCTCTAACTTTCTGTAAAACTTTTTCTGCTTCTATTGCAGCTTTTTTATTACCTTCATTTATAATATCTAAAACTGTATTAACATCATTTTCAAGTTCACGCCGTTTTTGCCTTATTATAGAGAAATTGTCATTAATAATTTTCCCCAGTTGCCGCTTACAATCAGCACAACCTCTTTTACCGGCTTTACACTCACATTCAACCTGATCAACTATTTCATAATTTGCAAAAGCTTGATAATACTTAAATGCGACTTCACATTTATCAGGATGACCGGGATCATCTTTTCTTGCTCGACTTCTATCTGTAATACATTGCATTATTTTTTTAGCTGTAGTATCTTCATCATCAGAGATTTTAATATCATTTTGAAAAGATTTTCCCATTTTTTGACCATCAACACCAAGTAATAACGGAGTTTCCGTTAATTTTGGTTTGGGTTCATTAAATAAAACTGTTTTATAGATATTGTTAAATCTTCTTACAATATCTCTTGTAATTTCCAAATGAGCTAATTGATCAATACCTACCGGAACGACTTTAGCATTCATAGCCATTATATCGGCGGACATAAGAATAGGATATCCTAAGAGTCCATAATTTAGCTGAGGAACATTATCATTTCCATCAGAATCTTTATTTTTAATAATTTTCACCATATCTTTTAAAGTAGGATCACGTTCAACCCAATTATTAGGCGTTATCATACTTAATAATACATGAAGTTCTGCAATTTGTAAGACTTTTGATTGATAATATATTATTGATTTTTTTGGATCAATTCCACAAGCAAGCCAATCTAATACAACATCCAACTTGTCTTGTTTCAATGTTTGAGTTTTATCATATTTAGTTGTTAATGCATGCCAATCTGCAACAAAATAGAAGCAATTAAATTCTTCTTGAAGTTTAACCCAATTTGTTATTACCCCGATATAATGCCCCAAATGCAATTTACCTGTAGAACGCATTCCCGAAACTAAATTATTTTTTTCCATTATTATCCTTTTTAATCACTTACAAAATATTATTATACACAAAATAATTTAAATATTCGAAAAAATTTTCTTATTATAAAACCTCAATTCAAATCAACATAACAAACACTTGTAAAATATGAATTAAATTCATCAATAGGTATAACAATTGTTTTTGAAGTGTCCCAAGGATTTTTAATATATACATTTTCATCATCCGCATTTACCGCACTATATGAATGATAACCCATCAATTCTACATCTTCACCATCTGTATTTTTTACTATACATTCATTTTTATCAAAAAATGAATATTTTGAAACTGTGCAAGCAATATTAGGATCTTTTATTTTTTGAATAAACTTATCATTTGTAACCATTCCAAGTGAATCCAGTAAATATTCAAAAAGAGTACCCTTAAATTCCGACGTATTATCCCTTCCTGTAAGAATACGATATGCAGCATTATCTAATCCGCCTTTTTCTATTGTTTCATATTTATTTATAAAATTAAAACTATATCCTTGTTCATTAAAATAACGTTCCACAGCAATTTCAATAGCCCTTACATCTGTATCTCCGATAGAATATTCATCTGAGCCATAAAGTTGCTCTTTTGAAACAACGTATTGTTTATTTACTCCTTTAAGCGTAACTTTTACTGATCCGTCATCCAATACTTCCAAACTATCATTTAAAATTTTCAATCCATTTTCCGTATTAGCAATAGAATTAATAGCTGCAATCAGCCAACAATCACCAATTACACCTTGAATATAATCTTTATCAATTTTTCCGTTAGGTGCATCATCTTTATCATTTACGTACTTAATCCTTATATCTATTTTTGATAAAACATAGATAATATCTTCAGTATTTAATTTATTAAGTGCAATATCCATTTCTTCAGATAAATCGTCTAAATATATACCTTGATCTTTAGCATAATCAAAATAACAATCTGATAAATATTTCGCAAGATTATATTTTTCCAGCTCAAACAAAGGAGATTTCATTATATCTTCAAATAAATTGTGCCGTTCATATGTTTGAGCATAATTTTCTGCTATATCTTTTATATTATCAACATTAATATTATTTTTTATATCATTATTAATTTTTTCGCTATCAATACAAGGTAAATTAAAAATTCCGGTACTATTTAAATCTGTATAGAGTTCAGAAATAATTTCATTATCATTAAAAGGCTCTGACTTTACATTACTTGAATCATTTAAAATATCAATTTCTTTTTTATTTTGTTCCGAAATACTTTGAAATAAAGAATAAGAACGATTAGAAAGAAAGTCCTCTTGGATGGGACATTCAGATGAATAACGGAGCGGAATGCTTGAAATTTCAAATTCTGAGAAGTGCAACCTTGACTTAAATAGTGAATTTTCAATATATTTTTTTGAATTATATATGATATTTGAATCCAATTTATTATATTGAAATTTTGAAACAGAAAAAGTCATAAAAATAAATCCCCAAGGTATATATAATAAAAGTCATTACATAATCAGAAATTGACAAAAAATTTTTAAAATAATTTTAAACTAATAAATTAAAACTTGACTATAAAAAATATTATTGATAAAGTTGAAAAGGTCAGACAATATATATAAAAATATATTATAGTTTGACCAGGATAGCTAAAGTGATTGACAATAGCTTGAAAACAAGTAATTTAAATACAATATAAAAAATTAAATATACATCGGGATGTAGCGCAGCTTGGTAGCGCACCTCGCTTGGGACGAGGGGGTC
>CANPZN010000016.1 GCA_947588785.1 Candidatus Gastranaerophilales bacterium
ATTATAGAAGCTCCTTCTTTAGGTGTTTATACTGTAAATATAGGCGACAGACAAAAAGGAAGAATAAAAGGAAACAGTATAATTGATACTAAATGTAATCGTGAAAATATAGTTCAGGCAATAACAACGGCACTTAAAAATGCTAAGAATATTAAGCCGATAAATCCATACTATAAGCCGAATACATCTGAGGCATATTACAAAAAGACTGTTGAACTTTTGGAAAGACTAAGTGAAGATATCAAAGAACCAAAAATATTTTACGATTTATTGTTTTAAACACTCTGTTTCATTCATACTTCCTGTTCGATATCCTTTTAAGTCCATTGAAACATAGGTAAAACCATATTCTTTAAATTTTGATAAAATTATATTTCTTGTATCTTGTTGAATTAATTTTTCAAATTGATTAGGATTAATTTCAATTCTTGCCATAAGTCCATGGAGTCTTACTCTAACTTGATTAAAACCTAAATTAAATAAAAGTTGTTCGGCTTTATCAATCATAATAAGTTTTTCTTTTGTGATTGTTTCTCCGTAAACAAATCTTGAAGCAAGACAAGCAAAGGACTGTTTATTACTTGTTGGAAGATTTAATTCTTTTGATAATATTCTTATTTCATTTTTATTAAACTCAGCGTATCTTAACGGACTTAGTATTCCCAGTTCAGAAATAGCAAGTAAACCTGGTCTGTAATCCATATTATCATCAATATTAGAACCTTCAATAATATTTTCTGTATTATTTGCAGAAGCAATTTTTTTGATTTGTGTAAAAAGTTCTTTTTTACATAAATAACATCTGTTTTTGGGATTATTTTTAAATCCGTCAATTTCTAATGCGTTAAATTCAAAAACAATATGCTTAATATTGTTTTTATTACAGAAATTAACAGCTTCATTTAATTCTCTTTTGGGAAAAGAATATGAAGAGGCAGTTATTGCTATTAGATTTTCGCCTAAAACATCTTGTGCTGTTTTTAAAAGAAATGTAGAATCTACTCCCGATGAAAAAGCAACAGCCACACTTTTTAACTCTCTTATGTAAGCCTTTAATTTTTCGTATTTGTAATTTAATTCTTTATTTAACATTTTTATGATCTTTCAATATTTATTTAATCTTTTACTTTGAATCGGCTGCATTGAAAGCTGTTTTGCCCTTTCTCAAATTTCGCTGTCTTGGGGCTTGTTATTCACTTGCTACCGCTGCCACTTATTTTAGTCCCGCCCTTACTTTGGATTTGCTCGCTTTCTCCTTTTTTTTCCCCCCCCCAAAAAAAAAAAGCGAAAAATTCATTTACGTTCCTTATCACAAAATTTTCTCGGAAAATATTAAAAAAACTTGGTTTTTACTTTTTGCAAAATCTTTCTAAACTATAATAAAATAATTATATGAATAAATGTAAAAATGTAAATATATAAATTTGAAAAATATTATGTTTCGGTGATTCTGATATATATAATCATAAAAACGGCTTATGCTTAGAAAAAAATCAAATATAGATCGAAATATTAAAAACTGGTCAACTTTATATTATTGTAACTTATTTGATTAATTAATTTATATTTTACAATAGATTTAATAATGTTATTATAATATTATAAGGAGATAGCTATGGTAAAAAATGTACTCGCAATTTCATCAACATTAAGAAAGAATGGGAATTCAGAAATTCTTGCTCGTGAATTTTTAAGAGGAGCTCAAGAAAGCGGACATAATGTTGAGTTTATAACATTACAAAATAAAGATATAAAGTTTTGTAAGGGCTGTATGGCTTGCCAAAAAATGGGATCATGTGTTATTAAAGATGATTCAAATGAAATAGTCGAAAAAATGAAAAATGCAGATGTAATTGTTTTTGCGACTCCGATATATTATTATGAAATGTCTGGTCAGTTGAAAACATTGCTTGATCGAGCAAATTGTTTATATGATTCCGATTATAAATTCAGAGATATTTATTTTATAGCAACCGCAGCTGATTCTGATTCTCATTCCGCCGATATCGCAATCGCAGGTATAAAAGGTTGGATCTCTTGTTATGAAAAATCGAAATTAAAAGGGAAAATATTGGGTGCCGGAGTTGATGATATAGGTGCAATTAAGGATAAACCGGCAATGAAGCAAGCATATATAAAAGGTAAAGAATTATAATAGCCCTAAAAATTGTCCGATTGGGGATAGGGAAAAATATGTATTTAACTTTGAATCGGCTAATTTTAGGTCTGATTGTGGATAAATTAAACCGTTTCTCAAATTACTCTGATAAACAGGATGAAGGTTGTTGCACCTGATTAAATGTATAATTCATTTTCCTTAATTTTATATAAAATATAATGCAAATAAAAATAATAGATAAACCCAAAAAAATCATTGCATTTGATATACCGAATAAATGAGTAAATGATCCTGCAAAAAAATTACTTATCGATAATGTTCCCAAATAACATATAGAATGAATACTCATTACACGACCTCTAATTTCATCATCAACAACTGCTTGAATCAGAGTATTGATTGATGTTAGTGTTCCGATAGTTCCGATTCCGATTAAAAACATTGCTAAAATTGCTATAATTTCAGTTTTTGTGCAGCCTATAATTATAAATCCTATTCCAATTAATAAAGCTGCAACAGAAAGAAAAGTTTTTAATCCTTTAATAGTATTTTTTGAAGCTAAAACAAATGAACTTCCTAAAGCTCCAATTCCGGCACTACTCATTAATACCCCTAAAATACCTGCATTTTGATGTAAAATTTCCGCAGTATATATTGGCATTAACATAGGGTATGTCATTGCAAGAAAACTAAATAAGGCAATATATATCATTAAAATTTTTATTCTTTTGTTATTATTAATATAATTTAATCCTTCTTTTAATCCTTCAGTAATTGATTCTGTTTGAATTTTATTGTTTTTAATTTCACAAATTTGCATATAATTAACAAGTATATTTACCGGAATAAAACATATAAAATTAATAAGAAAACAGAATCCGGCACCTGCACAAATAAGTAATAACCCGGCAACGGCAGGGCCAATAAGTCTTGCAGCATTAAAACAAGCTGAATTTAATGCAATAGCGTTACTTAAATCTTGTTTATCTTCTACAAGCAAAACAAACATCGATTGACGTAAAGGACTGTCAATTGAAGCTAATATATTTAAAAATATATTCAAAATGGCAATAGAATATATTTCTATATGTCCCGATAAAGTTAAAACGGACATTAATAAAGCTTGAATAGCATATAAATTTTGAATTATTTTTAACATTTTATGTTTGTCAAATTTATCAATAAAAACACCTGCAAATGGAGTGATAATAAATAATGGTAAAGCACTAATAAACATAATAATTCCCATAACAAATGGGGATTTTGTAATATCATATATTAACCAGCTAACAGCAACATTTTGTGTCCAAATGCCTATTTGTGCAGTCATTAAACCCGGAAAAAATAATCTGAAATTTTTATATTTTAATGCTCTAAATGTTGAATTCATTTTATATTCTCTTTTTTTAATTTTAACATAATTGTTTAATCTGATAACAAGATAATTCAATGTATAGTTTAGTATCAATTTGATAAAAAAAACATCAAAAATGATAAACTTGTATGATAAAATTAATTAGTCCGAGAAAATTTTGCGAAGAATAAGGAGCAAAATTTAACGGTAAATTTAAAACGGATTGCTAACAGAAGGACTTATGTGGAGTAAAAATACAACTTCTAAGACATAAGAACAGGACGTTTAATGTGAGTAACAAGAAGGCACTTAAACAGTTGTAAATGTGACACCTGAATAATTAAAAACAGATGGAATTATGAATAAAGATATTATATTAACAAGTATAAAACCATATCTCAATTCCAAAAAAGAATTAACTTATGATGATTTCTATCAAATTTTTTCATATTTGGAAAACAAAGAACAGTATGAAGTATGTAACTTTCTTACATCGATAAATATTGAGTTAGTAGATGAAAAATCAATTGAAGATGCTTTTGATGGAAAATTAAGTTCCGGAGAAAAAAAGGTAGTTATTGTAAAAAAAAATGATGAAATAATTTCTGATAAAGAAAAAGGAAATAAAATTCCTTTAAAAAAGAAAAGAGAAATAGAAAGTTATTGCAGAGATTCTAACGAAAATTTAGTATTACTTTATCAAAGAACAAATGATGAAAGATATTTAAAAGCATTAATTTTAAAGAATAAAAATTATATTTATAAAAATGTTTATAAATATAGTTATAGGTTCAATCATAATCTTGAAATCGAAGAATAATTTCAAACAGGATGTATTGGATTTATAAAAGCGTGTAAAAAATTTAATGTGAATAAAGGGTATGCATTATTGACATATGCAACATTTTGGATTCGTGAAGTTATAGTAAGGACAATAATGGATACAGGTTTTATTATCAGAATTCCGGTTCATTTATGGGAAGAAATAATTAAAATTAAGACTAAAGTTTCAAAATATGAATCTATTGAAGATGCACTTAAATATGAAAATATTCCTATTGAAAAATATAATAAAATAAATACAATCAGAATGAACTATTTAAATCCTGCTTATTTGGATGAACAAATAAACAATACCGATAATGTAAATTTTATAGATTCAATAAGTGATAGTTCCTGTTGTTTAATAAGTTCTGTAGAACGTCCCGAAGAAATGGTCGAACAAAAAGATTTTGAACTAATGGTAGAAAACTTAATAAATTGTTGTTCGGATAAAGAAAAATCGGTAATAAAATATAGGTATGGATTTATTTCAGAAAAGGAGAAATGTACCCTGGAAGAAATAGGTAAAATATATGGGGTAAGTCGTGAGCGTATAAGACAAATAGAACAACGTGCTTTAAATAAATTATTAAAAAAATGTAATATTAATAAAGACTATGTAATATTAAAGGAACTGATAAAAACACCCAAAAACGATTATAAATTTAATAAATTATATGATTTTAAACAAAATGGAATTTCATATATACCTGAATTGTCTGAAATTATCGAAAGAGTTCTTAGTTTGAATCCTGATAATAAAGATATAAATGATATTATGAAGAAAGTTGTAGATTGTGCCATTCAAAATTCATACCCTAAAAGAAGTTTAAAACCCGATATAATTTTTGAGAAAATTAAAAAAATTCAAAAAAGAGGCTTAAAAAATGCAAAAAATACTAAATGAAAAATTTAATAATATTATAGAAAATATAAATCTTGAAAAAAGTATTATTGTAGTTAAAGGTATAACACCTGAAGATGTTTCGATATTAAATATACAAGATTTATTTAATAAAGGAATGACTTCTTCCTGGATTGATTTATATAAATCGGAAAGAAAGATTTTATTTTATGAGGAATTTTTGTATTTTTATAATTTTATTCAATCGGAATATGAAAATATATATATTGTAAATAATAATATTTTTGAAAATTTTTATCCTTTAAATATTAAAATACCTGGGGAAATAAGAATCAGACTGGCTGATTTTTTCGATAATGAAGCGGTATCGAATGATGTTAAAATTATTGACGGAGAAAAATATACAGAAATATATTCAAATGTAAAAAGAATAAATGATACATATTTTGTAAGATATAATGATGAAGCTGAAATAAGCAATATAAAAGTAAAAGTACTAAATTTATTTGAAGCGGAAAATTTAAATGAATTAAAAGTTAAAATTATATCTGAACAAAATTTCGGAGTAACGGAATGTGAGTATGTAAAAGACGGTGATGAATCGGCAGTAGAGAGTTCCTCCGGATTAAATATAGATGATAATATTATTTTTATTCAAGAGCCTGAAGATTATTTTAAAGTTCTTGAAAAATTAATAAATCCAATGAATAACAACTATGAGAACTCAGGATTAATAAAAAATGAACAAATATTTGTAAATATAGATAATTGTTCAGTAAATAAAGAAGAAATAATTTTAAAACTTCAATTGATAAATAAATATATAAAACAAATTAAATTAGTTAAATTTGCGGAAAAGAGAAAACAAAATATAACGAATCCGAGATTTAAAGAGATTTTAAAAGAATATTGGAAACATGATTCATTTAGGACATTGAAAGTATACGATTTTGAATCTTTAACGAGCGGGGAAAAAATTATAAAGGAAATATCCCAGGAAGATATTATAAATGATATAGTAAATCAAGTGGAAGAATTGAGAGCAAATCCTGACTATGATTATAGTGATGTATTTGTAACAGCTCCGACAGGAAGCGGAAAATCGGCAATGTTCTTAATACCTGCAATCTATCTGGCAGAGAAATATAATCTTGTAACACTTGTAATATCTCCATTAATCGGATTAATGAATGATCAAATAGCAAATCTTGAAAAATTATCGTATAAACATGCAAAAACTATAAATTCAGATATCTCACAAATTGAAAAAGAAGAAATAATGGAAGATATTAAAAGCGGAGATTGTCATATATTATATTTGTCCCCGGAATCTTTGTTAGCGAGAAGTGATATTTCACAAATAATCGGTGAGAGAAAAATAGGAATGATTGTTATAGACGAAGCACATATTGCAACAACGTGGGGAAAACAATTTAGACCTGATTATTGGTATTTGGGAGATTATATAAAAAAATTAAGGAAACAACAAAAGAATTTGAATTGTCCGTTTATAATAGCAACCTTTACCGCTACAGCAATATATGGCGGTATAGAAGATATGTATACCGAAACTCTTGACAGTCTTAATATGAGAAAACCAATTACATATTTAGGGTATGTTAAAAGAGATGATATACAGATAAAAATTTCCGAATTAAAGACGGTAAAACAGCGTTCCCAATATCAATTGGATAAATTTGATGCACTTGTAAAGATTATAAATCGTGCAATATTAATGGAGAAAAAAACATTAATATATTTCCCTAATATTCAATTAATTGAGTCATTTTATAACTATTGTAAAAGTTTAGATTTAAATAAATATATTACCCGTTATTATGGGCCAATGCAGGCTGAAGAGAAAAAAGAAAATGCACAATTATTTAAAACAAAAGAAAAATTAATAATGTTGGCAACAAAAGCATTTGGTATGGGAATTGATATAAGTGATATAGAAATAGTTTGTCATTTTGCACCTACCGGTAATGTATGTGATTATGTACAGGAAATAGGCAGGGCAGCCAGAAATCCAAATCTTACCGGAGAAGCTATATATTCTCATATGAGAAATGATTTCCAACATATTAACAGACTTCATGGGCTATCTACGGTAAAAAAATATCAACTTGTAAAAGTTATTCAAAAAGTAAATGAACTTTTTAAATTAAAATTAGAATCAGAAAGTATAAATAGAAGCCAATTTTCAAAAAAAAGAAATGAAATGCTTGTAGATGCGGAAAATTTTACATATATTTTTGAAAATCCTTCAAGAGAATCTTCAAAAGAAGATTTAATTCCCAAAGTAAAGACAGCACTTTTGTTAATTCAAAAAGATTACACATCAAAAATGGGTTATTCACCGTTTGCGATGAGACCTTCAACGTTATTTGCACTTGGTTATTTTATGATTCCTAAAAATATAATACAAGGTTTAACGGAACGATACGGTTACGGAACATTTAGTGAAGAAAATAAAGAACAAAATATTTATTTAGTAAACTTACAAAATATATGGGAAAAAGACTATGGAAAAAATTTATCATTTCCCAATTTTAAGTATCTCTTATATACTGCGTCACAAGAGTTATCAAAATACAGTTTAAATAAAATGATTCCTGTAATTTGTATAAAAGTGCAATTTACAGCAGATGAAAAAGCTATAAATATACAAAATGCTATAAATTATATATTAAGAAAATCAGTAGATGAAGGAATATATTTAAAAGTTGAATCGAAAAGAAATGAGAAGAAGGATCCTTATAAAAATATATCGGATTGTATAAGTACAAGGGCGGATATTTCAACATTTAGGGCAAATGGAATAGCTGATATATTAATTAGTACAATAAAAAATTATGTAAGAAATTATAACAAAACAATGAATTCAGAATGTTTTAAGCCTCGATATACAAATGATAATGAAGAATCATATACATTTAATCGCTCAATTGAAAATTTTATTGTTTGGATAGAAAAGATAAAAAAATTTATAAAATCAAATTTAATTGATGATGAGATATATATGATAAAAGATCAAGGTGAAATTTCTTCAAAGGAATTAATAACATGTTTAGGTTTTTTAGAATCTATTGGTTATCTTAAATTTAAAGCACAAGGTGGTTTAAACAGCCAAATTTATATATATGTAAACCAGACAAAAACGATGGAAGAAGTTATCAGAAAGCCTTTTTCATATAACAATAAATTACTGGATAAGGTAGCTTTGCGTCATAAAATGTCTGTTGCATTTCTGTCATACTTATATCAAAGTAATTTACAGAGTGAAGAAATTTGGGATTGTATAGAGGATTATTTCTTGGGTAAAATAAGACCTGAAGTTAATGAATTATTAAAGAAAATGATTTAATTAATAAAAAAATAAATACTTGCTTGATAGTTACTATTAAGATATATCATTAAATTACACATAGCAGCAGAAAACTAAAATTTCGGATTTACAATACTGCTTTAAGGTATAGAGGTGGTAGATCTATGTATACAATAAAAGAAGTATCAAATAAAATGAAAATATCAGAACATACTCTTCGATTTTGGGCAAAGAGTGGATTTTTCCCTTTTATAAAACGAAATGAAAATAATATCAGAATATTTGAAGAAAGTGATTTAGAATGGGTAAAAATTGTAAAATGTCTTAGAAGTGTTGGACTTGATAGTAAATCTGTAAAAAAATATATCGAATGTTGTATTAAAGGCGATTCAACAATACAAGAACGTTATGAAATAATAAAAAATACGAGAAAAAAAGCAGAAAAACAAATGATGGAATTAAATAAACAATTAGAACTTTTAAATTATAAAGAAGAATATTACAAGCAATTAATAAAATCTAATTTAAAAGATACTTGGAATCCTATGAATAAAATGCATCAAGTTAAAGATTCCCATTAATTTTGTCAATCAAATCTTCCGCTTCTTGTTGATTTTGTTGTGATTCAGATAAAGGTTTATCTTTAAAAAGATATTTATATCGTGCATTTTCAAGTTCTTGAGAATTATCGGGGTGTTTTGCCGATGTATAGTGGTTAATTTTTTTTAAAACCTGTTTTGAATCGGAATTTAGATGAGCACAAACTTGATAGTATAATTCCGCATTTTTTAAGTCGCCTAATTTCTCATAGCATTTTGCAGTTTTTAAATTAGTTTCAAAATCTTTTAATAAACCTGAAGCAAGTGCTAAATTATAATATTCTATAGCGGTAGAATATTCTTGAAAGCTGAAGAAAAAATCGCCCATTTCTTTTTGTAATTTAGGATTATTAGGATTTGTATTATAAGCCTTTAGTACATAGAGTTTTGCTTCTCGTCTGTCGCCTGCCAGTTGATTAACTTTTGATAATCCTAAGAGAGCTTTGATATCTGATGGATTCTGTTTATATAATTTCAGATATAAATCTCGTGCATTGTTTAAATAATCATAACTTTCTTCTTTAATTGAGGCAGTTTGTGCTTTTTTTATTAACGTTTCAGCTTGAGAATAAGAATCTGCCAATGAGGATAAGTTAAATAATGATAGAATTAAAATTGTAAATATAAATTTAAATCTGTTATTTTTCATTTATAAACTTAATTATTAATCACCTTAGCTATTTATATTAATAATAACCCTTTGTAATATATATTGCAAGTTAGGCAAACGGAAGGGTAAAATGTTTGAATTTGAGATATTATCGATATTTCTAATTTTATCGATATTTTTAGCAATAAGTATGTTATTTATAAGTGCAATAGCTTCTCCAAAAAATAACAATGAAATAAAAGAAATGTCATATGAATGCGGAAATAATATTCAAGATATTTTTCAAGGCAAATTTAATATGCATTTTTTGTCATATTCTATATTGTTTTTAATTTTTGATGCAGAAACAATATTCTTATTTCCTTTTGCATTAAGTTATGAAATTCTTGGTATTTTTTCATTATTGGAAATAACGTTTTTTATTTCATTATTATTAATTGGTTTAATATATGCGATTAAGAAAAATTTATTAAGGCTAAGATAATGAAAATTATAATGTCATCAATTGAAAAATTATATAAATGGTCACGATTAAATTCATTATGGCCATTAACTTATGCAACATCTTGCTGCGGAATAGAAATGATGAGCGTGAGTGCTTCTAATTATGATATTGCAAGATTCGGCTCTGAGGTATTTCGAGGTTCACCGAGACAAGCGGATTTATTAATTGTTGCAGGAACTTTAACGTTAAAAATGTCTCCGATACTACTCAGATTATATGAACAAATGGCAGAACCAAAGTATGTTATTGCAATGGGAGCTTGTGCCTGCAGCGGAGGAATGTACAGAAATTCTTCTTATTCTGTCGTAAAAGGAGTAGATACAATAATACCTGTAGATATTTATCTACCGATGTGTCCGCCTAAACCCGAATCATTAATTGATGCATTAATAAAACTTCGGAAAAAGCTGAATGATAAAAATCCGGGAGGTAGATTTGTTTGAAAATTTGAAAAGAAAATTTGATATCCGGATAGAGAACTGCCCAAGAATGTTTCTTGATAAGGGAAATGAGTTAAATTCCGTCCAAAAAGATATGAAATGTATTGTAAAAAGAGAGTATAGTGCTTTCGATGAACACTTGACTGACGACACGGAGCTAAAGTGCGATACCGAATTAAACCATATAAAACCTGATATCTATTTATTACGTGTTAAAAAAGAAGATATAAGACAGATTCTCAGATATTTAAAAAATTCGGAAGAATATTTTTTTGAAAGACTTGATTGTATGGTATGTTGTGATAGAAAGAAAGATTTAGAGATAATGTATTTGCTTCAATCTGATAAATACAATGTAAAATGCGGAATCAGAGTTGAAATAGATAAAAAAGAAAATCAAATAGCTACAGTCAGTGATATTTTTAGCAATGCAAATTTAGAAGAACGGGAAATATATGATTTATTCGGAATAAAATTCATAAATCATCCCGACTTAAAAAGGATTTTTATGCCGGAAGATTTTGTCGGTCATCCTCTCAGAAAAGATTTTATTATTCAGAGGTTAAATTAATAATGGAAAAAATTTTGACTGATAGAATGAGAATAAATATTGGCCCGCAGCATCCGTCAACTCATGGAGTAATGAGAATGATAGTAGATTTAGACGGAGAAACGGTAGAAAATGTTGAAACTGTTATTGGCTATTTACATCGAGGGATGGAAAAAATGGCTGAAACGTCTACATATATTCAGTATCTTCCGATTGTTGACAGAATAGATTATTTATCAGGATTTTTCTGTTCTTATGCATATGTAAATGGCATAGAGTTATTAATGGATATTGAAATATCTGAGAAATCGAAATATATAAGAACGATAACAATGGAATTAAACAGAATGGCATCTCATTTATTGTGGCTGGGCTGTTTTATGATGGATTTAGGTGCTTCATCTCCGTTTTTTTATACATTTATAGAAAGAGAAAAAATTTTAGATATTTTTGAGAATCTGACAGGTAATAGAATGATGTATAATTATTATACTTTTGGCGGAGTTAAAAGAGATATAGATAAAGAAAATTTATATGCGATAAAAAAATTTTCAGATGAATTTGTTTTTGCATTAAAAGATTTAGAGGAGTTAATCAATTATAATCCGATATTTATATCACGTACAAAAAACTTAGGTATTTTGGAAAAAGAATGTGCATATGCATATTCAATTACCGGAGTAAATTTAAGAGCAAGCGGAATAAAAAAAGATTTAAGAAAAGATAAGCCGTATTTAATTTATGAAAATATTGAATTTAATGTACCAATCAGTGAAAATAAAGATGTACAAGCACGATATATACTTAGAATAAAAGAGCTTAAAGAAAGTAATAAAATAGTTCAACAGTGTATAGATTGGCTTTTAACTAATTTAAATAATAAAAATATTATAACTGATGTAAAACCTTTAACATTAAAACCGGAGGGGATTGCAATTTCAGAGGTTGAATCTTCCAGAGGACTGATGCAGTGTATAATATATGCTGACGGAACACTTAATCCTTATAGAATAAAGTGGAGAACCCCTTCTTTTTATAACGTTCAGATAATTAATGAAATTTCAAAAGGTTATCTTCTTTCAGATTTGATAGCTATATTTGGCAGCCTTGATATTATAATGCCGGAGGTTGACAGATAATGTATTTATTTCAGGAAATTTTATTAAAATATAATTTTTCGGATTGGTTTATTTTTATTGCAGGTTTGGTATTCTATTTTATTTTAATAACAATTTTTATAATAATTACAGTTCTTATATTAGTTTTATTTGAACGAAAATACTTAGCAATGTTTACGAGAAGGATAGGGCCTAACCGTACCGGAATTCGTGGTTGTTTGCAAACAATTGCGGATTCATTTAAATTATTGTTTAAAGAAAATATAAAACCTGCCAATGCTGAACAATTTCTTTATTTCATATCTCCTTTAATAGTATTTATTCCTGTTATACTTTTATGGTTGATTATTCCGTTTACTTCGGAATCTGCAAATTATCAATCACAAATAAGTTCTTTTCTGTTTCTTGCTGTATTATCCATACCAGTTTTTGGTGTATTAACCGCCGGTTGTTCAAGTATGTCTAAATATTCAATATTGGGAGGAATTCGATCTTGTATTCAAATTATAAGTTCAGAAATTCCTGTAAGTCTTGTACTTGTATCTGTTGTAATTTTTACTGGTACTTTAGATTTGAATAATATAATAAATTTTCAATCCGGAATATTTCTAAATTGGAATATTTTCCCCAATATTTTAGGTTTTGTAATATTCTTTATTTGTTCATTAATTATGATGAACAGGACTCCTTTTGATTTCCCGGAATCGGAAAGTGAACTAGTTGCAGGTTATCATTGTGAATATTCAGGTATGAAATTTGCAATGCTTTTTTTGGCTGAATATGCTCTTACATTTGTTATATGTACATATATGACAGCTCTTTTTATGGGCGGTTATAATTCTCCGGTAGGTTTTTATTTAGCTGATTTATTTAATTTGAACAATGGATTTGATTATATTTTAAAAAATATAGAACAGCTTTTTTGGATATCAATTAAAACATTTTTATTAATAATGTTAATTATGTGGATTAGAGCATCATATCCTCGTTTTAGATTTGATAAAACGCTGGAATTATGCTGGTATATATTAATTCCGTTAGCTGTTTTTAATTTATGTGTCGAAATTTTTATTAAATATTTAAGAGGAATTCTATGATTAATAGTTTTTTTAATCCTGTAAAAGAACTTTTTAGAGGTTTATATATAACGGCAAAAAATTCACTCAAGGATAATGTTACTTTGCTCTATCCTGAAAAGAAAAAAAATATGAATAAATTTTTCAGGGGAAAAATACAATATATAAAAGAAAATTGTATTAAATGCAAATTATGTCAAAGAGTTTGTCCTTCAAAAAATACAATTCAGATTGATAAATATTATTCTATTAATTATGCCCAATGTATATTTTGTGGAAATTGTGTTGAATATTGTCCCAGACAAGCATTAATATTGACCCCAAATTATGAATTAGCTTCAGAAAATAAAAATGATTTGATATTTAAAGAGGAGTTAATTTAATGGATATTTTAAATGGAATTATATTTTATATCATATCAATTTTAATTACTATAATAACAATTTCCGTAATATTATCTAAGAAGATTATAAATTCGATATTCTATTCATTTATAGTATTTTTTTTGTTCGGTATTTTATTTTTTTCCCTTAATGCTTCTTTTAATGCAGTTATGCAAATAGCCTTATATTCATCGGCATTGAGTATAATATTTGTAATTGAAGTAGCATTAATTGATTTTTCTTCGGAAAAGAATGATAAATTTAAACTAAAACCGTATCATATTTTTTCTTTTGCAGGAATTATTTTATTATGTATTTCAATTATAGTTTTTTATAGAGAAACAGTAAAATATGATTATGTTTTTGCTTCATATTTAGATTCTGTTTATAAACTTACTGATTTTAGTAATATTTACCGGTTATCAAGTGAAATAATGAAGAACAATATATATTCATTTGAGCTTACGGGTATTTTATTACTGATTGTTTTAATTGGTGTTTCAGTTCTATTTTCCTTAAAAGGAGATAAATAATGTTTAAAATTACTCTTTACCATTATATTTGTTTGGCTTTTTTAATATTTATTACAGGTCTTTTGGGAATGATTTTATCCCGAAATATTGTAAAAATTTTATTATGTACAGAATTTATGATGTCTGCTATTAATTTAAATTTTATAGCATTTACAGTTTTTAAAGATTATATATTTTTAAAAGGAATGATTTTTTCAGTTTATATAACGATAATATCAGCCCTTCAAAGTGTAGTTTGTTTAGTTTTAATTTATATCATTTATAAATATAGAAAAACTATGACTACAGAAGAGATTAAGGAGTGAATAAATAATGGATTTCGTTATTGAAAATGCAATCATTATAATGTTTTTACCAATTTTGAGTTCATTATTAAATATTGTATGTTTACTTTTTAATGTAACTCTCAGCCATAAAATAATTTTGATAATAAATTTCATAAATGATATGATTGGGCTAATTCTATCATTAATTATATTTTTATATATAAATTATAACAATATACCGATTATTGAAAAAAATAATTATTGGTTTGGTTTAGATAATGTTAATTTCTATTATGGAGTATTTATAGATAATATATCATCAATATTTCTTGTAATGTTAATGGTCATTTCTTTATTGGTAAAAATTTATTCATATGAGTATATGAAAAATAAGGATAATATAAATAATTATTATCTTTATATAAATATATTTATATCTGCAATGATAGGACTGATTATATCATCAAATCTGATACAAATGTACATATTTTGGGAACTGGTCGGTGTTGCTTGTTATTGTTTAGTAGGATTTTATTATAAAGAAGAAGCTGTATCAGAAAGTGCGAAAAGAGTTTTTATAATTAATAGAATTGGTGATGTAGCATTTCTTTCCGCCATAATTATCTTAATTTATTATTCAATTATGTGGTTAAATGTATCTAATGGCGAATTTTTAATGTTCTCTAACCAGAATTTGATATACAATGCTGTATCAAAAACAGCTTATTCTCAAATATGGAATTTAATTATTTTCTTATTTGTAATATCGGCAATTGTTAAATCAGCACAATTTCCATTCCATTATTGGCTTATAAGTGCAATGAAAGCACCAACACCGGTAAGTGCTTTAATCCATTCAGCAACAATGGTATGTATGGGAATTTTTATGCTTTTAAGAATCTTTCCTATGATTCCTGATTCATTATTGATATTAATTCTTATTATTGGACTAATAACAGCATTTCTGTGTGCATTTATAGCTATAAATCAGAATAATATAAAGAAAATACTTGCATATTCTACTTCCTCACAGTTGGGATTGATGTTTGTATTATTGGGCGTGGGACAAATAAAAACATTATTGATTTTTCTTATTATTCATTCTTTTACTAAAGCACAATTGTTTTTAAATGCAGGATTGCTCGAAAATCGATATTCAATAGTTGATTTAAATCAGAATCATATAGAAATAGAAAAATATGTTCAATTATTATGGTTAATAGGTATTTTATCATTATCCGGATTATTTTTTGGCGGTTTTATTTCAAAGGAAATGTTTATAAATATAATATATAAAAATGGAAATAAATTATTGTTATTTATTACTTTATTAATTTCATTTTTAAGTGCTATTTATATTTTTAGGCTGTATTTTTCTATATTTAAAAAATCAATAACAAATTCTTATAAAGGTGAGTACTTGAATGGTGATGATGAGCGAATTTCCCGTATTGTGAAGTCGAGTGATACAAAGCAAATTATTGAGCCGATAGGTGATATCAATGAAACTGTATCCATATCGAATCGAAGTGTGAAAAAGGAAAATTCAAGACAGCCGGAGTCAAAGTGCAACAAAAAATTAGATGAAATGAAATATTGTAATGATGATTTTAATAAAAATTCAGACAAATCTTCATTTCTGATATTAATAATTTCAATTATAAGTATTTTTGTAATACTTCCCGGGTTTTTGCTGAAATTTTGTACATTTAATTTAATTTGTGTAATTTCAATATTTATAACAATATTGGGAGCAATGTATTCTTATTATTCTAAAAAAATTCCGAAAATCTTTTATAAAATTTCTTACGAAGAATTATATATTCCAAAGATATATAATTATATTTCGCAATTATTTTATAAAATTATAAACTATATTAATTTAACTGAAATAAAAATTTTTGATTCTTTTATAAAATTACAAGTAACGATTGTACAAAAGCTCTCAAAAAGAATTTCATTATCTCAAAATGCGAATATACAAGTATATCTG
Organism: Candidatus Gastranaerophilales bacterium; assembly: GCA_947588785.1. Classification (GTDB taxonomy): domain Bacteria; phylum Cyanobacteriota; class Vampirovibrionia; order Gastranaerophilales; family Gastranaerophilaceae; genus Avigastranaerophilus. Next base: position 16,562 of record CANPZN010000016.1, read on the forward strand.
TCATATTTAATATTTATAACAGGTATAATATTTATACTTTTAATGGGCTCATATATTTTAATGGAAGGGGTGTAAGTATGAATAATATTTTACTTCCTATATTAATATTTTTACCATTATTAATGTCAATAATAATAATGATGCCGATATTCGCAAAAGATGAAAAAATTATAAATACGATAGTAAGAGGAATAGGAATTTTACATTTTGTATTATCAATAATATTATTGATTATATATAACATATCTGGTTGCTTAGAATATAAAATAAACCGAATAAGTCCTTTAGGAAGTTTTGTACATTTTGAAGCAGATAATATAACTATACTTTTAATTTTACTGACATCATTTATTTTTTTGACATCAATATATTTTAGTCGAGATACAATAAAAAAAGAACATCAATTATATTATTCATTAATTTTAATGCTGGAAAGCTGTATTATTGGGGTATTTACATCAGCAGATATGTTTATGTTCTTTTTATTTTGGGAATTTGAATTAATCCCAATGTTTATATTGATATTAAAATGGGGAAGTTCAAATAAACAAAAAACAGCAGTGAAATTTTTGTTATATACATTTTTAGGAAGTATATTTATTTTGTTGGGATTCTTATTATTGTACGTGTTGAACTACCTGCAAACCGGTAATTTAAGTACAAATTTTGCCGATATAAAATTATTAGAAGCCGATGTAATATATAAAAAAATATTATTTATACTGTTTTTTATCGGTTTCGGAATAAAACTACCCGTAATTCCGTTTCATGGCTGGCTAGCGGATACACACACAAATGCGGTATCTCCTGTCAGTATAATATTATCGTCAATAATGCTAAAATTAGGAGCATATGGAATATATAGATTTAATTTTATCCTTTTGAATGATGTATTTATAGAATTTTCAAAAATAATAATTTGTTTAGCAATAATAAATATAATATATGCTTCTTGTTGTGCGATTGGTCAAAAAGATATAAAAAGAATAATTGCATATTCAGGTATAAGTAATATGGGAATTTTTTTATTAGGATTAGCCGGTTTAAATTCAATCGGAGAAGTAGGAGCAATATTTCAAATAATTTCTCATTCATTAATTAGCGCCGGATTATTTATAGTAGTGGGAATAATTTATATAAAATGCGGAACTAAAAATATTTTAAGACTAAGAGGCTTAGGAGTGAAAATGCCTAAGTTAATGATTATATCATTAATAATAGTGATGGCAGGAACAGCACTACCATTGACTTCAGGTTTTATATCCGAATTTTTATGTTTCTTTGCCGCATATTCAAATGAAAATGATTTTATAAAATCCGCTGTAATATTGTCTTTAATATCAGTAATTTTATCAGGAATATATCTTTTAAAAATATTTCAAGGAGTATTCTTTGGAAGTTTATTAGAAAAATATAAAAAAATAAAAGATGTAAATTATAATAGTTTGTCATTATTATTGGTGTTAACTGTTTATATATTATTTTTCGGAATATTTCCTTCAATATTAATAAATACAATAGAAAAAGGAGGCTTATAATGAATATTTTAAATGATATTAAAATATCATTTCTTCCCGAATCAATTTTATTGATATTTATTATTTTAAATATTATACTATCTCTATTTATTAATAAATATACATATAAAATTTCAAAAATCATAAATATAACAGCATTATTGTTTGTTTTTGTTGCAATGTTTTTTACGCAAATATCACCAACATATTATGCTTTTAACAATTGTTTTATATCAAATACATATACACTGGCATTTAAATTAATGGTATTAATATGCGGATTTATTTTTTTAGTATCATCAAATAATTTAATAAAAATAAAAAGGCAAATGTCATTTGAATTTTTTGCAATTTTATTAACGACTATATTATCAGGATTTTCATTAATATCATCAAATGATTTTCTTTGTATTTTTATATCAATGGAAATTCTTTCAATTAGTATATGTTTTTTAATTGCATATAGGAAAAATGAAAAGAGTAAAGAAATTGCTCTTAAGTATATAATAACAAGTATAATATCATCATTATTATTTTTATTTGGTGTTTCTTTAATATATGGACTAACTGGAAATATCAATATAGATTTAATAAATATAACATTAAAGTCTGGTGGAATAAATGCATTTTTTGTAATATCAAGTGTTTTAATAATTATTGGATTGATGTTTAAACTGGCATGTATTCCGTTTCATAATTGGATAATTGATGTAAATGAAGGAGCTGATTATAACGTCTGCTTATATATTTCAATTATGCCCAAAACCGCAGCGATTGCATTAATATTAAAATTATATTTTTATATATTTGTATATAGCCCGATCTTACAAATATTAACAGCAATAATAGCCGTGATATCATTATTTTATTCAGCAATCGGAGCAGTAAAAGAATCAAATATAAAGAAAATATTTGCATATAGTTCAATAATGCATTCTTCATTTATTCTGATAACAACCAGTTTAATAAATTTATATGCAATATCAAGCGTAATTTTTTATGTAATTGTATATATAATTATGAATATAAGTATTTGGTTAGCTTCATATATCCATAATATGACATATAACAGTGATAACATAGAAGATTATAAAGGGTTATATTATCAAAGCCCATATTATACAATAACTTTTGTTATATCATTGCTGTCATTAGCTGGTTTTCCTCCTTTTAGCGGATTTATCTCTAAAATATATATTTTTTCCGCATTAGCAAGACAAGATATTGTATATTTTATTTTATTATTATGCGTATTAATAGCTTCTGTTATAGGAATATTTTGCTATTTTAAAATAATTAAAAACTTTTTTGAGAAATCAAAAACAATAATTAATGTAACGGGTAAATTTAGAAAATTAAAAATAATATTGTATGTATGTACTTTTCTGACAGTGTTAATAGGAATAATGCCATCTGCATTGATAAAATTGTCGGAAATAATAGCAAATTATATATAAAAAGCCTGCTTTGCAGCAGACTTTTTATATAATAAAATTTGTTTTTAGTAATCTTTCCAACCCCAGCCATTAGAATCAATACTGTGATTATAGAAATCTAAATCTTGCCCTTGACCGGGAACAATATAATGATAAATTCTTCTTATAACATTTTTAGGTGTTGTAGTTTCTGTATAAACTTCTCTATAAGGGTTTTGAGTATTCATTTCCAAAACTCTTTTCATTTCTGAAGAATAACCTACATTAACCAGAAATTTTTCAGAAGCAGTATAGGCACTATCAACATATGCATGACCTGTGTTTACAATTGAGAAAAATAAAGTACAAATTAAAATTAACTTTTTCATATAATAAATCCCCTTGTAGTATATTAACATGATATCTTATTTTTTTAGAGAATGCAAGGCTTATACATTCTCTAAAAGTATGAGATTTATAAATTCATCTATTAATTTATCTTCCGGTAGTTTTTTAATAATTTCACCTTTCTTAAAAATATAGCCTTCATTGATACCGCCGGCGATGCCATAATCTGCGTGTTTAGCTTCTCCAGGGCCATTGACGGCACAGCCCATGACAGCAATTGTTAATGGTCTGTCAAAATTTTCAAGACGTTTTTCAACTTCTTTAGCGAGATTAATAAGATTAATTTGAGTTCTTCCGCAAGTAGGACAGGAGATAAAATTAATTCCTTTTTTTCTTAAACCTAATGATTTTAAAATCTGAAAGCCAGCTTTTACTTCTTCAACAGGAGAGTCAGTAAGCGAAACTCTTATTGTATCTCCGATTCCTTCAGCGAGCAGAGTGCCGAGTCCGACAGCTGATTTAATAATCCCATTATAAAGAGTACCTGCTTCCGTAACACCGAGATGAAGCGGATAATCAACTTGTTTTGCAATTAATCTGTAAGCCTCAATTGTTGTAAGCACATCACTGGATTTAAGAGAAATTTTTATCAGATCAAAATTATTGTCTTCCAAAATTTTAATATGTTTTAATGCACTCATAACCATTTTTTCAGCTAAAGGAATATTTAATTGTTCAAGATCTTTTTCTAAAGAGCCGCCGTTAATTCCGATTCTGATAGGGATATTATTGGTTTTAGCCAAGGCTACAACTTTTTTTGTATGTTCTTCTTTTCCGATATTACCCGGATTAATTCTAAGTGCGTCAATTCCATTTTCAATACATTTTATAGCTAAACGGTAGTCAAAATGAATATCAGCAATAAGCGGAATCGGCGATTTTTTTTTAATTTGTTTAATAGCATCAGCGGCATCTGCATTTAAAATAGCGAGCCTGACAAGGTCACACCCTATTTCATATAAATTGTAAATTTGTTTTAAGGTAGAATTTATATCTCTGCTATCGGTGTTAGTCATTGATTGAACAGAAATTGGAGCATTCGCACCAATTTTAACATTACCGATTTGTATTTGTTTTGAAATTCTTCTTTGTATCATGATTTAATAATTCCTGTTAAAATAATATTAGCATGAAAAGAAATTAGGGATATAAAATGAAGATAGCAGTAATTTCGGATATACATGGAAATTTAGAAGCATTAAAGAGTGTGCTTGTAGATATAGAAAAGAAAAAATGTAATAAGATATTGTGTCTTGGGGATATAGTAATGGCAGGCCCGGAGCCTTCAGCAACAATAGACAAAATAAAATCTCTTATAGAAACAAAAGATTTTAAAATAATACAAGGAAATACAGACAAAATGTTGTCTGTATTTTCGTTTGATACATATAATGAAATTTTAAAGACAAATGTGGTAATGGCAAGTGCATATTTGGCAGATAGTGAAATATTAACAAAAGAAGAAAAGATGTTTTTGGAAAAACTTCCGTCTCAAATGCAAATTGAAATAAACGGAATAAAAATAATGATGGTACATGGTTCACCGAGAAGGAATAATGAAAATATATACCCGGATATGCCGATTAAAGAAGTTGAAGAAATGATAAAAGGTACAACCGCAGATGTAATATTTTGCGGTCATACACATGTTCCTTGCGGATATCAAACAAATACTAATCAAACAGTAATAAATGTCGGAAGTGTAGGGCGTCCGTTTAGTCAAGACCCTAAATCTTGTTATGTGTTAATGGATATAAATGAAAAAGAAAATAGTTATACGATAAAACATCAATTTGTTTCATATAATGTAGAGAAATCGGCACAAAAAATAAGAGAAAGAGGCTTTGAAGGAGCTGAAAAATTGGCAAAAATGCTGTTAAGTGCAACATCAAGATATCCTGAATAAAAAATACAAATTGTTACATTTTGTATTTTTTATGGCAAAAAATAAAATTTGAATTTTTAAAGCATGTGGAAAAGAAATTCAAAATTGTAAACCTAGCTTTTAAAAAGGGAAAAAAATGAATATAATAAAACCAGGAAGTAGAGTGTACGAGTATAGGAAGCAAAAGCTAAGGGCTTCAGGTCAAGGTAAAGATATATCAAATGGAATGAGTTTTAAAGGCGGGGCTGCAACAATAATATCAGAAGCAGACAGAAAAATTTTAAATGTGTTCTCTCAACATTATGGAAATGTAGGTGAAAGATTAGGTCAAAAAGTAGGTAAATTAGTAACTACATCAGATATATTAAAAAGAAACTCCCGTTTCATATTAGAAGAGGGAGTTTCTTCAATAAAACCGAAAACTATAGGAAAATCACTGGTAGAAAATATTATATTCCCATTTACCATGTTGCCATTGTATGGAGTTAGCTGGGTATTAAAACGAGTTCAGTCAATTCCTGCATTAGCTAAAGGTGCAAAAAAGATATATAATAAGCCATTATTGAGAATTCCGAGGAAGTTAAATGAACTTGATTCAAAAACTGATATGATAAAAGGAATTTTTGATAAAACAAAGAGCGTTATCACAAATTATGCAAAAGAAAAAGGCATAGAACCTGAAAAATTAATAGATATGCTGAATAATGCAGATGATACACCGGAAGCTAAAAAGGTAGTAAAAGAAGCAAATGAGTATATAAAAGAAAATTTATATAAAGTAAGTAATAAATTTTTTGATAAACATACGGGGAATTTCAATACCGCATATGAGCGACCGTTAAATCGAATAGTAACCGGATTAATTCCCGTAGCATTCTTGGCTAATGATGCATACAATCTTTCCGTATTATGCGGTGATAAAAAAGAAATGTCGAAAAAAGAAGCCAATGAAAGAAGGAAACAAGAAATATCAAGGGTATTTACTACAGCATATATACAATTACTAACGTTTGGAGCATTTACAAAGCAAGTAAATACAATACCATGGTTTACACCATTGACTTCAGCATTAACAGTATTATTTTCTGAAACTTCTTCAAGAAAACGATTAGGTAAGCCAATATTTTTCTTATCAAAAGATAAGGCGAAAGAGTATAATAAGAGAAATGAAGAAAAGAGAATAAAAGATAAAAATAGAACTGAGAAAAAACAGAAAACACAAGTTATAACAGATAAAGATAAATCGAATAATCAAGTATCTATATTTAATAATGAGCCGAGTGTATTTACAAGTTTCAAAGGTGAAGAAAATAAGCCGATAACTGAAGTAAAGAAAGAAGAACCAAAAAAGGCATTAATAAACTTTAAAACATTTAAAAATGGAGTAGCTTTATTAATAACTGCAGGTTTTACATTAAGTTTCTTGAAAAATAGTTCATTTACAAAAAATTCTTCGATAATAAAAGGAATAAAAAAGGTAGGAGAATTCTGTAAAAATAAAATATATAATCCGCTAGCATTTAAAGATTTTACAATAAGTCGTGAAAATTTTAATCAAATAACAAAGAGTTTAAAAGATTCAGGCTGTAAGGAAATTGCCCAAGGACATGAATTTATAAAAGAAAAATATGCAAAAGAAATGAGTGATGGAAGTATAAAAATCTTCAAATCTTCATTACCGAAAGAGAATGTAAAAAATATAATTACGTCAGCAATAGATAAATTAAAATCAAATGGTGTAAATTTAACTGAGAGCGAAATTATTAGTATTTCAGAATCGATAAATACCGCAATAAAAATGGAGACAGGAAACATAGCGGAAAATAAATTTACATATGTAGCTCAAAGAGCACAAGAAATAATACAGAATAAACAAAACAATATAAATGGCACACAATTTGAAGGATTTATAGAAGCAATTACTGATGCGATCAGTAAAAATGTTAAATCAACGCCGATTCAAATGGAAACGAAATTAAAACCATTTGTTGACATAGTGACACAGCCATTTAAATTTATAATGTCAGCAGCAAAATTACCATTCAAACTAACAAGCAATATAATAAATATAATGGTATCACCAATAGAAAAGAAGGCGGCTCAGGCTGTTTTAGGAAAAGCGGAATTAACAAAATTTGAAAAAGGAATACATAGAGTAGTTACGGAAATATATGGAGAAAAATCACCAAAAACCGGAAAAATAAGTCAAACTATTTTCGTAAATGCAATGGAACAATTAAATAAACAAACAAAACCATATAGAAAAGCAGTAGAAACATATGAACGTGCATTAAATGGAGGGTTAAGTAGCCAAGAGATTGAAAAAGCGAAAAAAGCTGTGGAAAAAGCTAAGAAGAAGTTAATGATATATGTAAATACAGCTGTTGAAAAATCATTTAATGGCGTAACTCAATCGAGTAATAAAAATACGGATTTAGCAATGATGTCAAAATTGGCTTCATCTGCAGTTACATCAGCATTTTTGGTTGCGGATAATTATAATATGGTTATGTTGAAATCAAATGGGGAAGATGTAGAAGGAGCAAAAGAAACAGCAAATGAGCGTATTATCCAGAGATTAAGTGCTTTATTCTATCAAACATTATTTATAAACTGGTTTAATGCGACATTCAGGGCAACATACAATAGTTCATTAAAAGGTATGACGGCTGTAGCAGTTCCAAATACATTAACGACGGAAATTTTAACAAGAAAATCTATTGGAATGCCAATAGGAAGAAAAACTTATGAAGAGTTGCAGGAAATAGATGAAAAAAATGAATCCAGAACGGGATTTACGGGTAAATATTTTAAATTTATGCGATTGTTAACCGGGAAAAAACCATTAAAGGATAGATTACCAAAAGATAAAACGAATGCAGCAACTGTTAATACTTCTGTAATAAATAATGTAATTAATTCAAATACAACAAATTTAATTGAACGATATATAAAGAAATAGATTAAAGACATTATTTGTAAGGGCTAGTGAAAGAATACGCTAGACGATACAAAGGGCTTGTAAACGACAAGAACAGAAACTGATGATTGCCTGAAAATTCGATATAAAATGGATTAGCGAAATTTCCTACAGACAAAGTCCTCTTAGGGAGACCCTAAATGAATACAAACCAAAAGTGAACGAATGGCAGGATTGTGCGAAAAGAACTTTAAGACAAATATAAACAACTTAGATCAAATTTTAAATGTGCCGCTATACCAAGTTTAAGCAAAAGAAATTTGCGAAATGGAATGGGGCGGGGGGGGGAAAAAAACAAAAATAAAATCAACCCGAGCAAGAACGGGCGAGCTGAACGACAAACGAAGTGTAGTGAAGCACTAATTGGAGAACCAGCAAATTAAAAGACTGTCGGCTGAGAAGGTGATACTGTATTTAGTAATCAATATGAGAAGTCATATTAAAGATTTGAATAATTAAATACTTATGATATACTTAATTAAAGAAATAGTAAGCTGATGTAGCTCAGTAGGTAGAGCAATTGATTCGTAATCAATAGGTCAAGGGTTCGATTCCCTTCATCAGCTTATCTCTACCAACTTCACTAATTTTTTATATCCATTTTGTATCCATTTTTAATTTTGAAAATAGAAAAAAACAAAAGAGCTTAAGAAAAAAAAATTAAGCTAAACGGCAGATGATAGAGTAATATGTTACATTGTGAAGAGAATGAATATATAAGTTGTAATATTATTGAGCATGGTTTTGATGCACAGATTAGTTCAATAAATTTATGTTGTAGAGTCAGTAAAGATAACATAACATCTAAATTAGTTTTGTTTCCAAATTATCGTGGAGAAAGAATAAACTGGGAAAATTTTTTTCAAATTACATCTCGATTGAGGGAAATACAAAAGCGTGGAGGTATTATAGAACAATGTAAGGGGTGTATATATCTTGAAAAAAGAGAATGGGATAGTGAAAATTATATAAATTCGATAAATATAAATAATTGGATAAAATGTAATGCAAATTGTATTTATTGTGATAGAAAAGAGCATAAAAAGGAAAAAGAATATAGAATATATCCATTAATAAAAGATCTGATAGAGAAAAGATATTTAAGAAATAATTCGGATATAACAATAGCTGGTGGAGAACCGACAATTACTTCTGATTTTGATAAGACATTAAAAATATTAATAAAGAATAATATAAGACCAGTAAGAGTTTTAACAAATGCAATAAGATATAATAGATATATAGAATTGGGTTTAAAGAAATCGATTGTTAATATATTAGTTTCAGTAGATTCAGGAATAAAAGAAACATATAAAAAGATAAAATTGACCGATAAGCATAAGAATGTATGGAAAAATATAGCAAAATATGTAGAAAATCAAAAAGAGCCAACATTAGTAAAAACGAAATATATTATGATCCCAGGGATTAATACAAATAAGAATGAATTGAATGCTTATATGGAAAGGAATGTTGAAAGTGGAATTAAGCATACGTGTATAGATTTGGAAATATCAGCATATATTAGAATGAGTAAAAATAAAGAATTTTTGAAAAAAATATATGATTTATATATATATTCAAAAATGATAGGGGAGCAAATGGGGTTAGAGATTGAAGCATTTGACAGAATTAAATTAATAGAATCAAAATTATTGTCAGAGTAGGTGTAGTTTTACTCCACACAAGAAAAAAATACTTGTAAAAAATATAACGATTATAAGATTATGCAAGAAAAAATAAAAAATATAAAAAAAACTTTACAATATAATTTTTTTTGATAATATATAGAT
>CANPZN010000017.1 GCA_947588785.1 Candidatus Gastranaerophilales bacterium
GTGAAACGAAGTGAACCCGAGTAGAGAAGGGGCTGAAATGAGCTACAGCGGTAGCGAGCGAATGACAAGCCCCAAGACAGCAAATTTCAAGAGAGCGAAATTTGCGAAAGGGTGAAACGAAGTGAACCCGAGTAGAGAAGGGGCTGAAATGAGCTACAGCGGTAGCGAGCGAATGACAAGCCCCAAGACAGCAAATTTCAAGAGAGCGAAATTTGCGAAAGGGTGAAACGAAGTGAACCCGAGTAGAGAAGGGGCTGAAATGAGCTACAGCGGTAGCGAGCGAATGACAAGCCCCAAGACAGCAAATTTCAAGAGAGCAAGCACAAGGTTGCGACGCTGGATTAAATATTTAATTTAGGTATTTTAATTCTAAATAGAGATTCAAGTTCAATACCGTTTAATATCTCATTAATTAAGATATTTGTTTTAACACTTTTTCCTTTAAAATTTCGTATTAAGCCTAAAATTTTGACATCCGAATATTTTTCAATTAAATTAGGAAAAGTTTTAGTTTCAAGACTATCAGAGTAGACAGAGAATCTATTTATAATTATTCCGCCAATATCAAGCCCCAGTGTTTTAGAAATATTAAGTTCATTTATAAAATGAGCAACCGAATCAAATGATGGATTGGCAATTATAACTATTGGTATATTAAGAGCAATAGGAATATGATATGAAAAAGTATCATTATTTAAAGGTGTCATTAAATTTCCGCAGGCTTCAGTGATAAGCATATCTGTTTGTTTTGTTAAAATGTTATAATCTTTAGAAATTTCAGCAATATTGATTTTTGAGTGTTCTAATGCTGCAGCTGCAATCGGAACGGCTTTTGATTTAAACATATAAGTTGAATGAGTTTTTATATACGGATCTACCATTTTTACAAAGGCTAAGTCCGGCGAAATTAAATATTCTCCTTTGTCGATGGAATTAATTTGAATCGGTTTATATACACCGGTATTATAGCCTAAAGATTGCATAACAGCAGCAATTCCCGCAGAAATAATTGTTTTTCCGTCACCGCTGGCTAAACTTGTTATATAAATATTCATACTTGAATTATATCAAAATTTGATTTAATTTCTACATTCATTAAGTGTATAATAAAGTTTAGTTATATTTATGGTAAAATAACACTATGCTATTAAAAAATGTATTAGTTTTAATATTAATCTTTTTTATGTCTGTAACTTCAAAAATTTATGCAGATGAAAACGAAACTTCAGTTCAAATAAGACAGGGGACATTTTTAAAAGTATTGGTAACCGAAGAATTTTCATCATTGAGTGCTGATATCGGGGATGAAATTTGTTTTCTTAATCTACAGGATATGTATATATACGAAACAAATGTTGTACCTGCCAATACGAAAATTTATGGAGAAATTGAAGATGTTTTAGAACCTGTTGAAGGTCGTGACGGGGCAATAAAAGTATTAATAACAAAAATGATAACACCTGATAAAAAAGTATATAAAATAAAAGGTCATATATATAGTGAAAATGATAATTATTTGGGTGGTAAAATGACTTCCAGCACGTATTATAGAAAAGTTCCGCATTATTCAAGTTCGATGCGACCTTTTTTACAAGCCGCACCGTTAAATGTTCTTGAAATGGGAAAACATACGGTTGTAAAACCAGGAGCGGAATTATTTGTTATATTGGAAAATGATGTTAAAATCAATAATTGAGGGATTTATGTTTTATAAAATTTTATTAGTTTTATTTTTTATAAGTATATCAAATATTACTTTTGCGGATGGAAATTATGTATCTCAAGGTTACAGTAATATTGATTATGGAGATTATACCGTATTAGTTCCTGCAAATACGATTTTTACGGTAAAATTATTGAATTCTATTAATTCTGAAACATTGAATAAAGGTGATTCTGTTGCTTTCTATTTGCCATCGGATTTCTATTATCATAATATTTTGATCATTCCTCAAGGCAGTAAATTAAATGCTACTGTAATAGATGTAGCAAAAGGAAGTACTAAAAAACAAGCGGAAATTAATATTAGATGTCTTAATATTATAACTCCATACGGAAAGATCATACCTGTTTCTGCCGCAATAAAAACTGATGATGATTCAGGAATATTAAAATCAAAAATGAATTCTAAAATAGCAATTACACAGAATACTGATTTTGATATAATATTGAAACAACACCTGACTTTTTCTTCTAATAATCCATATTAGATAGTAAACAGGCTATTTGTTTTATTAAAGATTTTTTGTTACAATATTCAGCAAATGGGAATTTAGGGAATGTCTGTATTACAAAATAATAATATTAAACCGAAAAATGATAAGATAAACGAAATTTATGAAATTCCGGCAGTAATAAGGGCTGATAAGAATGAAATTTCGTTTGAAAAGGCATTAATAACTGCATTTATATTACATCCGGTAATAATTTTAGTATTGTTTATGGTGTCTTTTGTATTAAAATTACTTGGAATTGATTTTGATTTATTTAAAAAACCGGAATTAAAACCAAAAGATATAGAGTTTGTGCTTGTAGAAAAAGAAGCTCCGCCAATAGATAAGAATACGAAAAATAGAGCTGATAAAAATTCACAGGCCGGCGGAAAACATGATCCAAAACGTCCTGTATCATTACCTCAGAAAGCAGCTCCCAAAAAACAGGAAACATCAAAACAACCTGCAAAACAGGCTCCGGCACAGCCTGCGAAACCTCCGCAAAAACCAAAACAACCGGTACAACAACAGCCAAAACCACAAGTACAACAACAAAAAGTTGAAACACCAAAACAGGAACAAATAAAACCACAAGAACCTAAAAATGAACTGCAACAGAAGCCTCAACCTAAAGCTCCTGCACCAAAACCTGTTCCGGCACCTATAATGCCTTCTCCGACTACAATACCAAAATCTAATTTTAACATACCGATACCTAAACCATCAGCAATACCGGCAATAAGTCAGCCGTCAGTTCCTGTTGCACCAGGGCCAAAAGGAGGATCAACTTCAGAAAGTTCTATGAGTAAAAATTCTACTCCTTCACCTAATTTTTCTCCTACACAATCAAGTAGATATAATAATCAAGGAGGTTCTCCCGACGGAAGATTCTCTTCCACCGGCGGAAATTCTTCAAGACAAGGTAATAATGTCGGTAATCCCGGCCCCGGTAATCCAAATGGAACTCCCGGAATAGATGCAATTAAAGAACCTGATTTCGGGCCTTATATGAAAGAATTGCAAAGACGTATAAAAATGAATTGGGATCCTCCAAAAGGAAATGAAAGTAAACGTGTTATTTTATTGTTTAAGATAAGTAAAGACGGTAGATTATTGAGTGTTAATGTTCAAAAATCATCAGGACTTGCTGAAGCGGATAAAGCTGCAATCAATGCCGTTAAACTAACTGCACCATTTAAACCTTTACCGCCTGAATACAGAAGCGATAGTGTTGATATTCAATTTACATTCGATTATAACGTTCTTGGGGCTTCAATGTACTAGGGTATTGAGATAAGAAAATAATAGAAAAGAGGAAATAAATTATGGAATTATTATTAACTTCAATTAAAATGGACTGGCCTGTATTATTACCAATTTTAGTGTGTTCAATTTTAACTCTTGCCGTTGCTATTAACAGGTTTAGTTTCTATAATAAAAATAAACGTGATGTTGTTAAATTTATAAGATCTTTAAAATCAGAATTACTTAATAATCGTTTGGATTCAGCTAAAAACCAAAGTATTCAACTCGGCGGTGTAATAGGTGAAGTAGCTGAAGAGGCAGTACGTATTTTCTCAGAACAAAAACAAGGTTTTTCTCGTTCTTTTGATATCTCTGCAAATCTTGCAACAAGAAAACTTGAAAGTCATCTTACTATTTTAGGTACTATAGGTGGTGTTTGTCCTTTCCTTGGTTTGTTTGGTACTGTTGTTAGAATATTATATACATTCCAAGATTTAGCTTCGCAAGGAAATCAATCTGCTGCTGTTGCTATGGGAATCGGTTCCGCATTAATCGCTACTGCCTTTGGTCTTGGTGTTGCTATTGTTGCTGTAGTATTATATAACCTTTTCCAAGCTACAGTTAAACGGTTTGAAGATGATTTTCAATTGATAAAATTATTATTCTTAAGTTTCACTGATTCTGAAGAAAAAACTCAAGTAAAGGCATTAGTATAGGTAGAAAATATGGCATTTTCAAGTTCAAAAAATAAAAATTTATTTACCGAGATAAATATTACTCCTTTAACTGATATATTTTTAGTTTTGTTAATTATTATGATGGTAATTGCACCTTCTTTTCAAACAGTGGATACTGATATTAATATTCCTGAAATAAACAGCGGTGTTTCTATCGAACAAAAAAATGCGGAAATCTCGGTTACTAAACAAGGGCAATTCTATATTAATGGTCGTCCGATTTCTTCTGATTCTTTGGTCTCCGAATTAGAATCTTTGAAACCGTCCTTAGAAAAAGAAGAAGTTGTTGTTAAAGCTGATAGTGATGTAAAAAGTAGTGAAATTCAAAAAATTATGAAGGCTGCTCAACAAGCACAATTTGCAAAATTGATATTGGCAGGAGAACCGCTTTCTAAAAAAGAACAAAAAAAACTTCAGGATAATACGGAATCACCTGTTGAATCTAAGCCGATTGATAACAATATTAACAGCGTAAATAATATAAATTATGATTGGGAAGAATAAGGAAATCTCAAATGTCAGGACAGCGAAAAACTTTTAATGAAATAAATATTACCCCTTTAACTGATATATTTTTAGTTTTATTAATTATTATGATGGTGATTGCTCCTTTATTAGATCAACAAGGTTTAAATCTTGCTGTTCCTAATATGATTGAAGTTAAAGATGAAATAAAGGATTCTAAATTAGTTAAAGTTGTTGTTACTAATGATAATAAATATTTTCTTAACGAGCAGGAAATTTCTCCTTCTGAAATAGGAGCTTCTATTGCTTTAAGTGCAAAAGAAAATCCTGATGGATTGTTGATTTTAACAGAAAACGATGCTACTCATGGTGCTGTTGTAAAATTAATGGATGAAGCACGAAATAATGGTGTTACTAATATTTCTATTTCAGAATATTAATTTAAATTTAATCTGGTGTCGCAACCGTAAAGTTGTTCACCTTTTAAAAACGCCACTTTAAAATTTCGCAATAAGGAATGTGAGCGAAATTTTTTCGGACAATATTTTATTCCGACGAAGTATGCTGTAATAGGATATACAACCTAAAATGGCTAATCCATTTGTGAGAAACTTAATTATTATTTATTAGATTATAATGTTAGAATCTGTGAATCATATATTATATCTTGAACTTGATTAATTTGTTGATTGTCATCATTTATATCATTGGATTCTATAATATGACCATCAGTCATTAAGTTATTTGTTTGGACAATACTTGAATAAGCTAAAATATTAAATTTTGATATTATGGGTTTATGTCCCTGTTTTTGTTCTTTTGTTAAACTTTCAGGATTCAACATTGTATTTGTTAATTCAAAAGAACTTTCATTCCTGTTATCTTTTCCGTCTTCAATTTTTTCCATTATTTGTTTGTTTAATTTATGCAAAAATTTAATATTTAAATTTTGTTTTTCTTTAGCTTTTTTATTATTATTTAGATTTTTTCTTTTATTAATTTCAGCTCTTTTTTGTTCATATTCTTTTTCTAACTTTTTAATTGATTGTGCATCTTTACCTGATAATAATACAAGGGTATTATTTTTAAGTTTTTTAAAAACGATACCGTTTTTTCCATTATAGTCACCAAGTGTTTGTTTAAAGAAATTTTTTATTTTAGTTTCTTCCCCGGGTGTATATAAATCAGAATGTTTATCATTTAATACTTTGCTTAATTGCATTGTAGAATAATCAATTTGAGGTTGATAAATTAATTGTGCAATAGGATTTGTATCAGATTTTACCGGTATAATTCTTCCAAATGATTGATTATATTTTATTGAATTGATTTTCATATGTTCTCCTTCATCTCTTTCACTAACAAAACATTGGCATGAACGGCTATTGATTTTTTTTCTCCTACAGAATCTTGTTCTTCCATTGTTTTTGCTTTTATTGATATTTTATCAGCAGAAATATTAAGTTCTTTTGATAAATTGTTTATTATTAAAGGAATAAATGGTTTCATTTTAGGTTCTTGGGCAAGAATGGAACTATCAATATTATTAATTTTGTATCCTTTTTCTTTTATTATATTATATGTTTCTTTTAATAATATGATACTGCTTATATTTTTGTACTGTTCATCATTGTCAGGGTAGTGTGTACCTATATCTCCGAGGGCTAATGCTCCGAACATTGCATCTATTATTGCATGTATTAATACATCTGCATCTGAATGTCCTAATAATCCTTTAGAATAAGGGATCTCTATACCACCGAGTATTAATTTCCTTCCTTCTGTCAATTTATGTATATCAAAACCTTGTCCGATTCTGTACATATTTTATCCCTTTTATTTTATGTAATTTATTAAATAAATTTTTTTATTGCTTTTATGAATCCGTCATTATCAACGGAATCTGTTATAAAATCAGCTTCTTTCTTTATTTGTTCTGTTCCGTTTCCCATTGCAATACCTATTCCTGCAGTTTTTATCATATCTATATCATTATTTTGATCACCAATGGCTAATACTTCTTCTGTTTTTATACCGTATTTATTTGCAAGGAACTTTATGGCATTACCTTTAGTTGCTTCTTTGTTAGCTATTTCACAGAAATAATCATGTGATTTTACTGTATATATTGAAGGATATTTTTTTCTTAATTCTTCAATAAGATTATCTATAAATTGACTGTCATATCTTATAGCCAAAAGTTTATTTAACTTGGAAAAATCCAGTTCATTAAATGATTGAACTTTAAAATAATCTATTCCTTTATCTCCGATATAATCTTTTATATAATCATCATCATTTTCAACATATAACTTATCTTCAACATAGACGTTAAGGTGAATTTCCCTTTTCCTAAAATCATCTATTATTTCATTTGCTATATCAGGATTTAAATATTTAACATTAAGAATTTCGCCTTCATAAGAATTTATCAATCCTCCCTGATAACATATTAAAGGACATTTTATTCCTATATTGTCAGCTACGGATTTAGCACTTCCATATGTTCTTCCCGTTGCAATTGCAACAATTACTCCTTTATTGCATAGATCTTTTAAACACTCTTTAGTATTTTGTTTTATACCTGTTTGGGGAGTATATATGGTTCCGTCAATATCTGTTACAACCATTTTTATCATAATTTATATGCCCTCATAAGTGTCGATATAGTTTTAGAATCATTGATTTTTCCATTTTTTACCATCGCAAAAACTTCATTTTTATCAATTTCCAAGTAGTCTAAAATTTCTCCTTCATCTAAATGCTGACCTTTGAAAGTTAAATTTGAGGCTTTAAAGAGGTATAGTTTTTCGGAGCAAAATCCGGGTGATGTCCATATATAACCTAAAGACTCCCAGGTTTGTGCAATATGTCCTGTTTCTTCTTCAAGCTCACGTTTAGCTGCATCTATTATATTTTCACCATCTTTATCAAGTTTTCCTGCAGGTAGTTCATATAAAACTTCTTTTGTAGGATAACGAAATTGACGTACCATTAATAATTTACCATTTTTTTCTGCGGCTATTACAACACCACCGTTATGATGTACAACTTCACGTATTGTTTTTATACCTCCAAGAAGTTCTACATTATCACGGGTTATTTTAAAAACTTTGCCTTTATATATTTCTTGTGTATTCAGAGTTTTTTCAAATAGTTCCTGCATAAATAAATTATAATATAAAAAACATTTATATTATAATTTATTTATGAGTATGAAAAATATAATAGGTTTTTGGGGATATCCTCATCCTGAATTAATAAATGAGTATAAAAAGAAATATCAAAATGCACTTTGGGTTGATTTTGATATTGATTATGGCTTTGAAAAGCAGGATATTCTTCCGGAATCATATTGTACAATAATAAAAAATATTATAAACGCTGCTTTTCACTATAAAGATGAACTTCTTGTTATATTGGCACCAATAGGAAAGGATAAGTGCGACAGCGGATGGTTCGCTTATGAGGTCTTAAAAGATTTAGGATTTAATGTGGTAAAAAGTATATTTGAGGATTTTTCCTACAGACGTGAGGTTAAAATTTCGACATCAAACTTACCTTTGAGGCAAAAAATAGAACTGATAACAAAAGATATTTATGAATCTCAAAATCCGATTTTAACACCTTGTAAAGCAAAATTCGGTTTTTGGGGAGTACCGCCAAATGACCTTTCATTGTTGGAATTATTTCCTGATGAAACACATATTTACGGGTGGAGTAGATGTGTTGAAGCCGGAACACCTTCGGACATTGAACTTGAAATGTATGTAGATAAAGATGTTCCGACTGTATTCTATTCTCAATCATTTTGTTCTAAAGCTCAATTAGCTAAATACTTAGCTGATAAATATAACGGGCTTTATATTGATATAGATGATGTTGCAACAAACTCTACCAGAGCTAAAATTGAAGCATTTTTGAGGTTAAGATGATAGTACTTGATGCCGGAACAACCTGGTCTAAAATAGTTGAGAATAGTAATGAAAATAAAATGAAAAAGTTTTCATCATATTTTATAAAGTGTGAAAACGGTTTTAATTATTATGTTATTCCATCAAACAATTTAAAAGATATTGATTTTAAATTTGATAAAGCAACAGGGCATATGTCAAAATTAATGCTAAATTCTGAAAAGAACTATGAAAATGAGGTTATATCATTAATAGAAGGGTTTAGAAAAAAAATAAATACGGATGGACTGATACTTGATATGGGAAGCCGGGATTCAAAGTGGGCATTATATAAAAATGATAAATTTAAAGATTTAGATTGGAATAATTCCTGTTCAAGTTCAACTGGTGCAACTATTGAAATGCTTTTAAAATTTTATTCGGTAAATGTAAAAGACTTGGAGTTTAATATTGAAAAATATGTTATAACTTGCGGAATTTTTGGTTTGGAAAAGATAATGGATGACATAGCAAAAGGGAGTGATGCAAAAACTGCTATTTCTAAATTTATTCATGGAATTGCATTTAATGCTTGGAATTTTGCAAAAAAGCCTGATAAAATATATCTTTCTGGAGGTTTCTGCGAAAACGGATGTTTTTTAAAATCATTGTCAAATTATTGTGAAGTAATACCATTGGGGAGATTTTTGCTTTGCGAAGGTCTGTTAAAAAACTAAAAGATTCTCCGGGAAAATTATATTTATTAATCTATTTTTATTCTTTTAATATTTTTTTTAATCGGAACTTTACTGTATTATAATCCGTTCTATTTAAGAGTAGGTCTTGCTGATAGACCTTGTGTAGGATATAGCGAATTATACAGTTCAATATTGTCTGTACAAGAACGAATTATTCCTTTTTTCAAATGTTATTATGATCATATTATTATGAATAAATATTTTATATGTTTAGCAGGTTTAATAATATTATCATACTTGCCATTCTTTAAAATAAACAGTAATAAAAAAAATATAATTTCAATATCTGTTCTTAGTATGCTTATTTTTTTCTTTACTCTAATTTTTATAAGAGATTTAAGTGAAAATCAAAATCAATACTGGGTAACATATTTTAAATTTACGGCCGTATATGACTTGTTAACTTTATTTTATTTAACTTATGAAATAATAATATATATTTCCGAAAAGTCTAATAAATATATTAAAGGTTTGATTATATTATTAATAATATTTTTGGTTTGTGACTTAAATTTTGACTATGAAGACGCATTTAATAGATATAAAAATTACAATAATCATAATAAGATAAATTTATATATATTAGAGTCAACATATGTTTATTATGCAAAAAACAATGAAACTGCAATTTTACCTGTAGAAAAAATGCCATTTCTAGAAAAATATATTACAAAAGATATTGCTCCATCAGATATTCATAACTTAACAAAATACCCGATATATGCATATTTAAAAAAAATATATGGAAAATATGGAAAAATTCCGGGTTATATATATAAATCAACTGAACGAATTAATGAACATCAATTAGATGATAAAAATATAAATTTTACTAAGCTGCTAAACGAATATAGAAATAGTATTAAATAATATATTTAAGAATATTTTTATATTATAATTAAAAAAGTCAACGGTAAAATGCAACAATAGATTAACTTATATGAGGATTTTATGGTATCAAAATTATTTAAACACGCTAAAATATTAGGAATTAGTTCAGTAGTACCTAAAGATGAAATAAATATTTATGATGAAATACAATATTATGATAACAGTATAAAAAAAGTTGATCGTCTGAGAAAAATGGTGGGGTTTTATAAAAGAAGAGTATGCGATTGGAAAACAACTCCGTCTGAATTAGCAATAGAAGCGGCTGAAAATCTTATAAAGGATATGAATATAGATAAAAAATCGATTGATGCGTTAATTTATGTTGTACAGCAACCTGATGTCAATGAACCTTCGACAGCATATTATATTCATAATAAATTAGGATTGAGTGAAGATTGTATTGCAACCGATATAAATCAAGGTTGTGCCGGGTGGGTATTTGGGTTATACATGGTTTCTCAAATGATTGAAAGTAAAATACATAAAAAGGTTTTACTTTTAAATGCAGATACACCTTCTGTAAGAACTCCAATTGATAATAGGAATCTTGCTCCAATTTTTGGAGATGCAGGTACAGCTACTTTACTCGAATATAGTGAAAAAGCGATTAATTCTTATTTTTCAATAAAAACAAAAAGTGATGGTTTTGAATCAATAATCAGGCAATTTAGTGGTGCAAGATTTAAGTTAGATTTATGTGATGATGAAGATTTTGAATTTATATCAAAAATAAGAAAAGAAAAGGTGATAATGTCTACAGGTAAAGAAGTCAATTTGTTAGATCCGTTTACCGATGGGTTATCTGTTTTTGATTTTACGGTTAAAGTTGTACCTGAAAATATAAAAGAAGTGTTGAATTTTGCTAAAATAGAAAAAGATGAAATAGGAGCTCTTTGCCTGCATCAAGCAAATAAACAAATAATTCAGGCAGTTGCTGCTAATGCGGGATTTGATATTAATGATGAGAATAAGGTACCATACAAAGCATTTGAAACCTATGGGAATAATACTATGTGTTCAATACCCATAACAATTCAATCGCTGGATAAAAGCATAAAAAAAGATAAATTATTATGTTGTGCATTTGGAAATGGGCTTATAACTATAAGTTCTATACTTAATTTAGTAAATACACAAATTTTAGATGTTAAAAATTATGTTGGGGGGGGGGAAGAACAAGAAAAAGATGGCACAAAGAAAAATTATACCTCAATTTTACAAAACAGAAAATTGCTTAAAGAACACTATAGACAACAATATGTTAGTTATTGGAGGAAAAAAATAACAGGAGGAAAATATTCCAATTAGTTTGTTTTGGGATTATACTGTGACCATAAATATTCAACACTTTGAGTATTACAAAAGCGACAACCATCATTAGGCTTATTTAATTTTTCATAAATTTCTTTTGCGGAGGCTTTATATATATCTACACCGGTAGGTAATACAATTTGAGTTTTAAATTTATTATTGTAATATTCACGATAACAAGCCATACAAGTATAAAGTTTTGAATGCCATAATTGATTAACAAAATATGAATTACATGATTTAAATGATTTAAATTTGTCAGAAGTACCATTTACATTTAATTTATCATAAAACCTTTTTTTTAGTGCAATTTGTCCTAAAATTGCTTTTTTATCATCTATTAAATCTAAAAGTTCACTAAATTTATTTCCCAAAATCGGATATTTTGATAATTCTATAACTATATTGTTATCAACAACAGCTTTCCAAAAATCATCACCCATTTTAGGTAAAAGAATTCCATTTGAAACTATACTAATTCTAGATCTTGGATAAGCCTTTCTTGTTGCAATAATAAATTGAACAATATCAGGATGTAATAAAGGCTCACCACCCATTAGTTTAATATAATAATAATAAATTTTTTTTGAAAGTTCATTTATATCTTGAATATGTTGTTTTATATCCGTAAAAATCTCTTTATCGACAAAATTAGCATAATGACCGCATTTGTTACAATTTAGATTACAATGATCCGTAAGATGTATTTCTAATTGTATAAGTTTGTACATTTTTTTCTTAAAAATTTTAAATTTTAACATAGTTATCTCTGATATTTATCTAAAACTTTTTTAATAATATTAGCTGCATTTATAATATTTTTTTTATTCGTTAACAAAAGAGGATGTGGTAAACATATCACTTCTTTCATACTAATTCTTTCAGCAATACTTGTATCAAATTTTCTATACGTATCAATATTTAAATTCCATAACTCATTTTTATAAACAGGAACACCCCATCCATTTTCTGAATATAATCCTCTTTCTTTCAAATCATCAATTATATTATATTTTGATATACCTTCTTTTATCTTATCAAGATTTAACATAAATACAAAATAATAGTAACTGCGTCTTGTAGTTCCGATAGAGGTTTTTTGAAAACGTATAGAAGGTACATCAGAAAGTAAAGATTCTAACAATTCAGCATTTTTAATACGTTTATATGTTTCTGCTTCTATATAATCACACCAATCTGCTAATATAGCAGTTTGAAATTCAGAAAGTACATATTTAGAACAAATTATATCTTTTGGAGGATTCGCAATTCTGTTAAACCTACTCCATCCGATATGAATAATAGAGTCACAAATATTTGCAATATTTCTGTTATTAGTAACAATCATACCTCCTTCACCTGCACTCATAAGTTTTGATTGTTGGAAACTAAATGCTCCGGCATCAGAAAGTGAACCGGCTCCCTTATTATTATATAAAGCTCCATGAGCATGTGCACAATCTTCTACAACTTTCAAATTATATTTTTTTGCTATTTCATCTATTTTATCCATATCTGCCATAGCCGAAAATAAATGAACAGGAATAATTGCTCTTGTTTTTTCCGTAATAGCTTCTTCAATTTTATCAGTAGAAATACATAAGGTTTGAGGATCTATGTCAACAATGACGGGAGTTGCTCCGGTTCTTGCCACTGCAGTAACAGTAGAAATCCAAGTATAAGCCGGAACTATGACTTCACATCCTTTACCTATATTTAAAGATTGTAATATAATTTCTAATGCCGATGTGGCACTTATTGTAGTTAAAGAATATTTAACAGTATGTATTTTTGAAAAATTTTTAAGAAGCCTAATTTCATTTTTACCATACCAAGACCAATATTTACTCATGTATGCATTAATCAGAGTAAAAATTGTTTTAAAGTGAATCTTTGGCCAAGTCGGAATATAAATTTTCATAAAAAAATTATATCACAGTTATAATTGGGTTGTTTTTTAAATAGTATATTCAAAAAAAATTTTGCTGATTCAAAATATAAGCGAAATTTTGGAGTAGCAATTTTAACAGTTTCGACACTTGATTAAATATTTCTTTCAAATTTATATATATTGACATATTATAAAATTTATAATTTAATTATTAGTGTTTTTGTATAAATTGTTGATAAACAAATGTTCCTAAACTTTTTAAATTTTTTTAATAAGGAAAAGTATCTTTTAAATTATTTTTGTACTTCTATTGTTAGCCATTGTAATCTTAATTGCAGATATTGTGATCATTTTTCTCCTTTAGCGGATAAAAGAATATTCTCTGTACAAGAATTAGAAAAACATTTTAAAAAATTAAGATCCAAAATAGATGTACAAAACATAGGAATATTAGGTGGTGAGCCATTATTACATCCTAATATTAATGAAGTATTAATAATGACAAGAAAAATTTTTGAAAATACAAATTTAACAATAATTACCAATGGAATACTTTTAAATAAAATGCCTGATTCATTTTGGAAATGCTGCAATCAAAACAGAGTAACAATATTAATATCAAAATTTCCTTTAAATATAGATTTTTCGGAGACATTTGATAAAGCAAAAAAGAATAAAGTGATAGTTAAATTCTACGGAGCAGAAAAAGATAAATATAAAGATATGTATAAAATGGCACTTGATTTAAAAGGTACACAAGATAATAAAGAAATGCACAGAATATGCTGGCAAAATAAAGGGTTTTGTAATTATTTTCAAGATGGAAAACTTTATAAATGCACAACTGTTGGAAATATTCAAAATTTTAATAATTATTTCAAAAAAAATTTAGAGGTAACTAATTTAGATTATATTGATATATATAAAGTAAAAAATAGTAAAGAAATAAAAAAATATTTTGAAAATCCGATTCCGTTTTGTAAATATTGTAATATTCCCCAAAATAAGGATAAACTTCCATTTGAAATATCAAAAAAGGAAATTTCCGATTGGAGTTACTAAAAAAAGAAACAATATTTATTGTTTCTTTTTTTAGTAAATTAATAATTATTGATTATCAGCAGCCATTTTATCTTGTTTTTTGTTTTTCATAAATTTAGCAACACCAATACCTATTCCTACCATAGTTCCTAAAATTAATAATTTATACATAATCATTTCCTCCCGTATTTAACACATTTATATTAATAAGTAAAAAAAGGATTTACTATCGTAAAAAGATAAAAAATTAGTATAAATATTCAATGAGAATAATTTGAACTTTAATTTATATAATTCGTTGTATAAAAAAATACTATTTAAAAATAAATTATTGTATAATTAAATAGTCATAAAAATTTACCTTAAAATATGTGAACAAAGCAACAACAAACAGTGGAAATTAAATTTAAGTGGAAGCCAATAAAAATAAAATTAAAATAATTTTAATAAGCCTGATTATGTTTACTGTAATTACGGGAATAGTATTATGTACAATAAAACCGCAAATGCACAAACCATTTAATTTTAACGTAATAGAATACTTTTTAAAAATAAATCCTGACGGATCAATGACAAGCACAAAACAAATTACCACAATGGAAGTTAAGGAGAAATAGATTGAAAAATTTCATAGCAATAATATTAATAATGTTATACTCACTAATAAGTATCAATCCTTGTTTTGCAATAAGTAAATTATATTATCTGAAAAATATAAAAAAAGAATCAATATCCAAACAGATTGAATCCGTATTAATTTTAAAGAATTACACAATAAAAAATAAAGATCCTTATTATTCAATATCCATAGAAGATCCGAGTGAATATAATGTAATAATATTACAATCAAGCGGTGAAAACTTATATTATTATTTTAATTCAAATACAAAAAGTAAAAAATTGAATAAAACAATATTAAAAACCCTAAAAAATAAAAATATATCTTATGAAGAAAATGAAGATGAAAGGTTATTGACTAATTTTTCAGAGATTGCACAAAGGACAATAACCGGAGAAAAAAAAGAATATAAATTTCCTGAAATACAATATTCAAAAAAGAATAACGGAATAACTTCATTGGAAGAAAATAAATCGTCAACAACGATGAAAGGATTCATCGGAAAAGTAGGAAAAGGCGAAAGTTTAGATGTATATCTGAATACAACGATAAATACAGCAACAGCCCATGGCGGAGATCAAGTAAGCGGGATATTAAATGCAGATTGGAGAACTTCTAATAATCTGATGGTTGCGGAAAAAGGGAGTATATTATATGGTCATATAACTGAAGCCTCTTGTGCAAAAGCCGGGCTAAGGAACGGAAAAGCTGAAATTGTATTTACGAGAATGGAAACTCCAAGCGGAAAAAGTTATGAGATACAAACAGAACCTATAAAATTTAATGTAACAAACGAAGGAAAAGCAGAACAAATTATAACATCAGTTGTAACAAATGCCTTAATTGGAGCAGGAATTGGAGTATTACTGGGATTAATATCCGGAGATACACATAATATATTGAAAGGTGCAGCCGTTGGAGCCGGAGTTTCAGGAACAACAACTGCAGCATTTGATATAGCAGACAAAGGTATAGACGGAGAAATACCTGCTTATACCAATATTGAGGTAAAATTAAAGAATGACGTTGATGTTGTTTTAAGCTATTAAGGAAATAGAATATGGGGAAAAGAAATAAAAAATTAATAACAATCGGTATATTAATATTAATAATTTGTACAATAGGGAAATTATTATACAGTGCAATAAAACATATAAAAATAGATGAATTTCATCCTGCAGCAGTAATATTTGCAGTTGATTCTTCAGCTTCAAATCAAGGGAAACTGGATGAAGAAATACAATATTTAAAATCAATATGCAACATGTTAGATCCTGAAGACAGTATAAAAATATTAAGAGTATCCGAGAAATCATATTTAATATATGAAGGAGAACCAACGGATCATTCAGGAATAAATAAGACACTTGATGAATTTACTAAACTTGATACGAAAGAATATGGAACAGCATATGGGGAAGCACTAAAAAAAGCATTTGAACACGCTATTATGATGAAAAAAGAAGGATATATTCCTTCAATAGTAGTAATAGGTGATTTAGAAAATGAAGGAGCCATAGAAAAGCAAATAGATTGGGATATGCTACCTGAAAATGTAGAAAATATAAAACGATATATTCCTGAAATATCAATGATGTTTGCCTATGCTCATCCGGAAAAATTAGATTTGGTAAAAACGAAATTAACGCCAATACTTGGAGAAAAGAAACTTATTCTTGTGAATGACCAAACAGCAGATAAATCACAAAGGAAATTATTAGAAGCAATCGGACGATAGGGAGAAATAAATGACATTTACAATAATAACAAAACAAGGTGAAAAAACCTTTACAGACAAAGAGTTAGTAACGATATCGTCAAAAGCAGGAGTAGATTACAGTATAAATTTTGGATTTGATTATATGCTAACCGTACAATTTGATTCAAAAACAAACAAATGTACAATATTAAATCAATTTAACTGTAAAAATATACTATTCAAAGGGCAACCTCTTCCGCCAATGTTAGACGTGGAAAAATCTTGCAGATTAATAATTAAAGATTCTGATGAGTATATACAAATAAGAGTTGACAGTGAATTTTACAACACAAAAATTGCGGGAGAAAACCTAACTGAAGAAGATTTAAAAGATTTTTACGGGAATAATGTTAATACCTCAGCAAGATTAAAAATAGAAAATAGAAAAGCCGAATTGGAAGAAGCACGTGTGGCAATAATAAAACAAGTCGGATATAAGATAAATGACCTAACAAAGAAATTATCAATGAATTCAAAGACAGGAATTATAATGCATATTGCATTATATTTTGCCTCATTAATATTGTCATTTGGAGTATGTAACTATCTTACCGGGTTACCGTTAAAAGATTCCGGACTTATTATTCAAATGCCGATAAACATAAGAATTTTACTGATATATTCAATAATAATATATTCAATAGGTTTGATATTAAAACAAGGAATATATTTATTAATACAAAATAGATCAAATGAAACGACGGCAGGAAATATTATTGCAGAAAGAACAATGATAATACTCTCAATAATATTTTACGGAGCAATATATATAATAAATTTGTTATATTATATCTCTCCCGGTACAATACCATTTTTTGCAATATTTATGTCATTATTTTTTACATTAATATGTACAACATTAGCTATGGCATTAGGTTATTATAAAAACAGCAGTATAGAAATCTCAAAAGAATTAAATAAATATGCATATAGAGAAGATTTTGAAAAAGTAATAAAAGAGTACCGACAATGGATAGAAAGATTTATAAATAATTTAAGTGATATAAAGATAGGAAATATAAAAGATCAATTATTCACCCTACAATTAAAATCAATAGGCGAAACTACACTAGGAATAATTACTGCCCCGTTTTTAGCATATGGAGTATCAAATACATTAGCGATGTGTTTTCCTGAAGCAGCAGGATGGATAAGGATATCAGGATTAAGATTTTCACCAATCTTTTTAACGCTTGCAACATTTATGATAATATTTGCATTTTTTGCATATGTAAATGCATTTTTATGCAATAAAAAAATTCAAGCATCAAATGTAATAAAAAATGACGGATACAGTAATTATATTCAACACGGAGTAGAAATATACGGACTTGAAGGAGTAAAAAAATTAGACGATGATATGAGAAGATCCTATATAATAGGGTTATGCATAATTTTTATTGAATTTTCAATGAATATATCATATTTTATGCAAGAGATGGGGAAAGATTTTAGCGGTATGTTTTTAAGTTTTCTTGCAGCTTTAGTACCTACGGCATTATTAATTGCTGAAACTTATATGTTAAGTCAGACAAAATTTGAAATTCATACTATAAACGAATTAATATCAAAAATTGATAGATAATGGTGAACTTTGTACAAAATATTTATAATTATACTAACAATAATATTAATAATAATGAGTTGTTTTATTGGAATAACAAAACCAATAATGCATAGAGAATTTTTTATTTATGATTCAATTTATAAAATAATAGAGCCGAATACAAAAGAAGAAATAAAAGAATCAAAAGAAATAAAAGAACTAAAAGAGATAAAAAAAGAACCCCCCGAGAAAAGTGAAAAAGTAAAACAAACAGAAAAACCCCTTCAAAAAGTTGAAATTAAAAATAAAGAGAAAAATAAATCAGTAAAAACCGAAAATAAAAAGGCAGAAAAAGTTATTACTCCGAAAGAAATACAAAAAAAAGATAAACCGAAACAAGAAATAAAAAAACAAGATACGGAAATAAAAGAAAAAGTAGTACAGAACAAACCGGATGAATCGGAAGAAGAGACAATATTATGGAATAAATGGCGATCAGATTTACAAAATCAAATTATGAAAGATGTAAAAATGCCAATAATTCAGGAAGGAATAATATTTAAATTTTCTTTTGATGTAGATAAATACGGAAAAATATCTAATATAAAGACTTGGTCTGTTAATGCAATGTACAGTCCATATGCGATACAATATATTGCCCCCGTTATAAAAAGTTATCAGGGAAAAGATATTTTAAATTTCCCTGCAGGTTCAAAAAGATATATGACAAGTGTGGAGGGAGCTTGGAAAATATCAAAAAATTCAAAATATTCAACACCTGCGGATTTTAAAGATACAGAAAAAATAATAAAGAAATAAAGTAAGGTAAATCTAATGTATAAATGTACAGACTGCGGAAAAGAATATAAAGAGAAACCGGAATATTGTGATTGTGGTAATACAAATTTTGAAGTGATAAATATAGATGGTATTGTGAACAATCAAAAAAGTGAGCGATTAGGTGAGGGCGAATTGAACGACAAACAAAGTGTAATGAAGCACTCTCCAAAGAGAAAGGAAAATATAAGACAGTCAGCCATAAAGCATGATAGCGGATTAAAATATAAAAATAAGAGTGATTATGACCCAATTTCAATAATAATATTTATAATATGTATAATTTTATCAATACTGTCAATTATATATATAGGCAATACTTCACAGACTGAAAAACCTGCTAATAATACAGAAGAAAAAAAAGAAATAAATATTCCTTCAATAAATGATTTATGGAAAGAAGGAACTATAAAACAAACTCAAGAAATAAAAGAACAAAAGCCGAAAGAAGAGCCTGTAAAGAAAACCGTAAAAGCACCGGAAATAAAGAAAAATACACAAGAGAAATTAAAAAAAACGCAAACAACCGTAAAAAAGAATCAGCCTCAACAGAATAAAGTGAAACCGACTAATAAAACCAATCAATCCGTTCAAACTAATCAACCCCCAAAAAATAAAACACCAAATGTACAAGCTAATGATCAAATACCATCATTACCGAAGTTAAAATTACCACTTGCTACACCGAGTATAGATCCTAAAATTGAAAAAAAGGAATTATTAAAATATAAAATAGATTTGAGAAATAAAATAACATCTGAAATCAATTTTAAAAAAATAGTAGGTGACGGACAATGTAGTGTTACATTTAAAATAGACAGCAA
This sequence comes from Candidatus Gastranaerophilales bacterium, assembly GCA_947588785.1. Taxonomy (GTDB): domain Bacteria; phylum Cyanobacteriota; class Vampirovibrionia; order Gastranaerophilales; family Gastranaerophilaceae; genus Avigastranaerophilus. Next base: position 20,031 of record CANPZN010000017.1, read on the forward strand.
CGGAAATTTAATTAACCGAAAATTTGAGAAACAATCAAGTAATGACAGCATAAATAATGAAGTATATAATGCAATAATGAAAACCCCTGCATATAATCCGCCCCCGACAGGTTATAAAAATGAGATTTTAACATTTAAATTAAAGATATATGGAAATTCATTTGAAATTGATTTAATATAAAAGTTTTATATTAACAAATTAATCTTTAATAAATTCAAATTGTTGTTCATTTTCTTTATAGATTGGTTTATTAGAAGGAGAAGATGTAATAGATTTTTGGAGAGATTTAATAAAACTTTGCGGATCCGTGGGATTATATAGACTGCCTCCGGTAGCTGATGTAAGACACTTTAAACTTGTAGAATATTCAGAAACAAGAACAACATCAATAATAATATCATTTCGAGTTTTGACAAGTTCATTAACAAAAGCACAAGGATCACCGTTACAGGTTTCATCACCATCAGTAATAATTATGATTTTTTTAATTATATTTTTTGGGAAATTAGCGAAATCATGATTTACGGCTTGATAGAGAGCAAAAGTCAAAGGAGTAGAACCGCCTATTCGTGTATTTGTCATGGCATTTATAAGATTATTTGTATTTTTAACGGTTACCGGAACAAGACTTTCATTAGCCGAACAATAATGAGAAGTATTACCTAAATAAGAAGCAACATTAGTCTTAACTTTATATTTGCCGTTTTTTGCGGAAACGATTTCTTTAGCCATTCCTACAACAGGATTTGAAGGATTATTTCCATTATCATGACCAAAAACTCTTAAACCTATTTTTGTATCATTAGGCAATTGAGCAACAATTTGACTCATATACTGTTCAGCGACTCTAATCCAATGAAGCATACTGCTGGAATAATCCATAACAATATCAATAGAACTAATATTATACTCGGAAGCTTTATTATCATTAACATATGTTTGACCATAATAATTATTAAGTATATCAGGAGATTTATTTTGTTTAACTAAAGAATTGGAAGAAGTAATCTGACCTTTTGAATTAATTTTATATGTAACAGCAAAAGCACTGATAAAAAACATATGAAATAATAGACCAAAAATTAAAAGATGTTTCATTTTTAACCCTTTTTTACATAATTATATCAAATTTATTAAATTTATTGCAAAAAATCTTAAAAAATGTTTAAGTATTATATAAGGGGAAAAAAGAATGGTAGATATAAAAATTCATAGAAAAAATGAAGAAAAAATATCAAAATTATATGCACTAATAAAGACAATAACTATATTATTACTGTTATCTGCAATATTTTTTGTAAATTACATATTATCAAATGAATTTAATTCCGCCCAAAAATATATGGAAGAAAGAGTAGTACAAACAGCTTCAAATATCCAAGGAAGATTTACAAGCTCAATTAATGAAATGAAAGTATTGGAAGCAAAACTGGAAGGCTATACAAAAACATATGAAGAACAAGAGATAAAAGAGTTTTTACAAAAAAATATAAAAAATAATGATTACAATAAGCTTTTCTTTATTTATAAAGACGGTACTGAAATTACTGCGTATAAGGATAAAAACGTAGAAACGACAAAAAATAAAGAACTGCAATATAATGAGATATTTAATACAAAAAAAATATATGCAAAAATAGAACAAGATAAAAATTCCCCTATAGGATGTACTTTAAAATTAGCTGTTCCAATAATAGATTTAAATAATGAAGTAATTGGAATTATTGCCTCAGAAAAATATCCGAAAAAATATACAAAAATAATAGGAATAAATAATTATAACGAAAAAGGACTCTCATATATAATAAATTCAAATGGTGATTTTATAATAAATCCCCAAAATGACGAATCAGAAATTAATAATTTTTTTGAGATGAAAATACATTATATAGGTTCATCGAAAGAGAAAATATTATCTGAAATGGAAAATAAAACAAAAGGTTCATTTCTTATAAATTATAATTCAGATAAATATATTGCCTCATTTGCCAAAATAAGTAATTCTGACAGATATGTAATAACAATAGTTCCTTTACATATTTTAATGCTGCATATAGATAAATTACTAGCCGGTGTAACAATAACAGTATTAATAATCAGTTTTTTATTGTTAACACTATCATATTTAAGTACCAAAATTTTTAAGCAGAATGAAAATATAATATATAAAATGGCATTCACTGATGATGTAACAGGTGAAGGAAACAGAAATAAATTTTTATTAGACGCAAGAAAGATACTTGATTCAAATAGAAATTCAAATTATGCAATAATTTCAATGGATATAACGAAATTCAAAGCAATAAATGAATTATATGGTTATGATCGTGCAAATGATATATTAAAAGATATCTACCAAATGTTAAAAAGGAATATAACAGAAGGGAGTATATGCGTAAGAGATTATGCGGCAAAGTTTATTATATTATACAGGTATGATGATAAGGATTTAATAAAACCAAATTTTATAGATAAAATTTTAGATGAATTAATTATTTATAATAAAAATAGTATGAAACAAATGACATATAAATATGAATCATTAAAGACGGCGAAATTATCATTATCATTCGGAATATATTTAATACAGAATCCCGATATTTCAATAGATGGAATGTGTGAAAGAGCATATATAGCGAAGCGAAGTATAAAAAATGATGTAATAAATGTATATAAATTTTACGATGATGCAATAAGAAACAAAATACTAAAAGATAAAGAAATAGAAGATGAAATGTATTCGGCACTAAATAACAACGAATTTAAAATGTTTTTACAGCCGAAGTTTGATTTAAAGACAAAAGAACTTTCAGGAGCGGAAGCATTAGCGAGATGGATACATACGGAGAAAGGATTAATTCCTCCTATGGATTTTATACCGTTATTTGAACAGAACGGATTTATACTGGAGCTTGACAGATGTATATGGGAGCAAGCGTGTTCATTTTTGTCACAAAGGAAAAAACAGGGATTGAAACTTTTTCATATATCAGTAAATGTTTCAAGACTTCATATGAATAATGATTCATTCATAAGTGAACTTGTAGGGTTAACCCAAACATACAATATAGAACCAAAATATCTTGAATTGGAATTAACAGAAACTGCATGTTTTAATAATGAAAAAAGATTTAAAGAAATAATAAATAAATTAAAATTACTGGGATTTACAATTTCAATGGATGATTTTGGAACAGGTTATTCTTCATTAAATATGCTAAGACATTTACCTGTTGATGTATTAAAACTGGATAGGGGGTTTATCAAAGATACAATCAATGATAAAAGAGGTCAAATGGTAATTGAGTGTATAATAGATCTTGCAAATAAATTAAAAATGACAACTGTAGCTGAAGGTATAGAAACAGAAGAACAAGCAGATTATTTAAGAAGTGCGGGATGTCAAATAGCACAAGGATTTTTATATGGAAAACCCATGGATACAGATAGTTTTACCAAAACATTTTTAGATAAAAATTTATTAGAAAATAATATTATATAGTAAGTATCCGAGAAAATTTTACTATTTCAAAAAGTAAGCGAAATTATGATTTTGCCTTAAAGCTATTTTTTTCAGAAAAATATTTATAAAAAATTTTACATAAATATTTCTTAATAAACTAGCAAATGATTTTATAAAAATGTTTTAAAGCTAGAAGTAAAGGTTTGCTAAAAAATTCTAAAAGAATAAATTCACAAAGGGAAAAGGAAAAATAATGAGAACAGCCGGTATTTCACCTACTCAAATGGCAAGTAAAATTCTCTGTTCAACAACCGCTTCAACGACAGCGTCAACAACGGCCTCAACGACCGCATCAACGACGGCTTCAACCACAGCTTCATTAGCCAATTTAACAACGGCATTTAAAAGAACCCCCATTTCAACTTCAATAATTTCTTCAGCACTTATAAAAAATCCATTATTCCATTCACAAGAAAATAAGGAAGTAAATAAAAATGAATTATATAAAAAAATAAGTCATTCATTTTTAAATTGTATAGAGGAAAATGGAATTAATGCAAAACTACGTCCAACTTTAGAAATAATATATAATAATGAAAAATATACTCTAACACCTGATAATAAAATTGAAATAATAAAAATAAATAAAAATGAAAAATCTAATAAACAAGACCTGGCATATTATAATTCAGAAAACCATGTAATAAGAGTATTTGCCGATAACTATGCAAATAATTCTAATTTAAATTTAAATTTAACAGAATTATTAAATCATGAAGTATATCACTGTCATGAAGCAATTATAAGAAACAGTATTCCTCAAGAAGATCGTAATGAAATAGTTCGTGAAATATTAATAGAAAATATAGAAAATGGAGAAAGCCCAAAAATAATTACAGAATATAATGATAAAAATTATGAAGTTATGACATCTCCTGTTATGCCGAGAAAAATGGCAAAAGAATATGCTGATTTTATACAAAAGCATATTTTTAAAGATTCAGAAAATCAAATTTCAAAGTTAAAAGAATATTATGAATTAAAATACGAAAAAAAACATAAGAATAAAACAAAAATAAAGCAATTAGAATCAGAATTAAAACCAATATTAAACAATATCAATGAATTAATATATAAAAATCCGAAATATAAACAAACCAATCACTCATATAAAACTATATTCAAAAATAAAAAGGAAAAGCAAAAAGAATTAATAAAATATACAATTGCTATTTCAAACAGATATCAAATATTTACGGAAAAAGAAATAAATAAACATTTGCCAATAATAAAAGATTATAACAAAGCAGAAGTAAAATCTTCAATAAAATCAAATATAAATGCTGTTGATGGAAATGTAGCACTTTCATTAACAAGAGATGAATACAAAAAATTGAATTGGTTACAAAGATTATTTTTACCGCCAAATATTAATGAGCAAAAAGAATTTTTACAATATTATTACAGTAATGAAGAATTAGAAGCCAGAAAAAACGGCTATGAGGCTAAAATATTAAAATTAAATAATGAAATTAAAAGTGCAAATTTATTGAAACAAATACAACTAAAAAAAGAAATAAATCTTATAGAAAAAACAATTAAATTAGAAGAATTAAACTATAAAAACTATAATATAAAACAAAAAGTCAGAAATAATCCTAATAATAATACATTAAGGATAAAAAGTAATATTCTTAATGGTATGGTAGAATTTTATGAATTTTATACAAGAATATATAGTTTTAATACAAAGCTTTTAAAAATTATTTTAAGCGGAGCTAATATAAATGGAGCGTAGGGGATTCGAACCCCTGACCCCGACACTGCCAGTGTCGTACACTACCAACTGTGCTAACGCCCCAACTTATATAATTTTTTGAACATTATTAGTATATCAATAAAAAATTTTAAAGCAAATGTTGGAGAGGCGTTTTTAAATGGCTAGCAACTATAAGGCTCAGATGAGCGAAATTTGCGAAAGGGTGAAACGAAGTGAACCCGAGTAGAAAAGGGGCTGAAATGAGCTAGAGCGACAGCGAGCGAATGACAAGCCCCAAGAGAGCAAATTTCAAGAGAGCGAAATTTGCGAAAGGGTGAAACGAAGT
>CANPZN010000018.1 GCA_947588785.1 Candidatus Gastranaerophilales bacterium
CGAATGACAAGCCCCAAGAGAGCAAATTTCAAGAGAGCGAAATTTGCGAAAGGGTGAAACGAAGTGAACCCGAGTAGCGAAGGGGCTGAAATGAGCGGTAGCGAAAGCGAGCGAATGACAAGCCCCAAGAGAGCAAATTTCAAGAGAGCAAATTTTCCGTAAGTGAACCTGAGAATGTGAGGGCGAGCTGAATGACAAACAGTGAAGCACTTGCTCGAAAGAAAGGAAAATTCAAGACTGCAAGCACAAGATTGCGATACTAAATTAAATAATAATGTACGGTTGATTAATGAATAAAATTAAATGAAAGTAATATTATGAAACATCTTGTTGTTATTCCTACTTATAATGAAAAAGAAAATATAGAGAAACTGATAAGAACGGTATTTGAATTATATCCTCAAATTAGTATTTTAATTGTAGATGACTCTTCACCTGATGGTACGAGTAAGATTGTTGAAGAATTAAAAAAAGAATTCTCTAATTTATTTCTGTTAAATCAAAGTATGAAAATGGGATTAGCCAATGCTTATATTAATGGTTTTAAATGGGGTTTGGATAAAGGGTTTGATTTATTTACATCACTGGATGCGGATTTTTCACATAATCCTTTGTATATAAAAACAGCAATTTGTAAAATAAATGAAGGTTATGACATCGCTTTAGGCTCGAGATACATTAAAGGCGGGAGTACTAATGAAAAAGATTGGTTTAGAAATTTTACTTCTATATTTGGAAATTTATATACAAGAATGATTTTAGGTAAGACTTTATATGACTGGACAGGTGGATTTAATACTTATACAAAAAATGCTTTAGAAAAAATCGATTTAAATAATATAAAAGTTAAAGGATATATTTTTCAAGCTGAAATGAAATATAAAGCCTTTAAAAAAGGCTGTAAATTTTCTGAATTTCCGATAAACTTTGAAGTAAGAACACAAGGAAAATCTAAAATGAATTATGTTATTGTTTTAGAAGCATTATTTTCTGTTTTAAAAATTAAAATAAATTCTTAATTAACATTGAAATATATTCTATTTTATCATCCGTAAGGGTTAGACCTGTTGGGATATAAAATCCTCTTTGATAAATGTTTTCAGAAATAATTCTTTTTTTATTATCATTAATTCCTAATTTATTTAAAACCGGTTGTAGATGCATTGGATAAAAGAAAGGTCGGGTTTCTATTCCTCTTAACGCAAGTTTTTCTCTTGCTTCTTTTGCTGAAAATTTTACATCGTTATTTAATACTATTCCAAAAATCCAATAATGATTATGTGCATATGGCATTTGTTCTTTTGAAAGTTGGGCAGGAATATTCTTTAATAATTTTTGATAAAGTTCACCTATATGAAGTTTTTTAGATATGGTTTTTTCTATTTTTTCCATTTGAGCACAAGCAACTGCCGCTTGAAGATTTGTCATCCTTAAATTCCATCCTAAATCTTCATGGATGAATCTTTCTTTTGTAAAACAAAGATTTTTATAATAATTGATTTTATCAAGTAATTCTTTATTAGAGGTAAGAACAATTCCGCCTTCACCTGAAGCAATATGTTTATTCGTAAAAAATGAAAAAGTAGCAACATCACCAAAACTACCGCATTTTTTGCCATAATATGTTTGTGCATGTGCTTGTGCCGCATCTTCAATAATTTTTAAATTATATTTCTGTGAAATCTCTATTATTTTGTTAACATCAGAAGGTAAACCATATATATGTACAATTACAATTGCTTTTGTTCTTTTATTAATATATTGTTCAATTTTTGAAGTATCAATGTTCCAAGTTTCTGATTCACAATCTACAAAAACAGGTTTTAATTTGTTATAAATACAAGCTTGAGCTGCTGAAATTATATTAAATGTAGGAATAATTATTTCATCATAATCATTCCATTTAAATAAATCTTTCATAGCACGCATAGAAACTTCAAGTGCAGCAGTCCCATTTGTTACACAACTTCCATATTTCTGATCACAAAAAGTTGAAAACTTGGTTTCAAGTTGTTTCACAAAAGGTCCGTTAGATCCTAACCAACCGGATTCTATACATTCCGATAAATATTTTTTTTCATTACCATCAAGTATTGGTTCAAAAACAGGAATAAATTCATTCATTTATTATAACCTTTTCATCTTCAATCCCGGGAAATCTTTCTTTATCTTCTTCACCAATATAAGGGCCTTGTTTAACTTCAATAATACTAACATCTTCCAAACATTTTAGCCCGTGTCCGCCATAGGGTAAAAATGCTATATCTCCGGTCTCAAGTATTATACTTTCAATGTATTCTTTTTCTTGAGAATACAAATCTAACCTAAGTTTCCCCTTTTTTATAATTAAAACTTCTTGTGTATGTGATATTTTTCTTTCAATTTCATTATGAATGTGAGCTTTTATGATTGTATTTTTTTTGTGACTCATAAATCCTAATTGTTGAAATGAATTATTATTTGTAAAAAATTTGTATCCTTCATTTGAATATGTATTTTTTATTATTAATGCAATTTGTTTTTTATTATGTAATATTTCTTTTATCATTGTTTCTTTTGTCATAAGTTTATTTTATAATAAACTTATGAATTTTGTAAAAATTTAAGGAGTATGAATAATGTTATTTTCCAAAAAAACATATAAAGATTATGAAAATGAAGCAAAAAGTGCTTTTATAAAATTAGAATATAAAAAATCACAAAAATTGTACAGTAAAGCTATAATAAAAAATTCTGATGATACTGATTCTCTTGCCAGGGATTATTTTTGTTTATCATTATTAAATAAAAACCTGAATAATTTGAGAAATGCTATAAATAATATAAAAAAAGCAATTGAAATAAAAAATGATGATTATAATTTTTATTTAGAATGTGCAGAAATAAAAAAATTGTTAAATGATGAAAGTGCTGAAAATGATTTGAATAAAGCATATCATCTTTTAAAAAATTATTTATCAGACGATGATTATGTAGAGGTTCTGAAAGTTATGAGTTTTTCTCCTTATAGTAGAGAATTCACAAATGATTATGTTGCAATGTATTTAAAGATTAATAATGATGTTAAATTAATAGAATATATTAATAAATTAATTAAAATGTATAAAAAAGATATATCATTATTGGATTTAAAAACAGATATTTTAACACGAATGAATTGTTTAAACGAAGCAATAGAGACAATAAATAAGGCGATAGAATTAGCTCCTGAATGTGGTCATTATTATTTGATGCGAGGTGGGTTGTATTCTAATCTAAATTATTTAAAAGAGGCACGAATAGATATAGAAAAAGCTCTAACATTTAAGTTATCGGAATCCGATAAAAAAGATTGTAATAATTATTTGATAAATATAAAAGGGAATATATAATCAGGGTATATTTGTGGAAAAAAATAATCATTGCAAATTTTTAATAAATTCATTAAGTTTTCATCAACAAAATGTTAGATTTTGTACCACATTGCAGTTGGGGCAATTAATCTCTACTTATAAAGAAACAGCTGAAGAACTAGCTAAAAAGATTACTAATTTAAGAAAAAAAATAAAAGAAAATTTAGAAAAAGGTATTATTCCAGAAGGATGCCGTGAATGTATTTATAAAAATAATGAATATATAGAAAATGATAAAATAAGGAAAATTGATTTATATTATTGGTATCATTGCAATTGCAGATGTTTTTACTGTTCTTACCGTGATGTGACAAAAAGTGAATTTTCAGATAAAGCCAAAGAAGGGAATCCTTTAATTTATAGGACTATTAAAGAGTTGTATAAGTTAAATCAAATAGATAAAAAAGAATTGGTTGTTACATTTGGTGGCGGAGAAATCGGTGTTTTAAAAGAATTTCCTAAATTGATAGATTTATTTTTAAAAAATAATGTTACAAAAGTATGGTGTGAAAGCAGTGGAATAAAATATTTAAAATCAATGGAAAAACTTTTAAAACAAGGAAAAGGCGTAATTACTGTTGCTGTTTGTTGCGGAGATAGAGAAATTTATAAAAAAATTAAACAACGTGATAAATACATCGTGGTAATGAAAAATCTTTCAAAATATGTTAAAGCAGCAAAAAAATATAAAAAAGATATATATAATGATATTAATGTTATATCTAAATTTATTATTTTAAACGGATTTAATAATACTTACGAAGAAGTAGAAAAATGGCTTTTAGAAAGTAAGAAGTATGGTTTAAAACATGTTGAAATTAGTATGGAGTTTTGTTGGGGAATACAAACAAAGACCGGACAAAATGTTGAGGATTATAATTATCAACTTTTTAAATATGCCGAAAATCGTACAAAAGAACTTGGTCTTATTCTTAAAAAAAATGAAACATCATTAGCTATTATGAATCAGGGAAAATATTAATTTTTTAGTTTGAGGTTAAAGAATTCTTTATTAATATAATTTGTTATGGTTCTATAATTAAGAATTATGCCTTCTTCTGAAAGGACTGAATAATTTCTCTCGGTAAGAGTTCATTAATAATGTTTGACATTTTTTAATAAATTAGAAAAACATAGGTTATAATTTTAAAACTTAATAATATTATTAGGTTATTATATAATTAGTTGATCTATGGCTAAAACATCTAACATTACAGGTTAATTATATTATATCCCAAATGAACAAAATTGGATATTTCACTTTTGTGTATTTGTATTTTAAATTTATTAAGAAAACATAAATTAAGATTACCATATTGGCAAAATTTTTGTTTTAAAAGATTTGTTTAATATGTTACAAAAAAATTGACACAACACATACTATAGCAAAATTTTACTTTACCAAGTCTGTCCGAGAAATTTCGCAATAAGTAAGTAATATGAACGGAAATTTTGAGTGACTATTTATTATACTTATTTATTTTTTTAAAAAAATTCAAAATCCACATTGGTTTTGTTTGTAAAAGTTCATTGTTAATAGAAATAAAATCTTCCCGAAAAACAGGGTTTTGCAATATTTTTAACAAATTATTATATTCTTTATGTTTTGGGTTCAGAATATTTAATTTTTCAAATAATTCCTTAGAATCTTCGTTTTCTAACAGATTTAAAAATGTAATATTAGCATTCATTTTTTTTGCCAGATAAGTAAAATCTACCATTTCTTTGTAATTAATTGAGTTTATTACAAATCTGAATTCTAATTGATCAACTTTTCTTTGTTCTTTTAAATCTGATATATATTTGATATTTTCCATTACTCGATCAAAATTACCTTTTTTTACAAGTTTGTCGTATGTTTTTTTTGTAGTGGCATGAAATGAAAATCTTATAACACCAAGATTATTTATAATTCCCAGTTCTTCAATATTTTTCTTATCCATTAATAAACCATTTGTTAAAATATCAAATTTAATTTTAGGATACAATTTTGCTATTTTTGACATTAATTTCCTTGTATGAAGGCTTGCTAATGCTTCACCGACTCCGGATAGCGACACTCTTTGAGCATTTTTAAATACTTCAGGGAGCCAATTATCTATAGTTTTATCAAATTCTGTTAAATCTTGTTTAATATTGCAGTTTCTGCAAAAAATACATTCTACATTGCAAATTCTATCATAGCTTAATGCAATAACTTCAGGATAATTTTCGGCAATTAAATCGGTTTTAAATTTTCTATCGGGAGCATTAATACAAGTATCAAGTCTGCAATATTTATAATTATCATCCTGAAATTGTTTTCTGAATTCTTTTGCTCGCTCTCCGTTCCATATTTCAGAAAACGGTTGTCTGAGAAGATTTCCAAATGAAAAAGAACTGCACCAAGGGTGACAGCAAGGATGAACATCTCCTTTTTCATTTATTTGTATTGATGTGTACGGATAATGACATATGCTGTATTCTGACAATTGTTTACTCCATTTATCGATATTTTTTGGTTTTTACGATTACTTCTACAAAATCATAGGTGTTTAAAATGAAACCATATTCTTTTATTTTTTCTTTCATAAAATTATATAATTTGCAAATTCTGTCACTTGGACCAATTTTATTAAGATTAGATACTGAATGACAAAATTCTATTGTGGGATGAAGAGTTCCTACTCCTAAATTTTTACATAATTCTAACCATTTTATAATTTCTTCTTCATTATCATTTAATGATTCTATAAGTATATATTTTATTATTAAATTCTTAGAATTTTCTTTAGAGTCTTTAATATATCTTTTAATATTTTTTATAACATCATCAAATTTATCAACTTTTTTTAATTTTTTAAAAGTTTCACTGCAACCGCAATCAAGTGAAATAGTCATGTAATTTTCTTTATTAATCTTTAATGATTTTGCAAATAGTTTTTCATATAAAATACCGTTTGTTAAAATATGCATTTTATAATTTTGTTTCATAAAAAGTTTTAATATATCATTAAATTCTTTTAAAAGTGTAGGTTCACCGCCAACAAATGATACATTAACATTTTGGGCAAAATAACCTTCTTTAATAAAAGATTTTAAAATTTTATATAAATCAACAAATTCACTTTTACTTTTTTTTTCGGTTATTTTAAGATGGGTTTCATTTCTATTACCGCAATATACACAAGCACAATTACATTGATTCCAATGAAATATTTCAACATTATTTATTTTACCTTCATCAATTTTGTCCCAATCTTTTTCTTGTAAATATATACAGCCTTTACAATAATCAGGAATTTGTCCGTTTCTGCAATTTTCGATAATAGTATGTTTTATTGTTTTAAATTTATCATAAAAGCCTTTTTCATAGTTAACAATACTGTCTTGTCCGCTAGCAGATAATTTATTACAAAATCTGAGTCCGGTTCTTGTAAAATTTAATCCGTTTCTAATATGAGGACAGCATTTATATTCCATTTTCTCTCTTTTCTATTTTGTAAAATTATCTTTTTTAAATTATATATAAAATCTTGTTATAAAGCAATTTTACTTATATAATTAGTTTATTATGTTTGAAAAATTTTTTAAGAAAAAACTGAAATATTTAATCATCGGAGCAGGTTCTACAGGTGCTACTTTTGCTTGTTTTCTGCAATCTGCATCTAAAAATGTTACTCTGATTTCAAAATATGAATCCATTATCAAAACTGCAAAAGAAAAGGGTGGTATCAGGTTAATTTCAAAAGTTAAAGGTGACAAAAGATATAAAATTAATATAAAAACAGAATCAGAATATCATTCAAAAGCAGATATTATTATTTTATGTATCAGAACTCCGGATATATTATCTGCGATTCCTTTTATCGAAAAAGTTTCCCATTCAAAAACAGTTGTAATGTCAATAGCAAATGGATTCGGTATCGGTTATGCACTCGGAAAAAAATTGAAAAACTTATCTGTTCTTGATTGTGCTTTTGTCGGTAAATGCAGATGGTATAACAGGCAAGATGTGGAATATTTACAACAAAGGGAATATGTAGAGTTTCAGTTTGCGGATAAATTCTATTCAACTGATTCAAAATTGTTGGAAAATATTAAAAATGATTTTATTTTATCCGGCATGGATACTCATTTAATATCGGAGAAACAATTTATGGAATTGGCATTTGAACGATTAATTACCCGTTCTCCGTTTGAAGCATGTTGTATTTTTTATAATATCAATGCACATGAAATAAAAGGGGATAAAGAAAATACATTTAAAAAACTTTGTAATGAATTACTTATATTAGCTAAAGCTATGAAAATTAAAATTAGGGACGGATTTCTTGAAGAATATTATGCTAATTTTGAAAAATATAAAGAACGAGATGATGCAAATGTTTATTCTTCTATTTTAAATGATATGAAAATAGGTCAAAAGTCTGAAATAGATTTTTTATTTTTTATAGTTATTGAATTAGCAAAAGAATATAAAGTAGACCTGCCGACTTATTTTATGATTGCTGAAAAATTTAAGAATTATGAGACTTTAGATAAATATTTAAAATAAAATTTTAAGGATGATAAGAAATCAATGAAATATAAATGCTGTAATCTTTTAACCGGAGGAATAGAATTTAGATATAATGGTGTTGCCCTATGTCAGAGGGTAGATCATATCGGAGGCGGAGATATTGTTGTTCAGACTTACGATGATAAACAAGATATTGATTTTAAGTTTGACATAAAAAAATATTTAGCTAAAAGACAAGAAATTATTGCTCAAAATAAAACAGGGAAAATATATCATAAGTGTGAAGGATGCGTTGAACTCTATGAAAGAGATTGGCCAGAAGAAAAATACCAAAAAATTTTTCAAATGATCCTTCATCATTGGACAAAATGTAATTCACACTGTATTTATTGTTATACAAATAAAAATAAAGAATATTTTAATAATAGAAAAAGTTATAAAGTATTGCCTATTTTAAAAAATTTAGATAAAAATAAATTGTTTGACTACGGAGGAATATGTAGCTTTGCAGGTGGAGAAATTTCATGTTTGCCTGAGTTTGAGGGAATTTTAAAAATATTACAAAAATATGATATCGTTCCTATTTTTAATTCATCATGTGTTGAATATGAAAGAAGAGTTGAAGAATATTTGAGAAATGGGAATGGTATGCTTATTGTATCGGTTGATTGTGGTACAAAAGAGCTTCATCGAAAAATAAAACAAGTGGATTCTTATGAAAGTGTCTGGAAAAATATAACAAGATATGCTAATGCGGCAAAAAGAAAAGAATTTATTTATACAAAATATATTGTACTTAAGGATATTAATGATAATGAACAAGCCATAGAAGCATTTTTAAAAAAAAGTAAAGAGGCAAGTGTTAAATATATTCTAATGGAAATAGATCATTATTATTTCCTGGAAAATCGTGAAAATATACCGAAATATATAATAGATTTATTCTATTTTGCATTTAATAAAGCAAAAGAAATGGGTTTAATCTGTGAAATTTATTCAAATGCATCGGTTTTGCTTCTGCAGGGAAAGTGGGCAGATGAATTTTGGCGGCCTTATGTTTTTGATGCAGGTAAAGAAATTAATAAATACTCACTAAGAAGTGTATATAAAATTACGGAAAATCATAAATTTCAAAAATATGATGATATTAAATGTGCTGCAAATGATAATAATTTAACATATACAGATATTTGGCAGGCTTGTGAAAAATCAAAAAAAAATAAATATTGTAAAAAAAACAATAATTTTTATTTTTATGCTGAAGATATAGAAAATAATGAAAAGAAACCCGATTTGGAAAAAATTAATAAAATTATAAATAAAAAAATACGGTTATTTTAGCTCCAACCGTATTTTTTATAAAAGTTTATTTTATTTTTTACAACAGTGGCAAAAGAATTTGGTCTTAAGTGTTTAAATGAATCATTTATAAGAAAATCATCATTATCTTTAATTATAGGATTATTCATTATCTTAACAAAATCATTATACTCTGGATGATGAGGATTTGTAATGATATATTTATCAAGTTGGCTCAAAAATTTTGTACCTTGACCCATATCTTTTGCAATCATAACATGAACACAGGCTCCTATTTCTTGTGCAAATTTAGTAAGTGGAATTAAATCTTTGTAATTCCAGGATGTTAACACACAATTAATGTGAAAAACATTAATTAAGCCCTGTTTTTTTAACTTGCTTACATATCTCAAATTTTCCATAACCGCTTTAAAATTTCCGTTCCTTACAATTTTGTTATAAGTTTCTTCAATGCAAGATGGGATTGAAATTCTTATATCAATAATTTTATTGGCAATTCCAAGTTTATTAAGATTTTCTTCACTGCATAAAATTCCATTGGTAATAATTGCAAATTTAATATTAGGATAAACTTCCGCTATTCTTTTTATAAGTTTTTTTGAATGTTTACTGATGAAAACTTCACCGGCAACATTTACTGTAACAAGCTTTGCTTTTTGTAACATAGGAATAAAAACAGGTTCTATTAAAGCGTCCCATTTAGCTTGGTCTTCTTCTGACATAATATGAGGTTCATCTCGGCAATATACACATTGCTGAACACAAGTATTATCATAACAAAGGCTTACTTCTTCAGGATAAGGGGCAATAGGAGTATCAAATGGTTTGCCTGTAGGCATTATACAAAGATTTGTATCGCAATATTTAAGTGTATTATCTATAATTGACTGTCTGAACTCAATTGCTTCTTTCCCGTTCCATACATCTTGAAAACTTCTTTCAAGAATATTTCCTATACAATAGCTGTCATTCCATAATCTTGAACAAAAGTAACAATAACCGTCGGTACCTATCTCAAAAAAGACATATGGTTTTATGCAAAATTCACTCATTTTTCACCTCTTAATTAATCATACAAAAATTCAGTTAAAACTTCAATATTGTGATATTATATTTTTATGAATAAAGACATGTTTTGTAAAAATCCTTGGAATTGTTTAGAGCTAAATAATGACGGAAAATGTTTTTTCTGTAATCCGTGTTTTTCTAATTTTAATTTAATAGGTAACATATTTGAAGATAGTATTGAAGAGATTTGGAATGGTGAAAGGGCTCAGAAATTCAGACAGGACATATTAGATAAAAAATATACTTTTTGTAACTATGATAATTGTAATGGTAATAAAACATCAGAGTTAGAGTATACCGGAGTAATAGCACCGTTACCAGAATATATTAATATCGGTTATGATTACACTTGTGCTCAAAAATGTATATTCTGCAGAGATGAGTATCAAGCACTGCCGGCAGAAATTGCTAAAAAATGGGAAGATAGTCTGGAAACTCATATTTTACCCATAACTAAAAATGTAAAATATATGTTTATTAACTGTAGAGGTGAATTTTTTGATTCTAAACATACTCAAAAAATGTATTCCGCAATAATAAATAACAATCCGAATATAAAGGTGGATTTTATTTCTAACGGAATAAAATGCACGGAAGAAAACTTAAAAAAATATAATTTGATTAATAAAATATTTAGAGTTCATATATCGCTTCATTCTGCAACAAGAGAAACATATAAAAAAATATTCAGAGTTGATAAATTTAACGATGTTATGAAAAATGTTGAATTTATAAGTACGTTAAAAAAGAATGGTAAGATTCAAGATTTTGAAATAATGTTTGTTATTACCGCCGAAAATTATAAAGATATGCCCCAATTTGTGAAACTTGCTCAAAAACTTGAAGCGAGGGCAGCTTTTTCTGCTTGTATAGGTGGGTATGCCGAATATATTATGAACAGAGAAAATTATGCTGTCTTTTATCAAAATCATCATGACTATAATGATTTTGTAAAAATGCTAAAAAATCCGATATTTGATGATAAACAACATTGTTTTCTTCCGGATTATTTAAGAGAATTGAAACCTGTTAGTTTAAGCCATTCAATAAAAAATCAACTTAAATATTTTGCAAGAACAAAATTAAAAATGAATCTGGAACAGACAAAAAGTGATATTCAAATATTTAGTCATGATACATACAAATGATAGTATCAACAAATTAAAAATAAGATAAAAATCAAAGGGGGTATATGTTTTGCAAGTGTTGTAATTTTCTGGCCGAGGGAATTGAATTTAGATATAATGCTATTGCTCTTTGTAATCGTGTTGGTCATAAGGGCGGTGGAGATATTGTAGTTGATTATTATGATGATAAAAATCCTAAAGCATTTAAATTTGATATAGAAAAATATATAGAAAAAAGAAATAATATAATTTTTATGAATCAAACCGGAAATGTTTATCCGAGTTGCGAAGAGTGTATGTAATTAAGACAACCAGTGATTAAAAATATAAACATTGTAAGCTTGTATAATACGGATAAATAAAATCATGATTTGTTAAGCAAGAATAATTGATTAAGTTTGAAGTAATTATAAATACTATAAAAATTATAAATAAACTTACCACAAAAAATATATTTGATTTAAGATATTTTATCATACTTACGACCTTTAAAATTATTTTATTGAAAATCCTTTGTTCAATACACTTTTTGTATAAGGTGGCATTCCAAAATCCATATTATGTTCAATGCAGGTTTTCTTTACATATTGAACTATATCGTAATAATGTTTTGGTATTGTAAATGATTTATCAATTATATCTCGATAATCAATATCTATTACAATTATTTTAATACCAATAGAAATCATTAAATTCATAAATTTGGTAATTTCATTCATATTATCATTATAACCGTATACAATGATATATTTGATTATAATAGAATCATTACCTGCTTTTTCTATATATTTTTTTAAATTATTAACAGATCTGTCAAACATATCAACTTGTTTGATTTTTAAATAGGTTTCACTGCATCCAGAATCAAGTGCGGTACAAAGTTCTCCTTTCTTTGAAGCCAATAATTTTTCAATGACCGGCATGTATATAATATTATTTGTTGGAATATAAATTGTACCAACACCTCGTTTTAAAAAGGTATTAATAATTTCTTCATGGTTTTTTAAACAAGATATATTTCCGCCCTGAAAATCAATGTAAAGATTTTTTGTATCAATTAAATTATTATCGTATAGTTCATTTATAAATTTTAGAACATCATATAAAATTGGTTTATTTTCATCTTCTTTGATTTTTTCAAAAGTTCTGTTTCCTTGAGTGCAGTATATACATGCACAGTTGCATTGTGTGTAATGATTTAAAGTTATTTTATTTATTCTAAAATCTTTTTGTTTTATATAATTTGTAATATGAACACAATTAGTGCATTCTGAAGGTATTTTACCTGCTTTGAACATTTTTATATAATATTTTTTTAATTTTATGAAATTTTTTATGGAATCTTTTTCAGATAATGCATCTATTAAAGCAGGGCCGATATTTGCACTACAACATGGTTCTAATGTGTCTCTGGAGGTAAAATGTAAATTATTATTTAATAAAGGACACATTAATGATTTTCTGTTTTTAAATATATTTAATAAATTCATAAAATTATTATATAATGAAGTTATGAAAAAACGATATTATTGTAAAAGATTAAATGAAACATTAAATTTTGATGCATTAAAAGTTTTTTATTGTTGTGCAACAAGAACAGGGCCTTCTATTGATGTTCCAAGTCCTAAAAATGTTAAAAATATTATAAAAAAACGTAATTCATTAATAAGAATGTTGGATAAAGGCATTGTTCCCAAAGAATGCGAAGATTGTTTTGATTTACATGAAAAGGAGAATGCTAAACCGTTATTTTTAAGTGCTTTTGAGAAAATACCAAAAGCAAATCTTATTATAGTAAAACATTTTAAACAATGTGACTGTAGTTGTATTTATTGCTGTGAACAGTATTTATCAAAAAGAAAAATTGTTTTAAAATCAAAGAAAAGTGATTATTACGATCTGTTACCAATAATTGAAGAATGTTATAGACAAGATATTATTGATAAAAAAGAACTTGATGTCCATTTTCAGGGAGGAAATGTATCTGTATTAGACGAATTTGAATCTCTTGTGGATATTTTTATGAAAAATGGGGTAAAAAGAGTTGAAATAGCAACAAACGGCATAAAATATCTTCCTAAAATAGCTGAAATAGCCGGTAAAACTTTTGTTGATGTAAATATTTCAATAGATTCAGGTTGCAAAGAAACTTTTAAAAAAATTAAAACGGTTGATAAGTTTGAAGATGTTATTCAAAATTTGAAAAAATATGTAAAATTACCAATTTTGTTAAGACTGAAATATATTATTGTTAGAGGTATTAATGATAATATTGATGAAATTAATAAATATATCGAACTTATGCACGAAATTGGTATTACAAACTCTGAATTAATGATAGACCAATGTGATAATGAATTTATTTCAGAGGGAGAATTTAAGATTCCTGATTATTATTATGATTTATTTAAGTTTTATAAAGAAAAATGTACACAATATAATATTAAAGCAAATATATGGGAATATGTGAAAGAAATATTGGATAAAGGTTCATTTTTTAAATAAGTTTTTTATTTGTTGAAAAATTGATAATTTGACAGGTTTTAAGGTTTTAAGATAATCATTAACGAAGCAATGTTCATCACTAAAAATGGGATCAGACAATATATTTACGAGCTCATTATATTTTGGATGTGATTTTAAAGTTATATCTAAGTTTTTTTCTAATTCATCATTGTCTATTTGTCTGTGATAATTGATAAAAAAAGCGACAGCATCCATTTCTTTTGCAAATTTAACAAATTTTTTCATTTCCTTATAGTTAAGGGATGTAACAACAAAATTAAGCTGTAAAGTTTTTAGGTTACCTTGCTTTTTTAAATCAGATAAATATTTGACATTTTGTATTACAGCATTGAAATTACCACGTTCTACGAGCTTATTATAAGTTTTTTCACTTGCGGCATGTATTGATATTATTGCACTTGTAAGTCTTTCTTCTAACTCTAAATTTTTAGTTGTTTCTTTTGTGAATAAAATGCCATTGGAAATTATACCGAATTTTATATTTGGATTTATTTTTATTATTTTTTTAACTATTTCAATAGAATGTTTACTTGCAAATAGCTCACCGGCAGAATTTAATTCTACAAATTCTGCATTTTGTATTATGGGAGTAAAAATTCTATCAAAATTATCTTCGATTCTTTTTTCTTTCTGTCTGTTATATTCTTCTTCATTCTTATTTTTTTCATTTCTGCAAAAAACACATCTAACATTACAGTGACGATCATAACTAAATTCGATTCGTTTAGGATAAGGGACTTCTAATTCAGCACTAAAGTCAATTAAAGCAGGATCACAGACATCTAATTTACAATATTGATAATTCTGAGTAATGAATTGCTTACGAAATTCTTTTGCTCGAGTGCCATTCCATATTTCATCAAAAGATTGTTCGAATATATTTCCGAAAGAATAAAAATTAGTCCAAAAACAACAACAACAATATACTTCTCCGGTATTTTGAATTTGAATGCTATTAAATGGATGTTTACATACTTTGTTCATATTTTGATTTTATTATATTATAAAAAACAAAATTTATAGTATTTTATATACAAATGAATATTTATGGAAAAAATTTTTGCATTAAAATTTTATTATAATCTAATGTAGTATTTTATTGACACTTGACTTAAATTTCTTTTTTATTTGTACGGTTGTCTCAATGCTAATGTCAACATTTTATTCGTTTGTAATTTTGTTTATGTTTTCGAACTCTCAATATTTTTCGAATTAATTAATAATGTAAATATAATTGACGTTATATTCAATTCTCCAATATATATTGTAATACATAAATAAAATTATGATATAATTTTTTAAAAAAAGGAGAATTTTAATTGAAATATATAAGTTGTTCTAATATACAGAATGGGTTGAGATTTGAATATAATTGTATAAAATTATGTTGTTTTATGGGCAGTAATACTCCTGAACCTTTATTTATAAAAAAAGATTATTATGGTGAAAAATTAAATTGGACTGAACTTATATCAAATATAAATAAAATTAGAGAAAATGCAAAGCGTGGAATAATTGATTCTCATTGTAGTGGATGTTTTGCACTTGAAGAAAAGGATTGGGATGATAATACAAAATTTAAATGGATACAAATAGCACATTGGTCTGAATGTAATTGTAATTGTACATATTGTTACAGATTGGCTTCTGATTTTGAAAAACCCAAAAAACGCTATAAAATTATGCCGATAATAAAAGAACTTGATAAAATGGGATTAATAGATTACTCAGGAGAGCTTGCTTACTCAGGTGGTGAGCCTGCCAGCTTAAGAGAATTTGATGATATAACAAATTTTTTCATTAAAAAAGGCGAAAAAAATATAATGGTTCATACCAATGCAATAAAACCGGTAAAATCAGTTTTAAATGGTCTAAAAACTGATACAATGTCTGTAACTGCCAGTGTTGATTGCGGTGACAGACAAAAATTTAAACAAATTAAACAAGTTGATGCTTATAATAAAGTTATGGATACTTTAAAAAAGTATGTAAAAGCTCAAGGTCAAAATAAAAAAATGGTTCGCTCTAAATATATTATAATACCAAAGGTAAATGATACAGTTGAAGATGTAAATAAATGGCTTGATGAAACACAAAAGGTAGGTATTCAACAAGTAATAATAGACTTTGAAGCGGATTGGCTTGAAAGAAATAAAACTAATATTCCTTCTTATATTGATGATTTATACGATTATATTGTTTCTGCGGTAAAACAAAGAGGATTGGATATCCAATTTTACGGCGTCGCAAATCAATATAGAACTTTAAAAGGTAAAGACTTAGAAGTTGGTATAGGACTGCATCAAGGTGAATAAAATTTTAAATTGATATATCTATTTTAGTTTTTTTGCTATTGCAGGAGTTAAAATATTCCAAACTTCTTCATTAGGATGTTGATTAATTTTTGTTCTGTATTGACTTGACAATAAATCTTTTCTTGTTAACTTCGTTAATTCGGATACAAGTATTACTGAAATTCCTTCTATTTGCATTAGATTATTAAAAAGTTCTATATCTTCTTTATTATCCCAATATAGTAAAACAAAAAATTTAATATTTGGATTAATTGCTTTTAATTCTTTATTTAATTTTTTAAAATGAATTACATTATTTTGGGTTAATATTTTGATATCATTAATTTGTTGTTCATTAAATTTTGTAATTAATCTATTAAAGATATTCCCTGTTAATGTAGGAAATTTTGGATTAATTAATACAAGATCATCATTTTGTTGTTTCATAACCGGATATATCTCTTTTGAATATAAAAATTCAGGTTGAAGATATGGACCGGGATATACTTTTAGCCTTGCTGCATCCATTATTGTAGGTGTAATATAAATAGCAATATTACTTTGTTTAATAATATCATCAATTTTCCCACTTTGAACTTGTAAAATTGCATGTTGAATTGCTCCTACACCAAGTCCTCTATTATAAACAGGAACTTTTAAATAATCAGATAATTTTTTTTCAAAAGTTTGATTGTCTTTTAAATCAACTCCCGCTGCAAATCCACAGCCAAAAACTATTATTGATTTTTTGTTTTTATATTTTATACCATTAGGTTTTCTATAGTTTGACTCTTTCATTAAATTATCTATAGAAAAATTATGTCTGTAAAATAAAGATAAATTTTTTGTATCCGTATGATTCTGTTTTACTAAATAAATGAAAAACCCATAATATATTTCAAACAAGATAAAAAGTACAAAAAAACATATTATTAATATTTTAAAAATCTTTTTTTTCATAATTATATTCTCTATTCTAATATTTCGTTATTTCTCTATTATAAAATTTTTTTTTAAATTTTTCAATAAAAGAAATAGGCTTTAATCCGGTAAAATATTCCCAGCCTTGAATAACAATATCTTTTGACTCCAAAAATGTTTTTGAATGTACAATTTTTACAAGATCGTTATATTTTGGATGGTTTTTATCCTGAATATTAATTCTTTTATAAAGTTCTTCTAAATCTCTTGAACAATCTAAGCCAAGAAATCTGATTTTTGCTCCAAGTTGTCTTGCAAAATTTATCATATCTGGTATTTCTTTATAATTAATACTTGTTACTGTATAGTGCAATTCAAATCTTTCTATTTGTCCAAGTTCTTTCAATGTTGACAGATATTTAATATTCTCAATAACTTTTTTATAATTGCCACCTTTTACAATTTGATTATATGTTTTTTCAGTAAACGCATGAAGTGATATTGTAATCATTGATATTCTGTTTGTAAGATTTAATTTCTCTATATTTTCTTTTGTACATTGAATACCATTTGTAATAATTTCAAATTTAATATTGGGAAAATTGTCAGCTATATTTTTTATTAAGTCACGTGAAATTTTACTTGCAAAAACTTCACCTACAGCATTTGTTTTAACGTATTTTGCATTTTGTAACCATGGAGTTAAAATTTCTAATAATTTATCTTTCTTATCATCAGGTATAAGTTTAGTATCTATTTTATAGTTTTCTCCTCTGCAAAATATACATTTTACATCACAAAATTCATCCAGCCCTAACAAGATACGTTCAGGGGGCGGAGATTTTAATTTAGGACTGTTGTCTTTTATTTCTTGCAAAATTTCCAAATTTTGACACCCGGGACAAAGCGAAAAATCGTTATTAT
This sequence comes from Candidatus Gastranaerophilales bacterium, assembly GCA_947588785.1. GTDB lineage: Bacteria > Cyanobacteriota > Vampirovibrionia > Gastranaerophilales > Gastranaerophilaceae > Avigastranaerophilus. Next base: position 18,074 of record CANPZN010000018.1, read on the forward strand.
AAAGTTTTTGTCTAAATTCACTTGCACGTTCGCCGTTCCATATTTCATCATAGGATTGTTCAAATATATTACCGAAAGAATAACCTCTAATCCAACCGCAACTGCAAGGATATACATTACCAAACGGCATTATTTCCGCTAATATATATGGATTTGGGCAGTATATATGTTTATTATCCATATTTAGTGTTACCTGCCATTATCTATATATCTTATAACTTCTGTGTAACCACAGGTTGTAAGAATTTCTCTGTATGAAAGATTACATTTGTGTTCATGAACGTATTTCACAACCAGTTCAATATATTCTTTTACATTATCCGGCAGATATTTATTTTTTTCATACCAGTGATGTTCAAGTTCGAGTTGTAAATTTGTTATTCCTAAATCTTCAACTATTTTTAGCCAGCTTTGAATTTCATTTAAAGTATCATTATATCCGGGAATAAATATAAATTTTAAGCCTATTAAGCTATTGTGAATTGGATCTAATCCTTTTTGATATTTTTTTATGTTATTTATAACTTTCTTAAAACAATCAGCATTTTTAATTTTTTTATATGTTTCTCTTGTACCGGCATCTAATGATATAGTGGGAGCGGAACGTTTTAATTCTATGGCTTTTCTTATCCATTTTGAATAATCAATAGCTGCAGTATTTATCATAATGAATATGTTAGTTTTTTCTAAGAAAAATTTCATTAGATCCGGAAATTCTTTTAGAACTGTAGGTTCTCCGCCTGTAATGTTAACGTTTCCTTCATAGCTTAACATGTTATTTTTAAGTGCATCTTTTAAAACCGGGAGTATTTTCCAAGGTTTCATTTTATTAAGCTCTTTTTTACGCTCATGTGTATGGCAATAAATGCAATCAAGCGGGCAGTTTTCCCAATGATTAATAAGAATATATTTTAATTGCATATCGCCGCTCCAGTCTTTTACTTTTAAACTGGGACATCCTTGACAGATTGGCGGAATATCATTTTTTGCGAATCTGTCTCGGTATTCTTGTTTTATTTGTCTGATTTTATCCCAATCGAACAATTCACCTTTATAATCTTCTATTATTTTTATTGCTTCAAACTTCATGCACATTGAATAACTGCATAAAACTGCAGCATCATATATAAAACACATTCCGTTTTCAACAAATTCGCATGATAAATACGCCATAATTTTCCTCGTAAATTCTTATAAAGATATTATATTATAAACTATTTATAAATGTAGTTTTTTTATAATTTTAGGAACTGCTTCTTCCCAATATAATGCACTTGGATGATTATCAGGTAAGCGATATTTAGGTTCATTTGGATCAATTCCCATATCTTCGTTAGATATGACAATAAAACCATTTGCCTCCAATTTTTTTATTATATCAAAAGTGTATGGTTGCTCATAAAAGAATATTACAAATTTTGTATTCGGCAAATGTTTATTAAGTTCTTTTTTTGATAATATTAGATAATCATATAAAATTTTATCCATATAATTTTGATAAAATATAAAATGTTCTATCTTTGGTAAAATTACTTCCTGCATAAGAAAATGTTGAATTATAATTTTTGAATTTAAAAAATTGCAGTTTCTGTAAATAAACTCCCCGTTTTTCTGATGTTTGTAAAATACTAAATAGCAAGGCTCATAAAAGAAAGATACGGGAGTCGTAATTCTTGAATAATGTCCTCCAAAAAATGTGTAAATAACATATTGAGGAATTGATTGGGAAGTTATGATATTATAAAACTCTTCTTGTTGAAGTTGATATAGCATGTGTTGTACTCCCCAGCCTCCTAAAGCTCTATTGTAAATAGGACGCTTTGTAAGTTTACCCAGCTGATATGAAAATGTTTCATTATCTTCTAAATTTGTTCCCCATACAAAAGAACAGCCAAACAAAATTATGGAAGGTTTTGAGGAAGTTTTATTTTCTATTTTTCTGTACCAATTATTTTTATTATTTATAAGAATATCATAAGTGTTTTTATCACTAATATCTCGTAACATAAAATTTTTATAGTTTGTTAAAATTGAACGAAAATTATTAAAATTGACTGCATCTGTTAAGGTTTTGCAATCTTTATAATAAATATAAAAGTTTAATACAAAAATTAATAAAAAGAGTATAAATAAATTAGTTATAAACATTTTAAAATATTTTATAATTTTGTTTGTTTTATCAATAGGTTTTAAATTAAGCATTGTATCATTTATTGTACATTTATTAGAATGAAATATCGGATTCTTCAATGTCTTTACAAAATCATTATATTTTGGATGATTTTCATCAAATATATTAAGTTCTTTAAAGACGTTTTCATTTGTTTCTAATTTTAGCAGTTCTAAGAATCCGGCAGTAGCTCCAATGCTATCTGCCATTTCTACATAATCCGCCATTTCCCGATAGTTATATGAATTGACTACAAAATTTAATATAAATCTGTCTAACTTGCCTTTGCTTTTTAATGTCGATAAAAATTTTAAATTTTCCATCACTCTATCAAAATCGCCATTTTTTACAAGTTTATCATAAGTTGATTTTTTTACGGCGTGTAATGAAACTGTTATTGATAATAACTTATCAATAATTCCAAGCTCCGTTAAATTTTTTTCGTCACATAAAATCCCGTTTGAAATAAGTGAAAATTTTATATTAGGAAACATTTCTGAAATCCGCTTTATAAGTTTTCTTGAGTGCGGGCTAAAAAGGGCTTCACCTACTCCTGATAAAACAACATTTTCGGCATTTTCCAGCATGTTTGATATAATTTCATCCATGTGTTCATCAAAGTATGATAAATCCTGTTTTTGGTGACAGCTGCGGCAAAAAATACATTTTACATTGCACGTCGCATCATAACAAAATATAAATGTTTTTGGCTTTTCTACGACTTCTTTTGGAATTATTTTCTGTGAGCAATCTTTAACGCATAAATCCAATTTACAATATTTATAATTATTGTTAATGAATTGTCTTCTAAACTCTTTTGCTTTTTCTCCATTCCATATTTCATCAAATGATTGTTCATAAATATTACCAAAAGAATAATTACTGCACCAAGGAGGACAACATACATAAACATCTCCTTCCATGCTTATTTGAGCTGCATTAAAAGGAAATGTGCATATTTCTTGATCTTTTATCATAAAACCTCTTATTCAATTTAGTTTTAATTCTTTATTGTTTCTGCTTGTCAGAAATTATAATCATTATAACAGCTTAAAACCTATTATATGTTGTTTAATATATTATATTGTAAATTTTTTTCAATAATGTAAAATATATAATAAAAGTTTCAATTTTGTTATAATATAAATAATATTTAATATTGATGATATATAAGAAAGAGTAAGTTGAAAGTTTTATTTATAATACCTAATTTTGATTCTTATGTAATGGCACCTCCGCTTGGTGTTTTATATATTTCTTCGTATATAAAAAAATATTCTAACGCAAGTGTCGTAATAATTGATGCTTTAAGAGATAATTTAACTTATGATCAAATTATTGAAACAGTAAATAAAGAAAATCCTGATATAATCGGTATACACTGTTTAACAGCTTTTTATAATCAGGCCGTTTCTATATCAAAAAAAATAAAAGAAATCCAAAATAAGAATTATATTACATATCTTGGCGGAGTGCATCCTACTTTTATGCCTTATACTACCTTAAAAGACTCAAAAGCTGATTTCGTTGTATTAGGAGAAGGCGAAATTCCTTTAAAAAAAATTCTGGATAATAATTTGAATTACCATAATATACAGGGAGTATATTCTATTAATGATTTAAAAGATGATGAATTCCAAATAAACGGAGACCCCGTAAAAAAAGCGGAAACAGTTATGGATTTAGATAGTATACCATTTCCTGATTGGCAAATGCTCCCTCCTGATACATACCCTCATTCCCCACATGCAGTAATTGCCCGAGGAAACCCGATCGGTATAGTTATGACATCAAGAGGTTGTCCTTCAAGATGTACTTTTTGTTCATCAAACAATTTTTATAAAGGTATTCGTCAACGAAGTGTTTCTAATGTAATTGAAGAAGTAAAATATCAAATAAATAATTTAGGCATAAAAGAACTTCAATTTACAGATGATAATTTGACTTTTAATCGTAATTATATAATTGAACTTTGTAATGCATTATTAGAAAATAATATAAAAATTGATTGGTCAACTCCTAATGGAGTAAGAGCAGACAGAGTCGATAAAGAATTATTGGCTCTTATGAAAAAATCCGGTTGCTATTTGATTGACTTTGGAATTGAATCTGCTAATAATCAAATTTTAAAAAATATCAGAAAAGGTGAAACTATCGAACAAATCGATAATTCAATAAATATTGCTCATGAAATGGGTATGATTACGCAAGGTAATTTTATTTTCGGCTTACCCGGAGAAACAAAAGAAACTATGCAAGAGACTATTAATTATGCTGTAAAATCAAAGTTAGATCGTGCTGGTTTTTTTGCTTTAAGACTTTTACCGGGATCTGATCTTTCAAGACAATTAAAAGAAAAATATACATTGGACTATTCTCATTCATTTATCTCCAAACCTGATTGGTTACCTGATAATCTTTCTGAAAAAGATATTTTGCGTACAATTCAAAAAGTCTACTGGAAATTTTATTTTAGACCTAAAAGATTATGGAATTTGTTAAATGATATTCCTATTTCTCAAACGAAATATATATTGAAATGTATGGTTAACTATCATTTGTTCAAATTATGGTAAAATTATACATTAATATCTTAGGGAGTGAATATGCAATATAAATGTTGTAATCATATATTAGGCAGTATAGATTTAAGTTTTAGCGGATTTAAATATTGTAATGAAGTATGGGAAGGCCCTGAATATATACATTATAATGTAGAAAATGCTTTTCAAAAAAATGAAGAACGTCGTTTAAAAATAATTGGAGAAATGAAAAATGGAATTATTCCTGAAAAGTGTAAACAGTGTCCAATGCTTGAAGAAAAAGACTGGAAGGAATTTGATGGAAAAATTCATAAAGTAACTATTTTTAATTGGAAACATTGTAATGCATCGTGTTTTTATTGTTCTGTTGGTTCTGATTATTATGATGGAGTAAAAAAAAGTGATGATTATGATTCTTTACCAATTATTCAAAAATTAATAGAAGAAGGAAGATTAAATTCGGAATCTTTTATAGCATTTATGGGTGGTGAACCTACAATGCTTGAAGAATTTCCTCATATATTAAAATTACTTTTGACTAAAAATTGCAGAATAGAAGTTCTTACAAACGGAATAAAATATGAACATATAATTAGTGAAATGTTAAAAGCGGAAAATTATAATACCATTTGTATTTCACTGGATTGCGGATGCCGTGAAACTTATAAACGGATTAAAAGAGTTGATAAATTTGATGAAGTCATAGAAACCATAAAAAAATATGTTTTGGATAGTAAGGATAAATCCAAAAGAATAAAATTGAAATATATAATTTTCCCAAATGTGAATGATAGTAAAAAAGAAATAGATAAATTTTTTGAAATATGTAAAAATATCGGAATTAAAACAGTTGCCCGAGCGGTAAATCATCATGAGAGTAAAATGGATACGACAAAAAATCAAGCAATAGAAACAACTGTTATAAAAGCATATACATATTTTGAAAAGCAGGCAAAAAAATTGGGATTTGAACTTCAAAAAGAACCTTGGGCAGATGCTATTATAGAAAATAAAGTTTATAATTGTCGAAAAATATCACCCTTGACACGATTAAAATCAGAATTACATTTTCTATTAAAAAAATTTGCGAAGCATTATATTTACAAGGTGAGCAACTTTTTGTTTGCATTTGAGCAAGCGAATATTTCGACACTCGATTAAAGTGTTTTGTATTTAATTTGATAAATTAATTTATTGTTTAATTTTAAAATATTGGAAAATTTTATATTTTTTAGTTCTTCGTCAGTTATAACTCCGCCATTCTTAAAAAATGTTTTAATAGCTTGTTCTCGAGGAACTAATATTATATCAAATCCTTTTGCAATATTTATATTATAAACTTGACTTATGTAATATAAATAAGCTTGATTTTTACTGGTTTGTGTAATTTTTTTAATTTTAAGTTCAGGATCATATAAGGCAATCATCTGTGTTATATCTGTATCGTAAGGTATAATTGCTGATTTATTTTGTGACAGATAAAATACAGATATTTTATCTGAAATGTATAATTTTTCTTTTTGTTCTTTTTTTAAATTTTGTATATATACAGTTTTATAATTAGCAATATATAAAAAAGAATAATGAAGTATAACAATTAAAAATATAATTTTTATTATATTTTTTTCATAGGAAAATAAATAACCTGATATAAATAACAAAGCCGTTATAAGTATAAATCTAAATTGTATGAGAATACAAGGATATAATATCCAAAATTTATAATCTGGTTGAATATATCCACTGTAATAACCTTCAACACAATTTTGATTAACAAAAAGAAGGGAAAAATAAAATGCAAGAAAACTTATAATAGTATAACTTACTGTCTTTATAACTTTTACATTTTTATTGTATAATAATATGATAAAACCCATAATACTTGGAATTAACCAATATAAATTATCTGTAAATATTAATTTATAATAAAGCTTAAAAAATGTTTTTACTTGATTTATTGTTGGAATGTTTAAATGAAAATTATAAGTAGTAGTAGTAATGCTATTTATGGGACTTAAATACAAAATTCCTATAATAAATATTATTGATAATAAAATTATGTTGAAATTTTTATTTGTTGAAGGAATTTTTGTTTTATTTCTGAAAAATTGTTCAACAAATAATAAACAAATTATAGCTGTTGTAGAAAAAAATAATATTTCATTCGATAATAATGTTAATAAGAGATATATAATAATTAGTATTTTATTTTTAGTATCAAGTACTTTCTCTTTATCTATATAAAAATTATATAATTTATTAATTAAAAGTAAAAAAAATAAAAACGGTAAATAATATTCATTAAAATATATGAATGATTCATACATTGTATAAAATTTATACTGGGACATGAATGAGTAAATACTAAAGAAAGATATGGTATATATTATTGGAAACAATATATACTTTTTATGAAATTTAAAAAAAGATAGACTTATTGTTAAGGTTAATAAATTATAGAATATAGATTTAAATATACATTCTGAAATAATCGAAAAATCTTGAATATTAATATTAAGTGTTAACGGAATAGTTTTGATAATAAATGATGTAAGTAAAGTTTGAAATATAGATAAATGAGAAATTGAAGTACTGGGGAAAAAACACCCAATGTCATCATTCTGTAAAAAGGAAAAACGATACTTATATGACATAAGTGAAGTAAATGAAATAAAAGTTATTATTATAACTAATATATTAAACAATTTTGAATTATTAATTAAACTGAAAAAA
>CANPZN010000019.1 GCA_947588785.1 Candidatus Gastranaerophilales bacterium
CACTCGCAAATTTTTACTCACACCTTCGGCTTATCGTAAAAATTTACTCGGACAATATTTGTATATTAGCCTTTTTTTTGCGGGGGGGGGAATTACTTTGTTTACAGATTCAGGAGTTTTTTTATGAATGATGATAAAGAGAATATATAACAAAAAAAGTTAATAAACAAAGTTGGCGGAAAAATGTTGGGTTAAAACCAAATCTACAATCTTTCTTCTTAATTATTAAGTGAAGCTACGTTATATTAAATAATTTTTGCTTCTATTTTTTCTTTTTATTTTCTTTTTTTGTTTTAATTTTTGTTTTAAATCTTTTAACTTTTCTTTTTTGTGTTTTTTGTTTATTTTTGCTATTTTTCTTAATTCTCTTTGCTCTTCTTTTAATTTTTTTTCTGTTGTTTCTCAATCTCTTTTGATTCTTTAACTATTTTTTTTCAAAATTATAAAAGTCATTTGGTATATTATTTTCTGTATAATTCAATATTTCAGGGACATCATTTATCTCTTGTGTCTTTGTGTTTTTAGTTATAGGCATTTCTTGAATTATATCGGTTTTATTATTTATATTAATAAATATAAATAATAGTAATATCAAAAATAAAATTATTTTACAGATTTTAAAATCAAATAAAGAAATATTATTTATTTCCTCTTCCTCATTGTATGAATTAATATTTTTTATGTGTTTAAGTTTTATTTCTTCATCTGCTTGGGAGTATTTATAAAGTCTTTCATATAAATTGTTTATTTCAATGTTATTTATATGACACTTATTTGATTGACGAATTTTATTTTCTATATCATTCAGGATATTTTTATATTGTGTAATAATAACATTACTATATGTACTGATTTTTTTGAGTGTGCATTTGTCAGAAAATGCGATTATGGAATAAATTGGAATTTTATTGCCTATTAAATTTCTTAAAGCTTTAATATGTGTATTATTCTGGAAAATAGGATTATAAAAATGTTCTTTGTGTATCTTACTATATTTTATCGGTAATGTTTGAGTCCATTTGTTTTGATTTTCACTACCAAAAATCCAACCACTATAATTTTTACTTTCTATAACAAATATTCCTATCGGATGTAGTAATAATATATCTATTTCAGACATTTTACCATTTTCTCTTGGAATATAAATATTGAAAAGAAATTTACAACCTTGATTTTCCAGTATTTTTAAATTTTGATATATGTTGTATTCCCCTTGCAACCCTGCATTTATATGAATTAACCAGTATGAATTATGCGTAATTTGATAGTATGAGCTTCCTTTATATTCATTATACCCAGTAATAAAATAATAAATACGGCAGAATATAATAAAACCCATTACGATTATAATTGCTACTAAATACATTAATTATTCCTTATAACAAATAGCCAAACATAGTGCTATTAGCCAAGTAATTCCTGTAAGTAATCCACACCAAGTTAAAATAGCTATCATTGTAATTTCATTGTCTGAAAGATTTTTTGATTTTGCAATATTTATTGGTAAAGTAAAAATTTTAACAATGATAATTATAAAAAATAAAATTACTAAACTTATTAAAATTAATTCCATTGAATTTTGATTGATTCTTTTTTAATACACTTTTTAGTATTAGTATAGCATAGACATACTAAATTATTTCACATTAATTAACAAGTAGGTTTGGTTATAACCCAACTTATTTACTATTATAAATATGACACAACTTTTCATATGCTGTGTTTAAGTATGAATTTGGCTTTGATATTAATAAATTTTTTGCAGTCAAAACAGCAATCGGCAGGTTGCTATACCAGATTATATACAAAAAGTAAATAAAAAAAATTAAAGTTCATAGCCTAGTATAGTAAAACTTCTTAGCGAAGAAAGAGAAAAATCCCGGTTTGTTTGAAAGCGATAGCCTGAGTTACGGGGCTTAAACTGAGCTTAGAAGTATTCTATACGGAGTTGAAGAATGCAATTTTTATTATTTATAGAAAAAATAAATAAAGTAAAAAATAATGAATGGTAGACTAAAGTCTACCCTACTACCTGCTTATTAATTTTAAAAAGTGCCGCTGCACCAAAAATTGCGATACTAGATTAAATATTCTATAATATTTTGTAGTGTTTTTACTGCATATTGTCAGGGGGGGGGAAAAAAGTGGTATAATGATTTAAAAAATCAGAGGTCTATTATGAAAATTATTACCCCACTTTTTCTATATTTATTTATTATTGTTTATAATCTATATTTTAACAATGTTTGTATTGCTTCAGAACAAAATTTTGATAATGAAAATACAATATGTAATGATTTTGCTTGTATTGTTCAAATTAACAATAAATACGGTTTATATAATAAAGAATTAAAGTTTGAACATTTATCTCCTAAGTACGATAATATATCGGAAGTACCATCAGATAAAAACCTTTTTATAGTACAAGAAAACGAAAATATCGGGTTGTATAGGGTTGTTACTGTCTATTCCAAATCAAAATATAACAAATTTTTGCTGCCTTGTAAGTATTCTGAAATTACGCCTGCAGGTCTGCCCTTTAACTCGCTTGTATTTAAAGTAAAAAATATGAAATCAGATAAATATGCTTATTATGATACATATCATAATAAGTTGTCAAAATTTAAGTATGATGATATTGATTTATGTGAACAATCATCATATGCCCCTTGTATAAACTATAAAATACAGGGGAAATGGGTTGAAAAAAGTACTTATACAAAGTATGACAGCTTTAAAGATGGTGTAAGAGATAAAATAGGTAATTTTTTAGGATGGATATTAGGATTTAAATAAATATCAGTTGTTACATAGAAAACTGTATGAATAGTTTATATTTCAACAAAAAAACAAAAAAGCCCCGATTTACTGGGGCTTTTAGTTTATTAATTTGTATTTCACATTGGCAGGGAATGAATTTATCAAAATTCAGGTAAATTTTCTATTTTTTCAATTGCTTACTGTCCATTTTTTGCCATTACCGGTACTGTTTCGGTATTTTCATTCATTATTTATATTCCATAATTATATCTTTCTTAATTAAGTATTCTTTTGTTCGTCATTGTAGAGCGGTAAAGACCAAATTCTTTTTATTTGAGGTTTTTCACCTTGTGAAACTTCACCTGCTCTAACTTCATATTTTTTATCTGGGTCTAAGTTTTTAAATTCAATATATCCTTTTTCGCCGTTTACAAAAGGGGTTGATTGTTCACCTGTTTTGGCGTCAAAAAGAGCATAATCTCTTGCAGGCACTGTCCAAACTATTGCTATTGCCTTTTTATTATCACTTCTAATCGCTTTTTCAGGATGAGCATTTGAAATTTGTAATTTGTTTTCGTTTAATGAATTATTGTTTTTCATAATAAAAGTCCTTTCTGTTCTTTTACACCAAAATATTGGCGTCTTGTGGGCGTCGTAACATTATTTGGGTTAAAAATCTTTATTTTAACTGCAATTTTAGGGGCAAAATTATCTATACCGCAAATTTAATGCAGTTTAGTAAAATATTCTTAGTTTTTTATAAAATTTATATATTATATTCAAATTAAATTTAGGCACAAATCAACGTAATATTATATTGCCCGCTTTTTTGAAATTCTAAACGTACATATTAAAATTTTGTTACATTATTTTTTGAGGGAAGGGAAAATCTATTTTAAAATAATCTAAATGCGATTTAAATTTATTTTGGGCAAATAAGCATAGGTCAATCAAATAGTCTTTTTCGTTCTGCCATTCTTTCAAACCACATTAATAAAATAATTTTATTTCATCATTTATCATAAAAGGGACAATGCTATTTTTAAGGCATTCTTTAAACAATATTAATCAACCTACCCTGCCGTTGCCGTCTTGAAACAGATGTATTGTTTCAAAATGATTATGAAAATCCAAAATTTCGGTTAAGATTTATCTTGTTTGCTCGTGAGTTAATGTATAGCCTTCTATGTGATTTGAATTATAAGTTAAATCAATTTGTATTTTATGGTAAATTCCGCCTTTAACTTGATTAATCATCTCATATTTATATTTTAATTTAATCCAGTGTCGTAACATTGTGCTTGCTTTCTTGAATTTTCCTTTCTTCGGACGAGTGCTTCACTGCACTTCGTTTGTCGTTCAGCTCGTCCTCATATTCTCGGGTTCGCTCGCTTCCGCTCTTTTGAAATTGGTGCAGTGGCACCTTTAAAATTAATAAGCAGGCAGCAGTAGGGTAGACCTTAGTCTGCCTTTCTTTTGTTTTTATTTTTATTTTTATTTTTATTTTTATTTTTATTTTATTCATTTGATAAATAGTAAAGTTTAAAAATGTAGGGTAGTTAGTAGGGTAGACTTTAGTCTACCATTTTAATAAATAATAAAAAATTACGTTCTTCAGCTTCGTATAGATTACTTCTAAGCTCAGTTTAAGCCCCGTAACTCAGGCTTACGCCTTCAGGCAGACAAGGACTTTTTCTATTCCTTCATTAAGAAGTTTTACTATACTTCGCTATGAACTTTAATTTTTTTTATTTACTTTTTGTATTTATTTTAGTGTCGCAACTTTCAGTGCAGTGACACCTTTAAAATTTGGTTTAACTTATTTATATTTGTCTTGAAGCTAATTCAATTTTAAATCGGCTCTATTGGCACCCTATTGAAAAATTAAAAAATATACTTCTGAATCTTCTGCTCAAACCTTAACTGAGGCTTATTTTAAGAATCTTTATGCTATGTCTGATGATATACTTAACACAATACTAAAAATCGACGGAAGAGACGGCAGGAATATTAACAGCAGTTCATTAGCAGAAATTTGTACAATTAATAAAAATTAAATTACGTTTTAATATTTTTCTTTATTAAACAGTTTTAATGTAACAAAATAAATAATAATTAATCCTGTTAAAACTTCGGGAAAATATAATAACAACATACTTTTTTTGAGTATTATAGGCATTAAAAGAGCACCTCCGATAGGAGGAAAAAATATTTTTTTCTTTTCTATTAATACAAACAGCATTATGCAGGCAACTATGGCACTTACAGCCAAAGGAAGACCAAAATATATGTTTATTATGAATCTGCATAATATTCCTATAAGTGTTACGGCTATCATAGCGTTAAAAATTTTTACAGGGTATTTTCTAAATGAACTCATCGGATTTGAAAGTACGGCTAATGCAACTATAAATGGAGGAGGCAAAATAAATATCTGCTTAAAATGAACAGGCAAAATTATAATAAGTGCAAATACAAGAAATAATTTTATCAAATGTTTTGTTTTTGTTTTCACGTTGAAAAATTTATTTGTACGTATATTCAACGGTTTTAATCTGTATTGTTTAATTAAATAATATTGGCATAAAGCTATCAAAGAAACAAGTATAAAAGCAGCTAAAGGATAAACAAAACTTGTAACTTTCATATAAATAGGAAAAAGCCCGGCCGCAATTATCGGAACAAAATTAGACTTTGTAATAATCAATATTACTTGAGGCAATAAAAAACCAAGTAAAATTTGAAAATAAAGCGGAATATGACAATATCTGACTATTATTACACCTATTAGAGATGATAAAACTGTTAGAATTACCATTTTTACTCTGTTTGTAGAGAGAATTTGTCTTTTTGTTATAAGACAAAATACAACTATTGATAATATTTCAGGAAAAATAATTTCTCTGTGCATAGTTATTTTAGCGATAAAAAACATAAGCACAGTAATCATAAGTGCTAAAAAATACTTTTCATATTCAAATATTCTTAAAATCTTTATATTCATTAATGATCTCTCTGATTTATATCATCTGAAATAAAAAACAGTTGTCAATAATAATTAATCTTGCATATTGGTTGAAAAAATTTTCGCTATCTTGAATTTTCCTCTCTTCAGACATCATATTATCGGTAAGAAATCGATTTTAATTTGTTTATGACTTTATATAATTTTGCCGATTAAGGGAAATTTTATCTGTATTAATTTCTTCAATTTGCCCTGGGGGGGGGGTAAAAGTGATATAATGACTTTGGTTACTAATTTGGATGGTTTTATGAATAACAAAAATAACGAAATAAAGCATAGTTTACAAATAAATATTAAAAAAATTTCAGTTGTTTTAATATTATTTTGTTTGTTAGTTAGTGGAAAATCTTTTGCATTCTCTTTATTTAAAGATAAAGGTGTAGATAAAGGGAAATGGGTAGTTCCTGATACTCAAATGAGTAAAATAAGATATTATGCTAGCGCAAACCTTTTACCAGATGATAATGTATTAATAATGGGAGGTTTTGATAATCTGGATATTGACACAGCAGATATTTATAATCCACAAGAGCAAAAAATTATTAAATCTATTAATTTAGATGATAAAAGATTTTCGTCATTCAAAACAACTAATTTATTAAATGGCGATATTCTTATAATTGGCGGTGAATTATATAATTCACATAGTATAATTGGCAAGAGAACAAATACAGCTAAATTATTTGATTCTAAAAATTATACATTTAATGATATTAAACCTGCGAAATATGATTTTTCTGATCACTTGCAAATTTTATTAAAAAACGGACATGTATTACTTCTTCCATTTATAAACATGATTAAGGAAGAAGCCCATGAAATATACAATCCATATAAAAATATATACTATAAAGCCTCGGGAAAAATTCCTCATGAGGTTAAGAATGATTTTTATTTTGAATATGAAAATGGAAATATAATAGTATTTTCGAGAGGTATTGCTTATTTATACGATATTATAGAAAATTCATTTAAAGAAATAGGTAAAATTCCTAAAGGAAACATAAATATACAATTAAATTCAGAAAGTTATTTATGTATTGATGCCAAGGAAACTTATAGTGAAGGCTTTATATATAATATAGTAACTAAAAAACAAATTCCTGTACAAAATAAAATTATGGAAACTTGGAATATATTTAGTGCATTTTATCCCCAATTAGTTCTTCTTGATAACGGAAATGTATTGGTTTTTGGAATAGGGAAAAGTAAGTTTAATACTTATCTATATGAAAAAAATATAAATAAATTTTATAAAATTCCAAATCCACCTATAATTATGCAACCGGATATAGGAATTGTTAAATTAAAAAATGGGGATATTTTATTTGCAGGGGGAACATCTTATAGTAAAAAAATTCAAATATATACATATAAACATAAGGAGAAAGATAGCAAGCAGGTTGGTTCTTAACCCCACAAACAAATAAAATATATAAGGATTTTAAATTATGAATAATGAAGCTGTAGGGTAGACTTTAGTCTACCTTTCATTAGTTTTTATTTTATTTATTTTTTTTCTGTAAATAATAAAAAATTACATTCTTTAGCTTCGTATAGAATACTTCTAAGCTCAGCTTAAGGACAAACGGGGCTTTTTCCATTCCTTCGCTAAGAAGTTTTACTATACTCCGCTATGAACTTTAATTTTTTTATTTACTTTTTGTATTTAATCTAGTATCGCACCCTTTGGTGTAGCGGCACATTTAAAATTTAGGCAGTAGGGTAGACTTTAGTCTACCATTCATTATTTTTTATTTTATTTATTTTTTTCTGTAAATAATAAAAAATTACGTTCTTTAGCTCCGTATAGATTACTTCTAAGCTCAGCTTAAGGACAGACGGGGCTTTTTCCATTCCTTCGCTAAGAAGTTTTACTATACTCCGCTATGAACTTTAATTTTTTTTTATTTACTTTTTGTATTTAATCTAGTATCGCAACCTTTGGTGTAGCGGCACATTTAAAATTTAGGCAGTAGGGTAGACTTTAGTCTACCTTTTATTAGTTTTATTTATTTAATTATTTATTTTGTAAATAAAAAAAATTGCGTTCTTTAGCTCCGTATAGATTACTTCTAAGCTCAGCTGAAGCCCCGTAACTCAGGCTTACGCCTTCAGACAAACGGGGCTTTTTCCATTCCTTCGCTAAGAAGTTTTACTATACTCCGCTATGAACTTTATTTTTTTTTATTTACTTTTTGTATTTAATTTAGTGTCTCAACTTTGCTACAGCGAATTTATTAAAATTTAGGCAGGGTAGACTTCAGTCTACCATTCTTCATTATTTATTTTATTTATTTTTTTTTGTAAATAATAAAAAATTGTATTCTTTAACTACGGATACAGGCTCAAAATTTAAATGTTTGCTTTGTAACGTTCCTTTGTGTGAAATTTTTTTCGGACAATATAGACGAGGGAATTTTTATAAATTATAATATGTTTACAAATAAATAGGAATAAAAATGGATATTAATGAATTTAGAAATAGAATGTTTAACCAAGAACATATAATAACAGGTTCAGAAATGTTTAAAAAATTTCATGAATTAAGTCAAGAAGCTATTAAAATAACAATGGAAATAAATAATAAATACCATACACCACAAGAAATAATAGATTTATTTAGTAAATTAACAGGAAAAAATATCGATAAATCATTTAGATTATTTCCTCCTTTTTATACTGATTGCGGAAAAAATATAACACTTGGCAAGAATGTGTTTATAAATTCTTGCTGCAGGTTTCAAGATCAAGGTGGTATTACAATAGGAAATAATGTCTTAATAGGTCATAATACAACAATAGCGACGTTAAATCATGATTACAATCCGAAAACAAGAGGTAACTTAACTCCAAATTCCGTAAAAATAGGGAATGATGTTTGGATAGGTGCAGATTGTACAATTTTACCCGGAGTAGTAATTGGTAATGGAGCAATTATTGGAGCAGGAAGTGTTGTAACAAAAAATATTCCATCCAATTGTATAGCTGTTGGAAATCCTGCAAAAGTAATAAAAGAAATAGAGGAATAGATGTTAAAAAAATTTATAATATTATTATGTTTTTTATTATTCATACTGGGAGATATAAATATGGCAGAAGCTAAAAATTTTAAATTAGAAAACAGTTGGGATAAAACTTTTAACAAGAGTGATAAAATTGATCATAAAAAAGTTACGTTCCATAATCGATATGGTATAACACTTGCAGCAGATATGTATACACCAAAAGAATATACAGGCAAACTTTGTGCAATAGCAATTAGTGGGCCCTTCGGAGCAGTGAAAGAACAAGCTTCAGGATTATATGCACAAGAATTAGCAAAAAGAGGATTTTTAACAATAGCTTTTGACCCGTCATATACGGGTGAAAGTGGTGGTGAACCCAGATATATGGCTTCTCCGGATATTAATACCGAAGATTTCATGGCTGCAGTAGATTTTTTATCGGTTCAAGATAATGTGGATCCTGAAAAAATTGGTATACTCGGTATTTGCGGATGGGGCGGAATGGCAGTTAATGCTGCCGCTTTAGACACCAGAGTTAAAGCTACCGTCGCTTCTACAATGTATGATATGTCAAGAGTTAATACATATGGTTACTTTGATAAAGTTGATGAAAATGGAAGATATGAAAATAAAAAAAGTTTAAATGCTCAAAGAACAGAGGATTATAAAACAGGTAAATTCAAAAGAGCCGGAGGAGTTGTGGATCCATTACCGAGCGATGCACCTTATTTTGTTAAAGATTACTATGATTACTATAAGACAAAAAGAGGTTATCATAAACGTTCTTTAAATTCTAATGAAGGCTGGAATGTAACAGGTTGTATGTCTTTTATTAATCAGCCTATTTTAGCATTTGCAAATGAAATAAGAAGTGCTGTCCTGTTAATTCATGGTGAAAAAGCACATAGCCGCTATTTTAGTGAAGATACTTACAAAAAGTTAAAGGGCGAAAATAAAGAACTGATGATTATTCCAAATGCTTCACATACTGATTTATATGATCAAGTAAATATTATTCCTTTTGATAAAATAGCACAATTCTATAGAGCAAATTTAAAATAAAATGTCCAACAATGTGTCCGAGAAAATATTCTCGGATACATTGTTTTATTTATTTTTCCCAAAAGACCAACGCAAGCCAAAAGTTAAAGATAATCCGTTTCTACCGCCATTATTAACCATAGCTTGTCCATAAGCTGTAAATTCATCTTTTATTTTTTTCTGAATACCTATACCGTATTGAGCATATGGTTTTATACTAATTGAAGGTAATCTTACTTCATTTGCCATAACCTGACTCTGATCTAATATATTATAAATAAAGTTTGCCGATAGATATGGCTGCCAACCGTTTTTTGTATTTATAATAAATTTTATGCCAGGTGCTACTTGAATAGCATGCAAAGGTTCATTATTGATTCTTATGCCTGCAGCATTTGTATAATTAAAATTATTAACAAATGTATAAGATAATAAAAGACTTGGCTGAAATATATATTTTCCATCTTTGAATTCTATATCATATCCTGTTTTATTCGCTATACCTGCAACAAGCATAGAATAATCTTCACTGCCATACATAGTAACAGCATCCCCGACAGTTGCCCCTACAGAAGCAGTAATTGCAGTATAAAAATTATTTTTATAGAAAGTAGCTGTAGAACCTAATAAACCGCCATTTTGATATGATTCATTACCCTGCCATCTTTGAGAAGCTCCTGTATATCCTACGAAACCGGTTATTACACGTTCATAACCATTTTTTATTTCTTCAATATTTGTATCGAATCCTGCCAAAGTACCATAATTTATATTAGAAACTTTTGGCCCATTTTTTAATGGTATATTTTCAAATGAAACATAAGGAGAAACCCATAATCCTTCTTGATTTGGTTTCGTTACTATAGGATATTCTGTATCCGTAGTATTTGCCGAAATAAAAGCATATTTCCCGCTTAATTTTGCTGCTAATCTTTCTTTTGATGTAAATTTCATATAATTTTTTAAATGTTCAAAAGAATGTTCATATACATTTAATTGAGTAGCATATGCTCCTACTTGTTGTGCAATAGATGAAGCAAAAATCGCCGGGTTATAATCGTTGCGTCTGTATAAAAAATATCCTTTACTATCGCCGTTAGTTGTATTATGACTATATTCAACATCCATAATATAAATAGGCGTATATAATTGTCCTGAACCTGTATAATCTACTTTATCCGCAAATTCTTCATCTGCAAATAATACTTTACCTTCCGATTTAGTTGTATATCCCAATGAATTTAAAAAACTAACATGAACTTTTGTATTACTATCAGTACCGCTGCCGTTATTTTCAACATTGTAACCATTTTTATTACTATTATCAGATGTTTTAAGTAATTTTTCTTGCTGTGAATTTTGTTTAGATTTTGTAGTAAATCTATCCATTATTTCATGTGAAAAATCGAAATCGGCCTTAACATTATTTTCACCTTTAATACCAATATTTTCAACCAATATAGTACCTGCCGAACCATTTACCATTGATAATTCATTATTTTCACCTTCAAAATTAAATGTTTTTGTAGTATTAAAGACATCATCCCGTCCTAAGGACAATGTAACTTTTTCTAATGTAATTTCATCAGCATTCAGTATATCATTATTTATTATAATATTACCCGTATTATCACCTGTTAATTTGACCTTATATCCGCTATTAGTAGTAGCCGTATTTTTAACTGAATTACTACCGTTGTTGTTTTTGCCGTCAATTTGATCATTAAATATAATTAAACCATTATTTTTTGCTTCAAGTTTTAATGTACCTCCGTCTTTATCCATATATACTGCATTATTTGTTCTTTTGCCGTCTTTATCAACTGTATAATTACCTGAAAATATTGAAACACCGTTATCAGCAATAATATTTAAATCTGTATTAGTATAAATTGCTCCGCCTTGTGCTGTTGTGTTTGTAGTTTTAGCATAATTTCCTATAAAATTTGAATTGATTATACCACCTATAACATCATTATTTACAGCTTCCTTTTCCTTTTCCTTTTCCTTTTCTTCCTCTTTTTTACTTGTTTCGCCAATCTGTCCATTAAGGTTCATAATAGCTCCACCTTTTGCTTCTTTTCCCTCTACCCAGTTTCCTATAAAATCACCTGTTATATTTTCAATAAATGAATCAGGAGCACTTTTTCCGTTTTGCCCTTGGTTAAATATTACTCCGCCATAAGCATAATTTGAACCAGTAGCATGATTTCCTATAAATCTGCCTTTTATATTTCCTATATGACCAATAGTATTATTCAGAAAACCGCCTAAAGCATTAGAAGTAGTATTACTGCTTGTATTTGTTGTTTCTACGTAATTTCCCGATACTATATCGGATGTTATATTGCCAATAACGGCACCATAGTTAAATATACCGCCACCTTTAGCACCTTGCTGTTGACTTTTTGCATAATTATTTATAAAATTACCAGTTATATTGCCTATTTCAGATCCTAAATCGCTATATATAGCTCCCCCACTTGCTGAGGTGTAACCGACGGCATAGTTTCCTATAAAGCTACCATTTATATCACCTATTTTTTGTTTTCCGCTCTTTGAGCTTCTGTTAAATATAGCTCCTCCGCTTCCGACACCGTGTGAAGCAGATACATAGTTTCCTATAAAGTCACCTTTTATATTATCTATTGTTGCATTAAAATAATTTAATATTGCTCCGCCATAGGCATTTTTTGAACTCCCGGTTGTTACAGCCTTATTATTTATGAAATTACCGCTTATATTTCCTATTGTACTATTATAATTATATATAGCACCACCCATAGTATTAACCATTGTGCCGTTTACTGAATTATTTATAAAATTGCCGTATATATTTCCCATTGGTTTATTGTGATCACAATTATTTATTGCTCCGCCATATACTTCACCTTTTTCTTGATTCTTATGATTATTGATATAATCTTTATGAGTATCTTCCGTACTTTTAATTTCTTCTGCAAAAACAGAATTTACTAATATTCCATAATTCATTTCTGATAAAATCGCAACAAATAATGCTGAGATAAATAATTTTTTTCTCATATTCTTATAACTCCGACTAAATTTAATAATATTCTTACTTAATTTTTAAAAGAACACTTATTTATTAAAATTCCACATTTTATAATTATTAAACCTGACAAATTGTATCAAGAATCAAATATATCACATATTCCCGATTCTAAAATCCCCCCCCCCAATGCTTGTAAGCCTTTTGCCTAAAAGGATTATGCAATTTCTTTATGATAGAGCAATATAGCTCAAATGATATTTACAAAACTTAATTAAAATTTAAAAATTGTCAAAGTCGGCTAATTGTCAAAAATTTAATTGTATTCTAAAATTATTTTATGAATTTAGCAGGATATGTAATAAAAAGAATATTCCAAACAATACCATTGTTATTTTTAGTATCAATGATAAGTTTTTTCTTAATCCGATTAGCTCCGGTTGATCCTTTGGCAGAATTAAAATTAAATCCGTCAATTACTCAAGAAACACTTGATTATGAAGTACAAAGACTCGGTTTGGATAAACCGATTATTGTTCAGTATGGGAAATGGTTAAAAAGTTTTTTAATGGGTGATTTGGGTTATTGTACTACGGGTGAAAAAGTTTCTGATAAATTAATGGAAAGAATACCTAACACGCTTTTGTTGACGGGATTGGTCATTCTTATTACCTGGAGTGTAGGTATACCACTTGGAATTATTGCTGCTTTAAATTGGCGAAAGCCTATTGATAGAATTCTTACAATATTTTCAAGTATAGGAATGGCAATACCATCATTTTTCTTCGCATTATTACTACTTATTTTTGCCGTAAAAACGGGATGGTTTCCTACCGGAGGACTTACAAGTTATAATTATTCCGAGATGACACCATTACAAAAAGTATTAGATTGTTTACATCATCTGTGTTTACCGGTAATTGTTCTTGTTACAATATCACTTAGCGGCTTACAAAGACAAATGAGGGGAAATTTACTTGATGTTTTGCAAGCGGATTATGTTAAATTCGCAAGAGCAAAAGGCTTAAGTGAAACAAAAGTAATATATAAACACGCATTACGAAATGCAATTAATCCGATGGTTACACTCTTAGGCTTTGAATTTGCTTCATTATTAAGCGGAGCGGCTCTTACAGAATACGTATTCCAATATCCCGGCTTGGGAAGATTAATTCTTGAAGCAGTAATGAAATCAGATATAAATCTGGTAATGGCTTCTTTAATGATTGGAACAATTATGCTTGTTATAGGTAATTTACTTGCGGATATATTATTAAAAATTGTAGACCCCAGAGTGGAGGCTGCATAAATGCCGAACCTTCCGGATTATAACAGTATTGATCATAATATTTTTGCAACAGTTTATAAAGATAAATTTGCAAGATATGCATTTATTATTTTATTCATTATGTATTTAGCTGTATTTCTGGCTTCTTTTATTAGTCCATATTCAAAAAATTATTCAAATAGAAATAAAGCATATTGTCCGCCGTCAAAAATCTATATAATAAATCCCCAAGGTAAAATTTCAAAACCTTATACATATAATTATATAAGGCAATTCGATAAAGAAAATTTTGAAACCAGATATATAGAAGATCGATCACATAAATACAAAGTTAAATATTTTTCAAAAGGTGAAAAGTATAAATTATTCGGACTTATACCTTGTGACAGACATTTTTATGATATAGAAAAAGGCGGAGAACTCTATTTATTAGGTACGGATATAAACGGACGGGATAATTTTTCACGATTGTTGTATGGTGGTCAAATATCTTTAACTATTGGTTTTCTTGCATTATTAGTATCATTTCCGCTTGGAATGCTTTATGGCGGAATATCAGGATATATAGGAGGAAAAGTCGATTTTATAATGATGAGGACAGCTGAAGCTATTATGTCTGTACCAAGTTTTTATTTATTGATAATTCTTGCATCAATATTACCTGCGAATATGACTAGTGCATTACGATTTACGTTAATAGTAGTAATTTTGGCATTAATAGGCTGGGCAGGATTTTCAAGAGTTGTAAGAGGTATGGTTTTATCAATAAAAAAACGAGAATTTGTAAAGGCATCAGAAGTTTTAGGATCTTCAACATTAAGAACAATAATACATCATATTTTGCCGCAGACATTAAGTTATGTTATAGTTGCAATGACGTTAAGTGTTCCGTCATATATTCTTTCCGAATCGGGATTAAGTTTTTTAGGTTTGGGCATACAACAGCCCGATGCCAGTTGGGGGAATATGTTAAAAGAAGCTCAAGAATTTATAAACATAGTAACTCGCCCTTGGCTTTTAACTCCCGGTGTTTTAATTTTTGTTGCCGTACTGTCTTTTAATGTAATTGGTGATACAATAAGAGATGCAGTTGATCCAAACAGTAGAGAAAGATAATATATGCAAAGTTTTTGGAGTTTTTTTCAAATAGAAGATGCAGATATTCTAATTAGAATATTAATAGCAATAATATTAGGTTCAGTCATTGGACTGGAGAGGGAATTAACTAATAAATCGGCAGGATTAAGAACCCAAATTATGGTATGTCTTGGTTCTTGTATATTTACAATACTTTCTATATATGGATTTTCAACAGCAGTTACATTATATCCTTTGGGAGATCCGTCAAGAGTAGCCGCCCAAATTATTACCGGAATAGGTTTTATAGGTGCAGGTACTGTATTAAGACAAGGTTTAACCGTAACCGGACTTACTACTGCTTCAACATTATGGATAGTAGCAGCAATCGGTATGGCCTGCGGGTGCGGTAAATTAAGTATCGCTGTAGTATCAACCATTTTAGCTGTTGCCATTCTTGTATTAATTAGAATCATAGAAGTACGAATATTACCCAGAAGTCTTAAACATTGCAGGAAAGTAAAAATCTCCTTTATATGTCAATATGAAGAATATAATAATATTTACGAGAAATTAACCTCAATTTTTTCGGATATTATTGATTACAGTTACAAAACAATCGATGAAGATTGTGAAAATGTAAAGATAAACATTAAAATATTATCAAGCGAAAAATCTCCTGTTGTTCATATATACAAGAAATTAGAAGAAATAAAAAATTTACATTCCTTAAGCGTTAAAGAAATTTTTGATTAATATTATAAAAAAAATGTTATAATCTAATGGTATAGTGGAAAGTATGCAAAAAACAGAAAAATTATATTCGGATATTCCTCCAACCAGGTTAAGGAATAGAAAAGAAAAATTAAGAAAAGCTCATAATTATCATTTTTTTACTTGGCTTGCAGACAGAATTTTATTTAGAATGCTTAGCCATAGGTTTTATGCTCTAAGAATCAAAAATTTGGAAGCATTTGAACAAAGAAGGAATAAAAATTTCCCCAGTATAATTTATGCCCCCCATATGAATTGGTGGGATGGAATTGTAGGTTATAATCTTATGAGAAGAGCATTCAAGGTTCGCCCAAGAATGATGATTGAAGAAATGAACAGATTTCCTCTTTTTGCATTAATAGGTGCTTTCCCAATCAATAAAGCATCTGCCCAAGAAGCTGTTAAATCATTAAAATATATCATAGATGATCTAAAATCACCTGATTTGGGCTTTTGGATATTTCCTCAAGGAATTGTTAAACCACCCAATTACAGACCTATTGAATTTCAAACAGGATTGGCATATGTTGCTCAAAATGTTGCAAAAAAACATGGCGGCGTTAATCTTATTCCTCTTGCCGTTAATTATACTTTTCTGAGAGAAGACAGACCCGAATGTCTTGCACAAGTCGGTGAACCTATTATTATCACTAAAGATAATGCGAAATTTGACAGACATGAATTTACAATTAAAATTCAAAAGGAATTTGAAATACTTTGTGATGAACAATTAAAATCTTTTTCAAAAGGTGAAGTAGAAGGTTATGAATATATTTTTAGGCAAGATTTACCTTGGAACAGAAAAATCGAAAAAAAATTAAAAAATATTGCTTTAGAAAATATTGATGAACAGTAAAAATTATTCTATAAAATATCCTATATAAGGAAGATTTCTAAAATAGCCTTTATAATCAAGTCCAAAACCGACTAAAAATTTATCATCTACTTCAAATCCATATAAATCAGGTTCTATATTTACTTGACGAGCACATTTTTTATTTAATAATGAAACAAATATTAATTTCTTAGGTTGATGTTTTATTTTAAATAAATCAGTTAAGAATCGGGCTGTAAGCCCTGTATCTATAATATCTTCTACGATTAATACATTTTTATTATGAAGGTTCGGTAATGTTAAATCTATTGCTTGCAAATTATTTGTTGATTTTGTTTCATTGCCGTAACTGGAAATCCTTATAAATTCCATTTGTATATTGTGTTTTAAATGTTTTACCAAATCAGAACAAAAAATTACAGAGCCTTTTAATACACATATTACATATATATCTTCATCTTTATCAAAAATATTTTCAATTTTATTTGCAAGTTCTTTAAGTTTTTCATTAATTTCTTTTTCAGATATTAATACTTTCAAATCTTTAATATCTTTATCAAGGATTGCTGTCATTTTTAATTTTCTCCAATTTTAATTTATAATGAGGAATCCCATTACTTCTCAGCTTTTCACTTATACCTGTTCCGCTGACCCATAAAACTTCTTTTTCTTTACATAATAAAATAATTTTATCTCTGTCATGTTCAGGAATATTTTTATTGATGAAATATTTTTTCAATTTCATTTTACCTTGCATACCAAATGGCTGAATTATATCACCGTTTCTTCTTGTTCTTATAATTAACGGGAAACTGATATTCTCTAAATCAGTATATACTACGTTACTTATTGCTTTAGGATATTTTTCTATTTTTTTTGTATTTTCCATAATTGTTATTTTATAATCATTATTAAAAATATAAGTACCCGGTTTTTCAATAATCAATTCTTCTTCTATTTTTTTGTAGTTTTCCTCGCATAACAAATAAGTATATTTGTTAGATACAAATAGCCACAAATTATTAGAAATTGACAAAGTTTTACCTGTTTTTGATTTTTGGTTTTCGCTTATAAAATTAATTAATTCTTGTATTTTAGAAAAACTGGCTTCAATATCATTTTTTAAGAGTAATTTATAAATAAAATGTTGTTTTATTGCAGAATTCAATATAAGAAAGTTTTGTGTAAGCCATTTATTTCCGATCGTAATTTGGTTTTCAATATTTTCCATTAATTCATTAATAACTTTATTATTGCCTGCCGCAATATCTGCTAAAGTTATTAAAGAATTTTCGATATTAGGATTTATATTTTTTATAGCCGGCATAATATTGTGTCGTATATTATTACGGGCATATTTAGTATTTGCATTACTTGAGTCATTATTTGGATAGAGTTCATGTTTAATGCAATATTCTTCAATATCTTTTCTTGAAAAATTTAAAATTGGTCTTATTACCTTAAACCCGCCTAAATCTCTTATTTCTTTTATTCCCTCAAGTCCGTTTAAGCCTGTACCTTTTATAATTCTGTATAAAATTGTTTCTGCATTATCACTTTTTGTATGAGCAGTTAAAATAGCATCAGCTTCAAATTCTTCCGCACATCTTTTAAAAAAATCATATCTCATTTCACGAGCAATTAATTCTGAAGCCTTTGTTCCTTCAGCCAAAGTATCAGAAATAAATGTAATATCATTATCTTCACAAAATTGAAGACAACGTTCTTTTTCTGCTTCTGATTCTTTTCCTCTCCAATTGTGATTTAAATGAGCAGCTACAAGTAAAAAACCGTATTCTTGTGAGAGTTTATTCATAATATCCAATAGACACATTGAATCCCAGCCGCCTGAGAACCCTACTATAAATGTGCTTTCGCAAGAAATATCCACATATTTTTCTAAAATACTTTTTACTGTTTCTTTCATTCTTTTATTATAACAGATTTTTCACTTTTATACTAAAGGTATAAAAAATTTTCTCGGACATATTTTATTGATTTGTTTTTATATTATTTTCTTTATTATATTTATCCAAAGCATTGGCACAATCACTTAAATCCCAATATTTGTTTTTAATTTTTATGAAAGTACCATAAGGAATTGATATTGTATTTTCCCGATCCGGAACAACATATAAAGTATTTCTGTAATTTCCGTTACCTTCATCTTGTTGTTCATCATAATTTACAAGAAGTGTTTTTAACTTATAATCTTTTGAAAGTAAAATGCTTGTGGCACTATATACTCCATGCCATATATATCTTCTTAAATCGGCATTATGAAAACTTGAAATTTCTTCATGTTCTGAAGGAATATATAAAGATGAATTACAATTTTCCAATTCTTTTTTCAGATATTGAATATTTTTATCCCACCAGTAAGTATCTACAATTTGCCATAATGTTTGAAATATTCCGCAAATTAATATTATACAAATATAATTTATGAATTTTACATTATTTATTTTTTGATCAAATCTGTCAAAAATATAGAGTCCAGTAAAAATTATCGGAACAAGCCAACAAGGAATCGTTCTTAAGTGCTGTTCCCACATCGGATATACTGATAAATTTGTATTTAATAATAATTTAATAAACATTAAACAGTATACAAAACTTATAAAAATCGTTATATAAATTGAATTTTGTGTTTTTTTGAAAAATAAAATAAGCAAAATAATAATTGTTATAATGCTAAGTGAAATGTTAAGATTAAAGACGAAAGGCAGGAAATCGTGAGCTTCTTTGAGAAATCTCATTATTTCTCCGTCTTCTCCGGGTACTTTTAACATAAAGACTATATTAAAAACTGAAGCAGCTAAAGAACCAAGTCCTATCATTAACTTTACTGCCTGTTTTTTTAAAGTATCTGATTTTAACAAATAAAATGAAGAAGCTATAAAAAATATAATTCCTAAGATACTTACATATTCGTAAGTTCCAAACATCATAATTAATAAAAAAATAATTCCTGCTATATCTCTTTTTTTATAGTCAATATCTGCAACAATATAATTCCAGAGAATGAAATGTAATATGGCTCCTATAATTGTTTCAACGACCGAGAAAATAGAATAAGTAATTCCGATCGCACAGTATATAAACAGACTCCAAAAGAAAATATCTATTCGTTTAGAACGCAAAGTTAATTTGTAATTCCAATATAAAGCTAACAGAGGTAATATAAATAAAGAAGCCGAATAGATAATCATTAGTGTGTTTTTATCAAAGACAGAAAGAACAAAATGACTAAAAACTAAAGGCAGTTGCATTAATAAAGAGATACAGAATCTGGGATGTCCGGCTAAATCAGCAGAAATATGATATGTAGAGTCAGAAAAATTATTTAATAATTCCAACATAAAAAAAGCACCATCTTCATATAAACCCCTTAGAGTTATTGCGGCAAGAAATATATGAATTATGGAAACAGTAATAAAAATAATACTTAAGAAATTAAATTGTTCATTATTTTTTAAATTATTCATAAAAAAATCCTTATGTCTTTAACAAATTATATATTTAAAAAATACTATAGGGCAAGGTAGTATTAATCAGCCCGGGGATTTTTAATTTTACAATATATTTTATACTGATACATCGAAAGGAGAATTTATGTTATACAGAACTTTAGAAATAAACGAATTAATAGATACAAAAGATTCAGATAGAGAAATTATTGATTTAATGGAAAATAATGGAGCACATTTAAAACTTGTATCATTAAAAAAGAATCAAATTATAGAACCTCATATGTCACATACAGATGTAACAATATTTGTTACGGAAGGTGAATTAGAAGTAATGTTCAGTCACGAAGAAAATTGTACTTGTCAAGCATGCGGCTGCAGTATGCCTGATGAAAATGATGATGGCGGAAAAAAATATAAAGTAAAAAAAGGTCAAATGTTTATGCTTGAAAAAAATGTAATGCATTCTGTTAAAGCGGAAAAAGATAGTGTTTTTTTGTTAATTAAAATTTAAATTATTCGAGAATATTTTCTTGCCCAAAGGGGAGTGAAAACTTACGACGTATTTAAAAGGTAAAACTCAATTAGTTAATATCTGAGAAGGAAAATTTATTCTTCTCAGATATTTATAAAATCTTAACAAAAGTTTTTATTTAAACAAAGAGTTAGTTTATAATAATTTTGTCTGAGAAAATTTTGTTGGTTCAAAATATTGCGACACTAGATTAAATTAATAGGATAAGTTAGGATTTTATTATATGAGAAGAAGAATATGTATTGTAATTTCATTATTAATAATGTGTTTATATCCTGTTTATGCAATAGAAGAAGATAATACAATAATTATAAATGACAGACAATTGCAAAATCATATATCAAATATAGGATTAAAAATATTAAATTCTAATAAGATTGATGTAAGAATGATATTTGTCTATAAAAATAAAAACGACAAAATAAAGCTGGAACCGGGTTTAACAAAAAGACAAATAATTGTATATGATAAAGATATACAATTTGCCTCTGAAGATGCGGAAATAGCAGCATTTTTATCAAGAGAAATATGTAAAACGGCAGAATCATATACCGGAATTTGGAGAGGAATTGTAACATCAGTACAAATTAAATGTGCTCCCAAAAAATATCAAATATTTTTTGATAAAAGAGCAGTGGATTTTATGGTCAAAGCAGGATATAATCCTCTGGCTTTAATAACATTTATGAATAAATCATATCCTCAAAAAAGATATGATAAAATATCAAGAACTAATTTGACGTCAAAACGATTAATGAATATATATGAATACATTTATACAAAATATCCGTATTATTTAAAAAATAATGAATATATAGAAAATGAATCTTATCAAAATTTTCTTCTGACCTCAATTAATAATAGAAAAAAACTTGAAGAGAAAATTAAAACAGGCTCAAAAAAGGCTATAGATTATGAATAAAATAAAGATATTATTTTTTTTAATAAGTTTTATAGCACTAAATGAAGCCGTAAATGCAGAATTATTGCATGATGAATTTATTGAGAATAAGTTAAATAATATAGATATAGAAGAACCGGAAAATAATACTCAATATAATTATGAATCAGTAGAATGTATTCCTATAAAATTAAAAATACAAGAAGAAATATCTACCAAGAAAAACGGAATACAAGATGCTCAAGAATTAAAATTTGCAGTAAGAAATAATGTAAAATATAATGATAAAATAGTTATCAGACAAGGAACAGAAGTAAAAGCCACAATAGGGGCATATATGAGTAGAGGAATGAATGGGATTCCCGCCTCTATAATAGTTGATAATTTTAGAATAGAAGGCTTTGAAAACAATAAAATTAAGGGATTATATATAAAAAGAGGTTTAAATTTATCGTTATTGGTATTTCCCATAAAATGGGCATTAACTCCGATTCCGGGTGTAGGTTCATTAACAAACTTTATTATAGGAGGTAATGCAAAAATTACGCCAAAAGATACTGTAATGATATACTATTACCCTGATTGGGGAACAAATAATATAAATAATATTTAATATATTGACATGGATAATTGGTTTGTTATTAAATTCTTTTAAGTGATGTAAAAAACAACGTATCAGATATCGGCAAAAAAGGAGAAAAAATGAAAACAATTGTACAAAATATAGTAATGCAGAATCTTGCAAAGATAAACTTACTCGCAATAGGCAGAGCAATAATAGAGATTTTCCTTTTTGTCATTGTTTTAAAGTTAGTAAATAAAACACTACATTTATTTTTTGATAAACTGATTTCAAAAATATCTGATATTGAAACAAGAAAACATTATTTAACAATAAGACAAATAGGAATTTATTTAATAGATGCAATATTAATATTATTCTTTACAACAAATATATTAGCGAATTTCGGAATAGATATGAAACCCATATTAGCTACAGCAGGTGTATTAGGGGTAGCAGTAGGTTTCGGCGGTAAAAAATTTGTAGAAGATTTGTTTACAGGTTTATCCATTATATTAACAGGTCAATTAAGAGTTGGCGATTATGTCACAGTAAATAATTCAACAGGAACTGTAGAAAAAGTTACTCTTACAATGATTGTTATAAGAACTTTTAATGGAGATGTTCATTTTTTAAGAAATGGACAAATAGATACAATAATAAATCAAACAAAGGAATTTTCTACTCCGACATTTAATTTTTCCGTAGCCTATAAAACAGATATAACTCAAGCAATAAATGTATTAAAAGATTTAGGTCATCAACTTAGAGAATTACCTGAATATTCAAAATATATATTGTCTGATTTGGAAGTATTTGGTTTAAATGAATTCCAAGATTCAGCTTTAATAATATATTGCAGAATAAAAACAACTCCGCATGAACAATGGATGGTTAAAAGAAAATTTAATCAAATGGTAAAAGAAGGCTTTGAGAAGGCGGGAATTGAAATACCATTTCCACAAGTTGTTGTTAATCGTGCGGAAAATTAGTTCGAGAAAAATTTGTTTTAAGTAACGTGAGCGAATTTTCCGTAGGGTGAAGGCAGAACCGTTTAAAGTTGGATAGCGAAATTCCATACATACAAAGCCCGGTTAGCTAAAGCCAAAGTGATGACAAGCCCAAGGTGAACGAACAACAGACTTGAGCGGGAGGAATTTCCGGACAGTCGGCGACAAAGTGTGACAGTAGATTAAATAAAAGGAAATTTTTATTAATGATTTTAATAACAGGAGCAGCAGGATATATTGGCAGTCATTGTGCAATTCATTTTCTTGAAAAAGGAAATGAACTTGTAATATTTGATAATCTGGAAAATGGACATATAGAAACGATAAATGAATTAAAAAAAATCGGAAAAGTAAGTTTTATCAAAGGTGATTTAAGAAACAAAGAAGAAATAAATAATGTATTTAAAACATTTAAAATTGAAGCCGTTATTCATTTTGCAGGTTATATTCAAGTAGAAGAAAGCGTCAAAGATCCATCAAAATATTATAGAAATAATATAATAGGTACTTTGAATTTACTAGATTCAATGGTGGAAAATGGAGTTAAAAAGATAGTATTTTCTTCAACTTGTGCGATATATGGAGAACCAAAATATACTCCGTTAGATGAAAATCATCCAAAAAATCCATTAAATCCGTATGGAAGAACAAAATTAATGATAGAAAATATATTAGATGATTATGATAGGGCATATGGTATAAAATCAATAAAATTAAGATATTTTAATGTAGCAGGAGCTGATTCACGATTACGAATCGGGGAATGGCATGAACCGGAAACCCATTTAATTCCTAATATAATAAAATCCGTATTTGAAAAAGACAGAGTATTTAAAATTTACGGAACAGATTATGATACTTTTGACGGAACTTGTATAAGAGATTATGTTAATGTGGAAGATATGGCAAAAGCACATTTAAGAGCATATTTATATTTAAAAGAGAAATCGGAATCTAATATATTTAATATAGGAACAGCAAAAGGTAACAGTGTAAAAGAAGTGTTTGAGATGGTTGAACACGTAACCGGAAAAGAAATAAAAGTAGAAATGAATCCACGCAGAGCAGGTGATGCGGCTATATTATATGCAGACACAAAGAAAGCAAAAAATGAGCTTGGGTGGCAGGGTGAAAAAGATTTGGAAACCAGTATAAAAACTGCATATTTATGGGAAAAAAGTAAGCATTAAATTATCTGTAAAATTAATTATTTAATCAGGTGTTGCAACCTTTAATGCAGTAGCACCTTTAAAATTTAGGTAGTAGGGTAGACTTTAGTCTACCTTTTATTATTTTTTATTTTATTTACTTTTTTTATTTAATCAGGTGTTGCAACCTTTAATGCAGTAGCACCTTTAAAATTTAGGTAGTAGGGTAGACTTTA
Organism: Candidatus Gastranaerophilales bacterium; assembly: GCA_947588785.1. Lineage (GTDB taxonomy): Bacteria > Cyanobacteriota > Vampirovibrionia > Gastranaerophilales > Gastranaerophilaceae > Avigastranaerophilus. Next base: position 24,684 of record CANPZN010000019.1, read on the forward strand.
GTCTACC
>CANPZN010000020.1 GCA_947588785.1 Candidatus Gastranaerophilales bacterium
TATAGTAGGTAGCGGTATGTTAATGGCAGTATTCACAGCTGCTTCTAAGTTTTTTGATACTCCTTCCTCAATAAACTCACTAAAAGTAAATAAAAAAGTAGCATTGGGTGTTTTAGCATACGGAGTAATGAAGAATGTTTCCAAAAAATTCATACAAACCCCTGTAAAAATGATAAGAGGAATAGATGAAAATCTGGCATACAGAAAGAAAGTATACGAGCTTCCCGAAAAAGGAAACGAAGATGATTTAATATCATATGAATATCATAAAGTGTTTGAAAGTGTAGATTTTCCACGTTGGGATTTATTATACAATAATAAAGACTTTGGAGAAGACAGAAATGCATTTTATAAACAAACGGCAAAAAAATATGGTTATGAAGATGATGTAGTGTCAGTAGATCAAAAAATAAAACCGAGAATAAAAGAAACACTTGTAAAAACAAAATTATTTACAACGTTATCTTCATATTTTTGGGCTGCAACAGGAGTAGGTGTTGCGATGCAAAAACCCTGGGAAAATATAGTATTTAACCCGGCAACAAGAATAAATAACCTGAAAAATTATATGAAAGCCTCAAAAGAAGCAGCCAACGCAGGAAAAGAAATTGCAAAATACAGACCGTTTATAAAAGAATTTGGAGAAACTTTTGTAAAAAGTTGTAAAGAATTTATAAAAAATCCCTCAAAAAGCACGACATATGCCGGTAGAGCGTTGTTCGGAACTGCATTGGGAATGACATTAATAGGCAATTTTTTAGCATTAAAAGACTTTAATAAAGATAAGGGGTCAAAAACTCAGGCAGCTGTTTCATTGATAGATGAAAATAAAGAAAAGGTAGTATGTTAGTATGGGTAATCTTTTAAATACGATAATTGCAAATCAGTCTATAAATAAACCTGTAGAACAAGGTAAAGATACTGCTTTTACTTTTGATTCAACAGGCAAAGTAAAACCAATGGAAGATAAAGCAAGATTACTGCCTTCAAGAATATTCGGATCACCAATAGAATATGCAAAAGATTTAAAACAAGATGTTGTAAATATAAAAAAAGCTGCAAAAGGTCAAGCAAATGATCATGAATTAGGAAGAATAAATGATCTTGCAATGAAATTAGGCTCATTAGGATTAGCAACATATTTATTTATAAAAAATCCGTTAAAAATGAGCAAAACAATGGAATTTGTCGGCTTCGGAACATTTTTCGGAGCAATGTCATTATGGCCTAAACTTACGATACAAGCACCGTTAAAAGCAAGAACCGGAGTTGATATACATCAAAAGTATATAGATTCTCAAAATCGTAAAAAAATGGTATTCCAAGATCCTCAATATGTGTTAACAGATTTGTATTCAAAAGAAGATTTGGAAAAAATGGGAGATAAACTTGGAGTTAGTAAAGATTTACCCGATAGAGAAAGATTTATAAAACAAAGAGCACAAAAGACAGCATTGCAGGGAAATACATTATGGATGATGACAGCAGGAGTTGCAACACCTACGGCAAGTGCATTAATGTGCAACCGTATGGAAAAACCTGTACGTCTCGGACTTGAAAAATTGGAAATGGCTTATACATCTCGTAATTTAGAAAATGTCGGATTAAATAAAGGTATTTTCTCTAAAATAAGAACACGTATAATTGAAGGCAAATTTAAAAATTATTTGATTCAAAATGCCGATAAATATATGGATGAAAATATGATAGAAGAATTAGCTGCTAAATTAGGCGGAAAAACTAATTCTGCTATATTTAAAGACGCAGTTACCAGAGAACTTGAATTGATGAAAAAGACGGTAACAATTGATAATAATTTTGTAGAAAAAGCACTTGAAGGCGTTTTATCATCAGATATTCTTCAAACATTATCTGAAACTCAAAAGGAAGCTCTTAATAATGCAATACAAGAAGGCTCTTTAGGGAAAATTGCAAATATTATTTCTTCAACAGCTGCTTCTAAACATGAAAGAAAAAAATTACAGAAAGTTGTTTTAAATAAACTAATGAAAGCAAAAACTGAAATGGAAGTTCCAAAAGTTTCGGAATTTTCAAACAGAATTATGAGTTTGTTTAATATAACAAGTGAATTTACTTCAAGAAAAACTACTTTGGATAAATTTATATCAGCCCGTGTAGGAGATAAATCCGGTTCATATATTGCAAATCAATGGGATAGAGTAGGCGAAAGATTTTTAAAATCGTTAAATCTTAATAACAAAGATTTAATGGCATTATCTGAAGGAAATGAAAGTGTTATTGCCGACAAATTAACAAAGTTTGTATCAGGTGAAAATGGTAATGTAATTACAAAACTTTTAGATAAAATAGGAACAAGAAGTGAAAAAGCAAAAGTATTATCAACAAAAATAAAGGAACATCGATTTAATACATCTGTAAGAAGATTGATGAAATTAATCAATAAATATGAAGAAACTCTTGGAAGCAAATTTACGGACAGTATTGAACAAGTATCAAGAGAAATATTTGATAATACGGCTGACGGATTAATGCTTAATAATTTTGTAGAGTTATCTGAAACTGTTAAAACCAAAGCAAACAAGGGAACAGTAGAAGGTATAATGAATATAAATTCAAAAGAAAGAATAGTCGGTGCAAAATCTTCATTCTATAGATTAATACAAACTTTGGATGTATTTAAACGAGCTCAATCAGGTAATTTAAAGGAACAATTAGTATCAAAATTAGAAGAGATAGGAAAAGCTGTAGATGACGCTTCTGCAGAAAGACTTGTACAAGTATGTAAAGATATAATGTTAAATTCTACAACCACGGATTATGTGGAAAAACTTTCAAATGCCGGGTTTGATCTGTCAAAAGATGAATATCAAGCAGTAATGTCAATATTATTTGGCGAGAATTCCGGTTCTGCAATTAAAAAAGCTTTAAAAGCAGAAAAATCAGAAAAAATAATGTCAGGCTTTAATTCATACAAAAAGGAATTTATGGATAAAGTTGCGAACTGGAAGAATAATATAACAGTTAATTTATCAAGAAAGACCGTAGATGCGGCTACAGATAGTGCAAATGCGGTAGAAAGAAATAATTTAGTAGGAAAACCGATAAAGAGTTTGTTACAAGATGTTGCAAAACAAAAATATAATTCAAATAAATGGTTAAAGATATTTGGAACGACATTTGCAATATTAACGGCAGTAACACTTGGAGCAGGACTTTTAATAGGTCGAAAAGGTAAAATAGAAAAACAAGCTGAGGCAGAAAGTAAAGTAAATGGCTAATTATATTGATAAATATGTACAAATAGCACCATCAACAGCAGCAATGCAAAAAACGGCAGAGCCTTCTTGTGTTGCTTGTAATGTTCAATACAGGAAACAAGAACCAAAAGGAACAAATATATTAGAACAATTTTTACAAAATCAAGGTTTGGTTAATATAGTTGCTGTAAAACCCGTTGAAAATAAAGTACAGCCTCAAGTTGAATATAAAAATAATTTAAGAACAAAGTTTAAAAATAATGATGCCAATATAATGGGAATTATAATAAGAAGTTTTGGAGCGGAAGATAAAACAGGGAATCAACTTTTAAGAGAAGGTGATGTTCGTGGAAATTTTAATAATGCCGTAAAAAGGCTTGATGAATTAAAAGATCTCGGAATAAATACATTGCATGTATTACCTGTAAATCCTCCAGGGAAGCAAAATGCAATGGGAACGGCAGGTTCATTGTATGCTCCGAAAGATTTCTTATCTATTGATCCCAAATTAGATGATCCAAATGATCCGAGAAATGTAAAAGAAGAATTTAAAGGGTTTATAGAAGAATGCCATAAAAGAGGAATAAGCGTAATGCTTGATTTACCAAGTTGTGCTTCTTACGATTTATTCAAAGAAAGACCAGAATTAATGGCATTTGAAAAGGATGGAACTCCCAAGACTCCTCAGGGTTGGAATGATATCAGAATGTTTGATCCTTGGAAAGATGAAACGAAGCAGGAATTGAATCCCGATCTATTACAAATGCACAAAGATTTTGTAGATATGTGTATTGAACTTGGAGTAGATGGTATACGTTCTGATGTAGCAAGAACGAAACCTACACAGTTTTGGGATATTTTAACAACATATTCAAGAGAAAAAGATCCGGAATTTGCTTGGTTAGCTGAAAGCTATACATATGAAGATGCTTCTCCTCAATTGAATATGGATTATGACAGACCTCAAGATTCATTAAGAGCAGGATTTGATAGTTATTATGGTCAATATCATATTTTCCATGAGTGGACAAAAGCTCATGAATTAATTGATTATATAAAAGAAAATATTCAAATGTCACATGAATTAGAACCCGGAAAATCTTTAATAGGTTCATTTATGACTCATGATGATGAAACGGCAATGAACCATGGCGGAGTGATTTATTCTAATTTAGTTACCGGACTTGAAGCAACTATTCCTATGATGAATCCGTACTTCTTTGACGGATATCAATCCGGAGATTATTATGAATATGATTTTGCTGATAAGTATGATGCTCAAACCGATACTGATTCAAATATATGTAAAGTTCATAAAAATAAACCCGATATATTTAATTTTTCAAGACCATTAAAAGGTGAACATCCTGAAATCGGTGATTTTATGAAAGAAGTATTTAAAGTAAGATCTCAACCTGAATATCATAATATTTTAACAAAAGGTTCGTTTATACCTTTAAATGTTGAAAATAATCAAAATGATCAAATTATTACATTTGCTCGACATTTAAACGGTAAAACCTTACTTGTTATTGCAAATAGAGATGTAAATCACAGACAAGCAGGTACAATACAAGTTCCCGGTTTGAAATCAGGAGAACAGTTGAAAAACTTATTCCCGACATATGGTGAAAATTCAGAACTGCAATCTGTTGATGATGCAATTAATGTTGATTTAGGGCCGGGCAGAATTCATTTATTTGAAATCAATACTCCGAAAATTGAAAAATCAGGTTTAGAAGTTTTAAAACAAAATATATAGGAATGGGAAAATGAGGGTTGGATTAAATCCTTTAATAAGATATAACAAAATTCACTTGAAAGGTAATGATAAGCCGGCATTGAAATGTACTAACGAATTAAATAGTGCAGGAATAATGTCTCTTAATGTTGCAACAAATCCTTTATCAAGTTGTTCTTCTTTTAAATCTTCCCATTTAAAATCTAAAAATGTAAATTTAAAGAAAGATGAGAAAAAGAAACAAAATTATACATCAAAAGAAATTATAATTGCAAAAACTAAAAAAACTCTTTCTGAATGCAGGGTTGTTGCGTTTGCTGTTATTATTTTATATTTTGCATTAAAACATAATTTTAAGATAAATGCTGAGAAAAATGCTATTCTGGAAAGCAGACGAAAGGCAATTCAAAAAGCTCCGCATGTTGATATAAATCCAATTTTAGGGGAGGATTTCCTTCAATTTTAGGAATTTGTTTTTAATTTTGCTTGTTTATTTTGATTCCTTGAAGAACTTAACAATTAATAATTTGTGTTCCTGAACTTGTTCCAAGCCTTACGGCACCTGCATTAATTAATTTAATTGCCTGTTCTTTTGTTTTTATTCCGCCGGAAGCCTTAATTTTTACATTGCTATTTTTTAAGATTTCATTCATTAATTGAATATCTTCAACTTTTGCACCGACTCCGTTTTTGACAAATCCTGTAGATGTTTTTGCGAAATCTGCTTTTGATTCAATTATTATTTGGCAGGCTTTTATAATTTCTTCTTTAGTTAATAAATCTGTTTCTATAATGACTTTTAAGGGAATATTATTACATACCGATTTAACTTCTTTTATATCATTTAATGTGTAATTATAATTTTTATCTTTTATTGACTGAACATTAATAACCATGTCAATTTCATTAGCTCCTAATTCAATTGACTTTTTTGCTTCAAAGGCTTTAACTGAAGTTAAGCAAGAACCTAAAGGGAATCCAACAACTGTTACAATTTTGATTGGAGTATCTTTTAAATAATCCTTTGCCGATTTTATATTGCAGCTGTTAATACATACACCAATGAAATTATATTTTTTTGCTTCTTCAAATAAATTGATTAATTCATTTTGAGTTGCATTTTGTTTCAGTAAAGTATGTTCAATATAATTTGCTATATTCATTTTATTTGATGCTTTCTAATATTTGTGATGTTTTAAATTTTTTTGGAGAATAATATTCGATATATTTTTTTAACAAGTTAATACAAATATTCAGGAATTTTTCTGTTACCAAATTATCATATTTTGTTGTTGTATTAAAATCTTCTTTTAATAAAGTGTTAAGAAATTCTGTTAATTTATAAGGAATTTTTACTTTTTTTACAAGATTTTCCGCACAATTTGCACATATGATTCCTCCTTGTTCTATTGAAAAATAAAATTGATTGTTATCAATAGGTTTAATAGGTTTAATACATTTAACGCAATTTTCAAGTTCAATTGAGTAACCGGTCATGTTCATGATTTTTAATTGAAATTTGATTATATTTAACATTGTTTCTTCTTTTGTTTTTGATAAAGAAATTTTTTCAAGACAAGTATAAAATAAGTTATATATATCAAAGCTGTTAGGATCATTTTCAATTCCGAAATTAACAATAATTTCTCCGGCATACATTGCATAAAATAATTTATTTATATCATTTCTCAGATTAAAAAAAGTATTTAATGCTTCTGCTTGGCAAATGGTATTAAGGTTTTGCCCCTTATTTAACATCATTTTATTGGCAACAAGCAATTCCATTCTGCCGCCGAGTTTGCTTGAAGGTTTTTTTATTCCTTTAGCTATTCCTTTTATTAATCCTTTTTCTTCGGAATACATAATGATAATTTTATCAGCTTCGCTGATACTGTATGACTTAAGATTTATTGCATTTGTTATAAATTGTTCTTTCATCTTAGAAATTCTTGTTTATTTCCGTACCGGAATAAACACCTCTTATATAATGCAAAAGTTCATTAGGTGTATCTGAATGTTCAAGTGCAGTTTCTTTTGTAATATAACCATTTTGAATTAAATTAAATAAACATTGGTTAAAAGTAATCATATCATTATAACTGCCTTTTTGTACAAGTTTATATATTTCTTCAAGTTCATCTTTAATGATAAAGTCTTTAATTGTAGGAGTTGAAAATAGCATTTCAACGGCAGGTATTCTTCCTGATTTATCTTTTTTTAACAAAAGTTTTTGAGAAATAGAACCTCTAAACACTTCTGCGAATTGGCTTCTTACGGCTTCACGTTCTGAAGGAGTAAAGAAACTTAAGACTCTGTTTATAGTTTGAATGGCATTAAAAGTATGCATTGTAGCAAAAACAAGATGTCCTGTTTCCGCAGCGTGAAGAGCACTTTGTATAGTTTCCATATCTCGTATTTCACCTATAACAATAACATCAGGATCTTGTCTAAGAGCAAATTTAAGTCCGTCAATAAAGTTTGAAGTATCTACTCCTATTTGTCTTTGAGTGAATATTGATTTATTGCTTTTATATACATATTCAATCGGATCTTCTATAGTTACTATATGTTTTTGAAAGTTATTATTAATGTTATTAATTATAGAAGCGATTGTTGTTGATTTTCCTGAACCTGCAACGCCTGTTACTAATACTATTCCGTTTTCAAATTGTGAAAATTTTTCTATTCCGTCGGGAAGCATTAACTCATTGAAATCAGGAATTTTATATGGAATTAGACGAATTGTCATGGCGTGATATCCGAAAGTCATTGCTACATTGACTCTAAATCTGCATTTATTTTCGATTTCATAAGGGAAATCCGAATCATAAGATGTAAAAATTTTATCACGCATTGAAATAGGTGCAATTTCATCAATTGCTTTAAGCATATCTTCTTCCGTAACGGGTTCTAATTTAGATTTAAAAATTTTACCATCGATACGAAATGATGGAACTTCACCTACGATAAAGTGAAGATCGGATGCTTTTAAATCTATAGCTTGTTCCAATAAGTTATTTATTGTATAGTTGTTCATTAAATACTCCTAATTAAAATTTTCTCGGGCATAATAATAGTATATAACTTTTTTGAAAAATTAGTAAAATGTTTACATTAAACTTATGTAAAGATTTTGACTATTATGTTTATTTGTTGTGTAATTGAATATGGTGTAAAAATATCTTATTGGTTATAAATAATAATTAATAAAAACACCGCTTTGAATTGTGAATTATAGGTATCTTACAAATTAATGTATATTAAAGAAATTGAAGTTGATAACTTTAAATCATTTGCAAGTGAAGTTACAATTCCGCTGTATAAAGACTTAATAGTATTATCAGGGCCTAATGGTTCAGGGAAAAGTAATATAATTGATGGTGTTTTATTTGCCCTGGGCTTAGCCAGTGCCAGAAATTTAAGAACGGAACAATTGTCTGATTTTATATCTACCCATAATAAAAGAAATGAAGCATATGTAAAAATAGTATTTGCTTCTGAAAATGATAATGAAGAACAGATTAGTGTAGCAAGACGAATTAAAAAATCCTCACAAGGGTATAATAGTATTTATTATTTGAATGATAAAGTTTCAACATTAACGGATATTCATTTACTGCTTGAGAAATATCATATAACACCAAACAGCTATAATGTTGTAATGCAAGGTGATGTTATGACAATAACAAATTGTTCTAATATCAGAAGACGTGAAATTATCGATGATATAGCTGGAGTAGCAGATTTTAACAGAAGAATTGAAAAAGCTCAAAATGAACTTTTGACTGTTGAAGACAGAGTTGAAAAGGCTAATTTAATTCTTGCGGAAATAGATGATACAATTAAACGATTAGCTCAGGAAAAAGAAACTGCATTAAAGTATCAAAAATTAAAAAGTGAAAAATTCCAATTGGAAAGTCAAATTACAACCGTAAAATATTTTGATTTGAAAAGAAATATTGAACTTGCTCATCAAAATATTTTAGAATTTAATAAAAAGAAAAAAGAAGAAGAAAATCAACTTATAAAATTGGAAGAAAATCTGGCTCAAATCAAGAAGAAATATGAAGAAATATCAGAACTTGTAAAAAATAATGGTGAAGCTGAACAAATAGAAACAAAAAAACAATTGGAAGAATTAAAAGGGCAAATTTCAAGAAAAGAATATGCTATCAGTGCAGCGGAAAAAGTTATTCATGACAATCTAAAGACTATAGAATATTCTAAAAATGGTATAGAAAATAATCAAGAAAAAATTCAAGAAATAAAAAATAAGATAGAAGAAAAAAAATCTGAAATAATTCAAATAGAAAATAATATAAAACTTCAAGAAACAGAGCTGAAAAGAGTAATGGAAGAAGTTTCCGGATTAAGTGAAAATGCTGATAAACAACTTGAAGAAAGAAATAAATTAAAACAAGAATTAGAAAAATTAAAAGAAGAAGAATGGGGAATAAAAACAGAAACTCTGCCATATGAAACAGATTTGACGGCTTTGAAAAAAGATATAGAAAATGCTAAGAAAAATATAGTATCATTAGTTTCATTTAAAGAAAATTATCAATCAAACCTGGATAAATTAACACTGCAAGTTGAAGAACTTACAAAAGAATTAGATGATTATAAATTTGCTCAGGAAAATGTGATATATAACTTAGATAAAAATAAAAATGAAATATCTGATTTAAGCCATGATTTACAGATTATACAAAGAAAAATGTATCTTTTAGAAGGTCAAAAAAAGGCAAATGAAGAAAATAATTATGGAAAAGCTGTAGATACAATCTTAAAGGCAAAAATATCAGGTGTACATGCTCCGTTGCTTCAATTGGGAAGTGTAGTAGATAAAAAGCATTCTACCGCACTTGAAGTTGCTATGGGCGGAAAAATGTTAAATATTGTTGTTGAAGATGAAAATGTTGCAAAAGTTTGTATAGATTTTTTGAACACTTCAAGAGCTGGAGTAAGTACATTTTTACCGTTAAATAAAATGAAACAGGCACCATCTTCTTTAAGATTACCCAGAGAAAAAGGTGTAATCGATTTTGCAATTAATCTTATAGATTTTGATGATATATACTTAAATGTATTTTATTATGCCTTAGGTGAAACTCTTATAATGGAAGATTATGACAGTGCTAAAAGGTTAATCGGAAAATATCGTTTAGTTACTCTTGACGGAAGTTTATTTGATAGAACAGGTGCAATAACAGGCGGTAACAGAAGATCAACAGGATTAAAATTCAGTCAGAATGATGATGAAGAACTGGAAAAATGCAGAAAAACATATAATGAAATGCAAAGTAAGTATAATTCACTTACAAAAGCCAGAGAAGATCTTGAAGATAGGCGTGAAAAAATCAGATCTAACTATTTAAATACTGTAACTGCTTTGAACAGTGCGAAAAATGAATTAAATAATCTTAAAAATAATGCGGAAAGTAATGAAAAGAAGTTAGAAGAATATAATAATACAATTAAAGAAAATGAACCTAAAATTCAGAGTATAGAAAAGAAATTAGATAATTATGAAGTTAAACTTGTTGATTTAAATGATCAAATGCTGATCTTACAGGATAAAATAAATGAAATTGAAGCAAAAATGTCAGAAGGGGAACTGAAAAAGCTAAAAGAAATGACTGCTTCAATAGAAAATCTGATAAAAAGTTATCAAACTAAACATCTGAATTGTAATAATGAAATTAATGAACTTAATAGAAGTATAAATATGCATGAAGTATTTATAACAACAAAAGAAGAACAAATACAAAAGTTGTTAAAAGATAATAATATAGCAAATGAAGATAAATTAAGATTTTCTGAAGATATAAAACAAATTGAAGTTAAAGCAAAAGAACTTGAAGAGAAAATAAAAGAATTAGGTGAAAAGTTAATAGAATTACAAAATCAACGAGATTTAGTACAAGAAGAATTATTAAATACGGAAAAGAATAAAAATAATATAAAAAATGAAATTGAAAAAATTTCTGAGCAAGTGGAAGCCTTCAAATCAAGAAGAAGAGAATTAGAACCTCAATTAGAAGAAGTTAGAGAAGAGCTAAAAAATAATCAAATAGATGTAAATATTCTTGTTCCGACAGAAATATCCGCACAAGAAGTGACAGATAAGATTCAAAAACTTCAAAAGAGAATGGAAGAAATGGAACCTGTTAATATGCTTGCAATACAGGCATATGATGAAGTTAAAGCGAAAGAAGAAGAGAAAAAGACGCAAATAGAAACGTTAACTGTAGAACGTAAGCATATTCTGGAGAAAATGAACGGGTATGAACAAGTTAAAAAAGATGCATTTATGAAAACATATGAAAATATAAATGCAAACTTCAAAGAGATATTTGCCAATTTATCAGAAGGAGAAGGAACATTATTATTAGAAAATTCAGAGAATCCGTTTGAAGGTGGTTTAACAATTGAGGCAAAACCGAGAGATAAGAAAAAGCAGAGATTAGCAGCGATGTCAGGCGGAGAGAAATCATTAACGGCATTAGCATTTGTGTTTGCGATACAAAAATATCAACCCGCACCATTTTATGCATTAGATGAAGTGGATGCAAATCTTGATTCAATAAATGTGGAACGTTTAGCGGAAATTATAAAAAATCAGGCAAAAAATACGCAATTTGTCGTAGTAAGTCACAGAGAACCTATGATAAAATCAGCTAATATAATAGTAGGTGTAACTCAAAAAGAGCATGGAAAAACTAGAGTATATGGTGCTAAATTCAAGGAATAAATAGATGTTAAATCCCAAAGAAATAGACAACGCATATATAAATAAAACTGAGGAATCATATAGAAGTGATACTAAGTTTGATGTTGATGCCTTATTAGAATCACCGTATGAAGAACAAGATGGTATAGCAATATTAGTTCAAATGGCTAAACAGGGGAAAATTGATCCTTGGAATATAGATATTTCAGATATTGCAGATAAATATATGCTTCATCTTGCTCAAAACAGTTCAAATAATCTATTACTTAGCGGACGGGCAATATTTTTTCTTGCAGTATTGTTGAAATTAAAGTCAAATATATTAGTGGGGATGAATCCTATGGAATTTGAGGTATCAGAGCCGGAGGTAAATCCCGAATATGACGATTCCGATGATTCAAGATTTTCGGATGATTTGTATTATCAAGATTATTATCCTGATAATGTAATACAAATAGAAGATATTATACAAAGAAGAACGAGTGTAAAGCTAAATAGAAACAGGATAGTAACTTTAAAAGATTTAATAAGACAACTTGAATTTTATGAAGAATTAGATAAAAAGCAGCAGATAAAAAATTCATTGGAGCGAGCTCAAAGAAGGGTAAGAAATTATGCAAATATGTCAACGGATGATATTATTAATCTTGCTCATGATGAATATATAAAAAGCAGTGTAAAAATATTAGAAGAGAATCTTACAAGAATTTTTGAACACGAAGAAAAAGTGGATATAAATGCCTTAATATTGTTAGGATTGGATAAAAAAACCGCATTTATTTCACTTCTGTTTTTAACAACAGAAAGTGATTTTGAATTAGAACAAGAAAGTTTTTATTCGGATATATATGTAATAAAAACCCCGATTGAAAAAACAGAAAAGGCAATGGGGGAATAATATGGATTTAAAGTCACGAATTGAAGCTGTTTTATTTTTAACAGGTCGTGCCGTAGAGTTGAAGGAGATATCAAAACTTCTTCAAACAGATGAGCAGGAAGTAGAAGAGGCTATGCTTTCATTGATTCTTGATTATTCTTCGAGAGATGGAGCACTTGAAATTGATGATGAAAATGGTTATATTATTCAAGTAAAAAATGAATATATGGATATAGTTGAAAAATTATGTCCTGTGGATATATCAAATGCCGTGTTAAAAACATTAACTGTTATTGCATTAAAAGAACCTATAAGACAAGCTGAATTAAAGGAATTAAGAGGGGCTTGTGCATATGAACATATTCAAGAATTAATAGATAAAGGTTTAATAAGCAGAAAAAAAGATAAAAACGGAAGATCATATAATTTGAAAACCACTCCAAAATTTGAAGAGTATTTTAAAATCAAAGGTAATTCTGAATTATTATCAAAATTAGAAACAAAAAAATTATCCGAGTTGTTAGAGTTGAATAAGTAAGGAGAATACATGGAAGAAAATAATCAACAAAGAGAAAAAAAAGAAAATAATTTGATGAAAATCTTTATAATAATTGGAGTACTTCTCTTAATTATTATGGGTGCATTTGCTTATTTTAAAAATGTTCTGCCTGAAAAATTAATGGAACAAGGTAAACAGGAACTTGAAGCAGGGAATGCACAAAAGGCATTATCTTTATTTGAAAAAGTGGAAAATGCAAGACCTTATGAAAAAGAACCAATATATTATCAAGCATTAGCACTTTCAAAATTACCTCCTACATATGATAATCAAAAAGCATTATATGAAATAGCACAATTAGATAATTGTGATGAAGCCAGCGAATTGGCAGAAAAAATTCTTATGGATATGAGAAATCAATTGGATCAAAGTGTAGGCTCGAATTATATAGATAATGTTTTATATGAAAATCAATTAATCAGATGGAATAATTCAAAACCTATAAATTATTATATTCAAAATTCAAGAAATGTGTCAGGAGAATATTTATCTTGTGTTAATGATTCAATAAATAAATGGCAACAGGCAATTAATGGTATATTAACATTTAATCAAGTTAATAATTATCAGGATGCAAATATTGTTTTTGATTTTGTTGATGATGTTTCATCTAAAGATAATTACGAGCCTACAAGAGCCGGTTTAACTACTCCCGTAATGAATAATGAAACACTTATGAGAATGGAAGTAAAAATAAAACCGACTGATGATTCAGGTAATTATTACAGCAGAGAACAAATTGCAGCAGTGGTTGATCATGAATTAGGTCATGCTTTAGGTTTGTTTGGACATAGTTCTGATCCTAATGATATTATGTACATCGGCGGTGATTATATTTCTCGGGAAACTTATAATAAAAATGTAACAAACAGAGATTTTAATACTTTATCTTTATTGTATAGAATGGTTCCTGATGTTATAGATCAACCTATTAATGATTATAATGGTTTATATTATCACTTTGTAATTACGGATTATCCGGGTGAAAATTATGAACATGAAATCCAAAGATTGATAGGTGAACTGAGAAATGACAGAAGAAATATAGTAAACTGGGTTGATTTAGCTATTAATTACGGTTATAAAAGACAATATGCACGTTCAAATTATATTTTAAATAATATTATGCCATTGGTTACAAATGATTTGCATAATCAATTTGTAGTTCTTTATAATTTAGCTGCAAATTATTATAAGATGAAAGATTATAATAATGCTGAAATCTATTTAAATCATGCAACTAATTTGCAGGAAGATTTAGATACTCAGATTCTTGAAGCATTTCTTGATTTAAGATTAAATAGAACTACTTTAGGTAGGGAAAAGCTAATTATATTAAATAAAACTTATCCCGACAATATTGAAATAGCCTTAAAATTAGCCAGTATTTATTATAATCAAAAAGATAATAAAAAAGAAAAAGAAATTATTGAAAGACTTATTACAAACAATCCCGACGCATTAAGGGACAGACGTGTACTAAGATATCAAACAAAAAGTATCAGGAAATAAATAATTCTTCAGGGTTATTTTAAATAATTCCTTTTAAATCGTAAACATCAGCTCCTGTAATTTTGGCATTTATAATATCGCCTGGAATTACGGGAGTTGTTGTATTTATATATATTTGTCCGTCAATTTCAGGAGCATCTTTGTATGTACGTGCAATTATCTCATTTTTATCATTAATTGATTCAACTATACATTTAATTTTTTTGCCGATCATTTTTTCATTTAAAGATTTTGAAATTTTTTGCTGAAGCTCCATTAATATTTTTTTTCTTTGTTTTTTTATTTTGGAAGGAATTTGCGGTTTTAATTTATACCCTTTTGTATTCTTTTCTTTAGAATACTCAAAAACACCGACTCTATCTAATTTCATTTCTTCAATAAAATTGTATAATTCGTTAAAATCATCTTCCGTTTCTCCGGGGTAACCTACAATAAATGTTGATCTAATTGCAGAAGAAGGTATTATTTTTCGGATTCTTTTTATTAATTTTTTATAATCCATTATTGGTCTGTTCATTAGTTCTAACATGTTTTTACTGGCATGTTGCAGCGGAACATCGATATATTTTACAACTTTTTCAAGTTTATTTATTGTTTCAAGTAAATCATCAGTTAATAAAGCAGGATATGTATATAAAATTCTAATCCAACTAAGGTCTTCAATTTTGTTTAATTCTATCAATAATTCTTTTAAAGAAGGTTTAGAATAAATATCTTTTCCGTAACTTGTTGTATCCTGTGCTATAAGGCATATTTCAGTGACACCTTTTTTAGTAAGTTCTTTTACTTCCGAAATAATATTTTCTATTTTTCTTGATCTGTAATGACCACGAAGCTGAGGAATAACGCAAAAACCGCAATTAAAGTCACATCCGTCAGCAATTTTAACATAAGTACTGGCTCCCATTGTTATTTGCTGGCGTTCAATATTCTCAGGATAATTATATTCCGGATCATCATTTACTTTATAAACTTGTTGTTTTGACTTATAAACTTGTTTAACTATTTCATCAATTTTGTTTATTTCGGAAATTCCTATAAATCCATTTACTTCCGGAAGAAGATTTTTAAGTTCTTCTTTATATTTTTGTGCTAAACAACCTGTAATGATTATTTTTTTTCCTGCATTAATCATTTTGAAAATACTTTCTACAGATTCTTTTTCCGCATCATGAATAAAAGAGCAGGTATTAATGATAACAATATCCGCATTATTTTCATCAAGAGTAATTTTAAAACCGCTTTGAATGAGCTTTCCCAGCATTAATTCGGAATCTACAAGATTTTTTGCACAGCCATGATTAATTAAAGCAATTTGTTTCATAAATTATTCTTTCTTTTAAACACTTTAGTATTTTCAAATTCATAAATTAAATTATAGTTTTTAAAAATTATCTCACAAAAATTACCAGCATAATCACAAAATGAATTATAGCCGTATTCGATTGTACTTAAAGGTAATATAATAAAGTAATCGGCAGGATAATTTTTAAAATGTTCAATTACATTATTTTCTTTAAATATGTCTAAATAATATAAAGGAATAAGCGAGTGATATAAATTATCTGTTTTTCTGTCAGTAATAAAATTAATAAAAGCACCTTCAGGAAGAATTACGATTTTATCATTAATTGTAGTATTATTTAAAATGAAATCAGAAAGTTTTTTTATTGGAACTCCATCTTTTGAATATGTATAAATATTACCTTTGTTAGTAAGAAGGTGAAAATTTTTATATTTTAGAGATTCAAAATCATTAGAGGCAAAAAATAGGATTAAAAAGATTAAGATTATATATTTTAAGTATAAAAGAAATTGTTTTTGATTAATTAGAATTATTGTTGTAAGCAGGACAACAGGGAATAGGAAAGCTCCCATATGATTTATATTTAAAAATAGGCTAAATTTAACGGAAGCAAGAATTGAAGATAGAATAAAAATAAATAATGGTTTGTTTGAATATAATTTTTTAAATTGAACGATGAACAGAATAATATTAATGATAGGCAGAAGTCCTGCGAAGAGATATATAGGTTGATTTATATAATTAAAAATATTACTTATATTTGAGTAAAAAGTTTTAAGAGTAGGTGCATTTACCATTAAAAGCATTTGAAAAAGAGCTGTTTTTAATTCTAAAAAATTTAGACCTTGAAGAAAAAGTATTTGCAATGAAATGCAAGGAACTAAAATAAAACAGATACAAGCCTTTATAAAAGTTTTAGGATTTAAGGGTTTTACAAATAGAAAAGAATAAAACAAAATAAAAGGGAATAAAATGAACTCATACTTATTCATAATGCTAAAACCTGCAAAAATACAGGAGAGATAAGCGATTTTTTCATTAGATTTCTGATTTAAATCAGGTGAATACTTATTCAATGACGAATTGTCATTGTAATCTTGCACTGAATCAGAAGATTTTAAATATTTTATAAGGAATAAAAGAGATAAGAGGAAAGAAGATAAGGCATATATCAGACCAAAAGAGTAGGTAATATTTGAATTATAAAGGAAAGTAGAAAAGACAAGAGAAAAAACGGTTAATAAAGATAATAGAAAAGAAAGATTTTTATTTAGAAATTCTTTAGCCAGGAGATATAAAGTTGAAACAATGATAAAAGAGTTAATTATACCTGCAATATAGAGGGTATTAATTTTAACACCGAAAATAAGAAATAATAAAGCATTAAGTTGATAAGATAGAGGTGCATAAATATTAAAGATATCTTTATATAATATTTGACCGTGCATACATTGTGAAGCGATATAAAATTCTCTGCCCGTATCGACGGATAACAGACCTTGATGAGCGAAGAAAAAAGGCAGAATAATCAAAAAAGAGATAAACAGAATAGAAATAGGAAATATATCACTTTTTAAAAATTTATACATAAACTCCTTTAATCAAAAGATAAAGATAATTGAGGTACATCAACGGATTTATTTTTTTGTTTTCTTGAAGATAAATCTTTAGAGAGATCTTTTTGCAATTTGTTCATTAACATTTGGGCATTAGAGATGACACAATCGGGCAGACCTGCCATTTTTGCGACTTGAATGCCATAACTTTTACTTGCTGAACCTTCAATAACTTTTCGCAGGAAGAGAATTTCGCCATTTTCTTCAGCCATAGTAATTCTGTAATTTTTAATTTGATCAAAAGTTTTAGGCATAACATTTAATTCATGATAATGTGTAGCGAAAATAGTTCTTGCTTTAATTTTGGTAGCGATATGTTCAGCGACAGCCCAAGCAATAGCGACCCCGTCATAAGTAGAAGTACCTCTTCCTATTTCATCGAGCAGAATAAAACTTTTTTCGGTAGCAGAATTAAGGATATAAGCGGTTTCATTCATTTCAACCATGAAAGTAGATTGTCCCAAAGACAGATCGTCATTAGCACCGACTCTGGTAAAGATTTTATCGACTATACCTATTTTTGCATATGAAGCAGGAACAAAAGAACCTATTTGAGCCATAAGAACAATTAATGCATTTTGCCTCATATAAGTGGATTTACCTGCCATATTAGGGCCTGTAAGTATCATAAATTGAGTATCTTCAAAATTTTTTTTATCTGCGATAAGTTTTAAATCATTAGGCACATATTGCCCCATGGGTAATATTTTTTCGATAACCGGATGTCTGCCTTCTTTTATATAAAGTTCATTAGTGTCAGTAATTTCAGGTTTTGTGTAATTTGATTCAATAGCAGCGATGGCAAAAGATAGAAGAACATCAACCCGTGCGAAGAAATGAGCTGTTGTTTTTAAACTGTCGATATAAGTTTTAGAGAATTCAACGAGGTTATTAAATAACTTAATTTCAATTTCAGCTATTTTATATTTTGCGGAGTAGACATCATTTTCATGGTTTTTCAATTCTTCGGTAATAAATCTTTCACAATTAGTTAGAGTTTGTTTTCTGACATAATTTATCGGAACTTGATTTAAGTTAGATTTGGTAATTTCGATAAAATAACCGAAATTTTTATTATAACTGACTTTTAGATTTTTTATTCCTGAGATTTCTCTTTCTTTTTTTTCATAACATTGAAGCCAAGATTCAGAGCCTGTTAAAATGTTTTTATAATAATCAAGAGTAGAATCAACATCTTCTCGAATGAAACCACCGTCTTTTATATTGGAAGGCGGGTCATCAATAATTGTTTTGTTTATTAAAGAGGCTAGATTATATAAATCTTCGGCATCTTGAATACCTTGAGATAAATATTCACTTTTGAAAGTTTTAAAAATACTTTCAAAGTTAGGAATAAGGAGCAAAGTATCTTTTAAAGCGATAAGATCTCTGGGATTAATAGTTCCATTAGAGAGTTTAATAGTTAATCTTTCTATATCGGAGCTGCATTCTAAGAGATGAGCGAGATTTATTCTTGAAACGGAATTATTAATTAATTCTTCTACGGCATTTTGTCTTTTTAAGATTTCATCAATATTTTTAACGGGTTGCATTATCCAATTTTTAAGGAGTCTTGCCCCCATTACAGTTTTAACTCTGTCGATAGCCCATAAAAGACTGCCATATTTATTATTGTTTCTGTTAGTTTGGAGCAGTTCAAGATTTCTTCTTGTATTTGCATCTATTGAAACATAATTAGATATTGAATAAGTTTTGATAGTATCGAATTTAGGTAATTGTCCTTTTTGTGTTTCAATGAGATAATCAATTATAGCCCCAGCGGCAAGGAATGCTGGTTTAAATTCTTTGAATCCGAATACTTCGAGAGAATTAATTTTAAAAATTTTTTTTATATTTTCAATAGTTTTATCTTCATCAAAAGCAGACATAGAAACTTTTGTACAGGGATATAAAGAAGTAATAGAATCAGGCAGATCTATTTTTTCATCAGGTACGATTTGAAACGGCAAGATTTTTTGTTTTTTTACGGGAGCTAATAATTCAGACGGATTAATTCTTGCGAGTTCTGAAATTATTTCTTCCAAATAACCGTAAGTAACTTTAAATTCGCCGGTAGTAATATCGGAATAAGCGAACCCATAGGTATTATTAACATTGATTAAAGCTGCGATATAGTTATTTCCGGTAGGTTCAATAAGATTTATTTCTGTAATAGTACCTGGAGTAATTGTTTTAACTATTCCTCTTCTTACGATACCTTTTGCTTCTTTAGGATTCTCTAATTGTTCACAAATAGCTACTTTATAATTTTTTTCCAATAATTTGGGGATATAAATATTAAGTGATTTGACAGGTATTCCAGCCATAGGTATTTTACCGATTTCTCCGCCATCTTTATGAGTTAAAGTGAGACCTAATTCTTTAGTAAAGATGAGAGCATCTTCAAAGAATCCTTCATAGAAATCTCCCATTCTGTATAACAGAACAACGCCCTGATATTCTTTTTTAATGCTAAGGAACTGTTTGAACATTGGAGTTGCAAGTTCAAAATTTACATTATTGCTATTTGAATTCTTGATTTCTTCATATATCATATATATACTTAATGTATTACAAATAAAGGGATATTTCAATAAAATATAAAGGAGTTTTAATGAAAGGTTGTTTAAGTACAATAATAAAAATAGTAATAGGAATACTTGTCTTTTTTGGATTATTACATTTGGGGGTAATAGATTACATAAAGGAAAAGATAGAAGAGAAAAGGAATCCGTCACAGGAGGAACTGATAGATAAAACTAAAGATGTAGTAGATTTATCATCAATAAACGAAGAATATAGTATTGATAAAAATTTAAAGATACTCAAAAATAGGATGATAGTAGCGGAGCATAATGCTACGGGTCAAAAAATGATAATAATAGAGCCAAAGAATGAGGATATTTTTACAAAAGAGGATATACAAAGTAAGGATATACAGACAAAACTGGAAAGTGCGGTAAAGAAATATAAATATCAATTAATAAAATTTGATAAAATAGAAGTTGTAAAACATGGAAATATTAATGCATTAAATCAACGGATTCCATATATAAAGGTTAACGTAGAAGTATCAAATATACCTATAAAGGATTTAGAGGGAATATTAGGGGTAGCGAATCTGGAGAACGGTAAAAATATAATATTAATATCGGTGAACGAGAAGGGAAAATATTCACAAATAATAGCGGAAGCATTTTATAAGGAAATAAAAAGTGAATAAAGAATATAATCGACTAATGAAGAGATGTATTAACCTTGCGAAAAAGAGTGAAGGGCGAGTATCGCCGAATCCATTAGTCGGGGCAGTAATATTTGATGATGAATACAATATAATAGCAGAAGGACGTCATGAAAAGTATGGAGAGAATCATGCGGAACGCAATGCCATTTTAAATTGTAAGACTGATCTAAAAGGGAAATCATTAATAGTAAATCTTGAACCTTGCAGCCATTATGGTAAAACACCTCCGTGTGCCGATTTAATAATAGAAAAAGGAATTAAAAAGGTTGTAATAGGGATGGTTGATCCTAATCCGATAGTCAGAGGAAAAGGAATTGAAAAATTAAGAAATGCCGGTATTGAAGTAATAGTCGGTGTAATGGAAAAAGAATGCAAAGAATTAAATGAGATTTTTATAAAGAATCAAAACGAAAAAATGCCTTTTGTAACGATAAAAACGGCAGTAACAATGGATGGAAAAATAGCACTTGCGAACGGAGAATCTAAATGGATAACGGATGAATATTCAAGAAAAGAAGTGCAGAAATTGAGAAATAAATATGATGCAATACTAACCGGTTCACGAACTGTGATAAAAGATAATCCGTCAATGACTTGTCGTATGAGAAATGGTAGAAATCCGATAAGAATAGTTGCTGATACAAATTTAAGAACATTAAAAGAAAGTAATATATATAATGATGACGGAACAGGAGTAATAATTCTTGTCGGAGAAAATACAGAAGAAGAAAAAATAAAAAAGTTTGCAAAAAATGTAAAAATTATAAAAGTACCGTTAAAAAATGGTCATGTGGATTTGTTAAATGGATTAAAGCAACTTTATGACAAAGAAGGCATAAATAGTATATTAGTTGAAGCCGGGGGAAAATTAAATAAATCATTAATGGAAGAAAATCTTGCAGACAGATTAATTATGTTTATGGCACCTAAGATTATGGGAGATAGTAGTGCAATTTCATTTGTGGAAGGGTTTAAAAGAGAAAAAGTATCAGATTGTAACAAATTAGAGCTTACATCAACAAAAGTTCTAAAAAAAGATATATTATTAAATTATAGATTTACAAAATAGGATTAGATAACAAAAAGTCAAGTTATCCGAGTAAATTTTCATGATAAACGGGGAGTGAGTGAAAATTTGCGATACAGGATTAAGTTAATCGATTGAGAAGTATTGAAAAAGTAAACAACAGATTAATTAAAAGATAAGGAAAAGGAGAGATTTTTATGATACAAAAAATAAACGGAAATAATTTAAATGTATATAAAAGATCAAATAAACAAGTATCCTTTAAATCTAATTCTACTGTAGATAATTCATCTTCTTATAAAGATAGTTTTGTAAAAAATGTAAAACAAACAGTGCCGATGATGGCAGGTTTAACGGCATTATGGTCAGTAATGGATAATAAAATGCGTTCTGTTCCGATAAAAACATCAATAAAAAATAATTTCTTTGGATTTTTTATTCCGGTAACAGTAGTTTCATCAATGATAATAGCATCTTTAGAAAATAAAAAACAAAAATAAGAATAAAATGTTTATTTTTATAAATTTTTGTGTATAATAGCAATATGAATCAAGATTTAGCAGAAAAAATTTATAATTTACAAAAAAGTGTTTTGGAATTACATAATTTATTTGATATCAATATGGTAGCAAATAATTCTAGATCATTAGAAGATTTATTGTCCAAAGTATCTTTTTTAATAAAATCCGCAATAGGTTTAAGTAATATAAGAATTTTTATAAATAATAACGGAATTTTTCAAACAAAAGATGTAGCATCAGGTTCTGATTTAGAGTTTGAATTTTCCGTAGATAATGCACCATTTTTTCAAAAAGAATCTGATGAATTGCAAAAAGTTGTGAATGCAGACGGAAGTTATATATATAAAGCATTTTTTGCTACAAATAAATTAACAGAAACTCAATGTGAATATATAAAGACATTTTATAACAATGATGAACCTGTCAGTGTAGTATTTCTCGGGAAAAAAGAAGACGGAAGTGAATATAATGAAGATGATTTAAGATATTTAAATCAAATATTTAATTGTATAGATCCAATAATAGGAAAATTTATAAAAAATAAAGAGCAGGAAGCTAAAATTGTAGATTTAAATAAAACACTTCATAACCTGTCAATACTGTATAATATATCCCAGGCAGTGAATTTTATAGATGATTTGAAGCGTTTGATAGGTGTAATATTAGATAAAGCAATAGAAACAGTAAATGCCGAAAAAGGTTCTTTAATGCTTTATGATTCATCGGATAATACATTGCAAGTAAAGGTAGTATACGGTTTAAAAGATAAGAAATATGAATCTGATGTAAATAATGGGTTAATAGAGTGTACAAAAATAAAGCCTGATGTAGGTATAGCAGGAAAGGTATTTACGGAAAAGAAATCAATAATAACGAATTTAGGCGGACGAGATCCGAGATTTAATCAATTTTCATCCGATAGTAATATTTCCTCATTAATTTGTGTACCTTTAATAGCCAAAGGTGAATGTATCGGAATAATTAATATTACAAATAAAAAGAACGGGAAACTGTTTAATAAAAAAGATTTAGAGTTTATAGAAGCATTAGCGAACCAAGCGGCAATAGCTGTAGATAACGCACAATTATATGAGCTGGCAACAAAAGATGGTTTGACGAAATTGTATATTCACAGACATTTTTATTTCTTATTGGATTCTGAAGTAAAAAGAGTTCAAAGATATAATCATGTATTATCAATAATAATGATGGATATTGATAATTTTAAGAGAGTCAATGATACATATGGTCATTTAGTTGGAGACATGGTTTTAAAAGAGATTGCAACTACAATACAAAAAACGATAAGACATGTAGACATACCTGCAAGATATGGCGGTGAAGAATTTACAATAATATTACCCGAGACATCTGTGGCGAATGCAGCCGTAATTGCAGAAAGAATCAGAAAAAAAATAAGTGAAATAGTTGTAAAGGTAGATGAGAATACGGTTGTAAGACCAACAGTAAGTATAGGGGTAGCAGAATATCCTAACGCGGCGGATAATATTAAAGATTTAATTGATTATGCTGATAAGGCATTGTATATATCAAAAGAGAACGGTAAAAATTGTATTCATATATATTTTGATGGTGAATTTACAAGATATACCCCGGATTAGAGAGAATTTCAAACAAACTGCTAAACGGATTGTTATCCAGCACTAGCTAGTGTTGCAACCTTTCGCTTTGCTCATCTGAGTCGTAAAGTTGCTTAATTATTATTACCAAAAATTTTTTAAGGCAATAGGGAGGATTTTAACTGTAGGGTAGACTTTAGTCTATCTTTCATTAGTTTTTTTTTACTTTTTATATTTAACTTAGTTTCGCAACATTTGGAGCAGCGGCTTTTTTAAAATTTAGGCAGTAGGGTAGACTTCAGTCTACCTTTTATTAGTTTTTTATTTATTTTTTTTTTAGTAAATAATAAAAAATCACGTTCTTTAGCTTCGTATAGAATACTTCTAAGCTCAGCTTAAGCCCCGTAACTCAGGCCTTCAAACAAACGGGGCTTTTTCTATTCCTTCGCTAAGAAG
>CANPZN010000021.1 GCA_947588785.1 Candidatus Gastranaerophilales bacterium
GGATATTCAGCAGGGTAACTTCATTCTTTCTAACAGAAAAGTTTATGCTGAAGATAAAGATGATAATAAAAAAGATATATTTGATAATGCACAAGTGGGTCAGGTGGTTAAAGGTGAAGTCGTTAGAATTACAGATTTCGGTGCATTTATTGATATCGGCGGTGTAGATGCACTTCTTCCATTATCTCAAATTTCTTGGAGATGGGTTGATCATCCCTCTGATACCCTTAAAGTCGGTGATGTCGTTGATGTAGAAGTTATTGTTATTGATAAAGATAAACAAAGAATAAGTTTAAGTTTAAAAAATCTTGAAAAAGATCCTTGGCTTGAAGCAAAAGATAAAATCCATGACGGTGACAAACTGGAAGGCGTTATTACCAGAATTAAACATTTCGGTGCTTTTGTTGAAGTATTTCCGGGGGTTGAAGCTCTGCTTCCTAATAACGAAATTATTGAATATCAAAATTCTAAAAATGTTATTTTAAAACCGGGTGATAAAATTTTAACTACTATTCTGAAATTTAACCCTGATGATAGAAGAATTAGTTTAAGTATAAAAAATGAAGAAAATTAAAAAAATTATTGTCTTTTCCGGGAAACAATTTTCCGGAAAAGATACCATTGCTAAAATATTATTGGATAATTTTCATTCTTTTAAAAGAATCGGTATTGCTGATAGTATAAAACTAAAATATTCCGAGCAAAAAGGTATATCTCTTGATGAAATTGAAAAAAATAAATCACTCTACAGACAAGATTTAATTTCATTAGGAAATTGGGGAAGAAGTCAAGATCCTGATTATTGGCTAAATTCCATAATAAATTATGATGGTAATACTATTGTTACGGATGTTAGAAAAAAACATGAACTCGAAATATTACGTAAAAATAATGCATTTACAATTAGAGTTGAATCAAATTTATTATCAAGACAACAAAGAGGAACAATAACTTCTGCCAATGACAATACAGAAACTGAACTTGATTCCGTTTCTGATTGGGATTATGTTATTTATAATAATGACAGCTATGAAAAATTATTATATAATACTAATTTTCTAATTAGTGCCATCAAAAATAAATTCGGTGATAATTTATAAACATTTTTTATTCACTTAATCCTGTGTCGCAACCGTATAGTTGTTTTTTATTATATTAAAAACTTTCCGTTTTCATATATTAAAACATCATCAGCAAATATTTTACCGTTATTTTTCATATTTTTAATTAAATCCCAATGAAGCCCTGATATATTTTTACCGCCCGTATCAGGATAAGAAGCACCAATTGCCATATGAATTGATCCGCCTATTTTTTCATCAAATAAAATGTTACCAGTAACATCCTGAATCATATCATTTGTACCGATAGCAATTTCACCTACAAATTTTGAACCTTCATCCATATTGAGCATATTAATTAAAAATTCTTGACCTTTTTCTGCCTTTGCCTCAATAACTTTTCCGTCTTTTAATGTTAAAAGAACTTTTTGAGCTTCATTTCCTCTGTATATCTGTGGAAAATCAAAATATATTTGCCCATTGGCACTATCTTCAATAGGAGATGTATAAACTTCACCATCAGGGAAATTACATTCACCACAACAACTTTTCCATATTCTGCCTGATGTTTTGAATGTTATATCCGTATTTTCACCTGTTATATGAATTTGAGATTTTGTATTTAAATATTTTGCGATTTTATCTTGATATTCTCCAATTTCCTGCCATTTTTTTACCGGATCATCTATATGTAAGTAACAAGACTTTATTAAAAATTCTGTATATTCATCCAGTGACATTTTTGCCTCTTGTGCAAGAGCCTGAGTGGGAAAATCAGCTATTACCCATTTTAAATCGCCATTTGCAGATCGTTTTAACATTTTTTCAGTTAAATGTTTCATTGCACCTGAACGTTTTGCAAGTTTTTTTGAATCACTTCTTGCCATATTTTTTACGTTTAACGGTGCTCCTATAGAAATTAAATTTTTTGCTTTTTCGTATTCAAGTTCTGTCATGGGATCTATATATTCAAGTTGTTTATCTGAAGCATTTTTTATAAATAACTCGTTTAACCCTTCAACACCCATTCTTACAACAGGATATCCACCCTTTAAAAGAACCTGTTTATATATTTCCTTTACAAGAGGTTGTGATAAATATGAATCGGTTCGGATAATTGTTAATTCCCCCTCTTTTACTTTTACGGAATAATCAACTAAAACTTTTGCATATTTTTCCCATAAATTATTCATTATTATACCTCATCATCATTCAATTTATTTGCTCTGCCTAAATATATTCCCCGTTTTGAAGTTCTGATAAATTCTATAAGTCTTTTAATATTTTGATCGGTTGGATATTTTTCTTCTAATTCATTTACAACATGCGTAAGTGTTGTAACCCTTGCTTCAATTAATTTGTATGCCTCACGTAAATTTTTTATTTCTTCGGGAGAAAATCCTCTTCTTTTAAGCCCGATAATATTAGGGCCGTGAAGTATTGCAGGAGCACCTGCTACTTTTGCAAATGGCGGAATATCCATTCTTGTCGCAGAAAATCCTGATACAATTACATACTCACCTATTCTAACATTTTGATGATATACACTCATACCACCCAAAAAAGCACCTTTACCTATTTTACAGTGTCCACCTATTGTAGCCAGATTCGCGAATATCGCTTCATCTTCTATTACACAGTTATGTGCTACATGACTTGATGCCATAAATAAACATTTATTTCCGACTTTTGTAATTGCTCCGTCTTCTCCCGCTGCTCTATTAATTGTTACATATTCTTTTATTATACAATTTTTACCAATAACTGCTTTCGTTTTTTGACCTTTATAGCTTAAATCCTGCGGAGCTGTTCCTATACTCGCAAATGGATATATTATTGTTCCCTCACCAATTTCACAATTTTCTATATATGCATTTGCTATAATTTTAACATTTTCTTCCAGTTTTACGTTTTCACCGATTATAACATTCGGCCCTATTTCACAACTGGTCGGAATAATTGCATTATCTGAAATAATTGCTGTTTTATGTACTGTCATTTTTCACCTATTTCTTTCCTACAATTGAAAACATTAAATCAGCTTCAACTGCTAATTGTCCATTTACATATCCCGTTGCATGTGCTTTCGCAATTGGCCCTTTTATTTTCACTAATTCTGATACCATATCAAATCTATCTCCGGGCTTGATTTGTTTTCTGAATCTTACTCCATCTATTCCTGCATATAGAAATAGTTTATCTTTATATTGTTCAAGAGGAACTAAGCATCCAGCTGATACTTGAGCCATTGCTTCCAATTGTAATACTCCGGGAAATACAGGATTACCCGGAAAATGTCCGCTGAAAAATGACTCATTCATTGTAAGATTTTTATATCCTTTACAATATTTTCCCGGAACACACTCTGTTATTCTGTCTACTAATATGAAAGGGTACCTATGAGGTATTAAATCCATAATTCCTACTGTATCAAACTGTAAAATTTGTTCTTCTGCCATTATGCCTCCATTACTAATTTATTTTTTAAGTCTTTTGCACTTATTATATGAACGGTATGTCCAGCTTCTTTTACTATAACTTCCGCATTTAAATTTAATATATTACATCCTGCCAAATAGAAATCTCCTATTAAATCTAAAATTTTATGTTTTGCAGGCTCAAATTCCGAATTTAATTCTGTTGTATAGCCTTCATCTGTAAGCCCAACTGTATTATTTATTTTTGCACCTTTTGCATATCCTGCTTTTTGAAGCATTTCCAGTTCTTTTAAATATCCGAATGTTCTTGCTTCTATAATTTCATTAAGATTATCAATTTGTAAACTTACCCATCTGTTTTTTAAATCTTTATGTTTAAAATTTACACTATAAGTAACATTTAAATTTTTTGAAGGTAAAATTACTAAATGCGTTTTGCCGTTTATATATTGGACTGGTTCTTTTATAGTATACTTCTTTTCATCAATATTGTTTTCTATACCTGCTTCTTTAAATGCTTGAACCCAATTTTTGGCACTTCCATCTAATATCGGCAATTCAAAATGTGTTAAGTATATATCAAGAGAGTCTATTTTACATATTGCACACGCTGCCATAAAATGTTCGATAAGCATTACTTTTATTTTATTATTTCCTATGACTGTACAATGTTCCGTAGATACAACATTATTTATATCTGCCTCAATCATATTCTCATTTAAATGGAATCTTATTCCTTTTTTTTCAGAAGGACATATTTTTGCTTCAGACTCTATTCCTGTCATAAGTCCAACTGATTTAAGTATCACTTCTTTTTTTAAAGTTGACATTATTATAGATCCTTTAATAGATGTTCATATTCTTTAAATTTATTAATAATTTCTTCCGCTTTTTTCATTGTTTTCATTTGCTTAATAAATTCTTTTCTCGGAGCGGCAGGAGCACCGATTAAGATTGATTTTTCAGGAAAACTTCTTGTAATTCCGGCTTTTGCCATCACAATAGAATCACTGCCTATTTCTATATGATCAGCCATTCCGACCTGACCGGCTATAACAACTCTATCACCTATTTTACAACTACCTGCTATTCCGACTTGAGAAACTATCATACAACCTTTGCCAATTTTGCAATTATGCCCGATTTGAACGAGATTATCTATTTTTGTTTGTTCGCCTATAACGGTATTTTCAATTGTGCCTTTATCTATACAGGTATTAGCACCTATTTCAACATCATCTTCAATAACTACTGAACCTAATGAAGGTATTTTATAAATTTTTTGATCGGAATTATCTTGTTTTATGCTGCCTTCTTGTCTTGCATTTTCAACATTATTCGGATTTTCTGTAACGAAACTAAATCCGTCTGCTGCTATACTTACTCCGTGTTGTAATATAACACGATTACCTATAATTGCATTATCACCGATATTACAACCGGGATGGAATAAACAGTTTTCCCCTATTTGTACACTGCGTCCGATATATGTATTAGCTAATATTTTAGAATTTTTTCCGATTGAAACATTTCTTGATATAACAACATTTGGCCCGATAGAAACATTTTCTCCCAATTTTGCTGTCGGATGAATTGTTGCGGAAGGATGAATTCCTTGGGGTGATTCCGGCGGAACATAAAATAAATGAAGTAATTTCATCATTGCGAGTCTGGGACGTTCTGCTTCTATTGTTGATATAAATTCCGATGTAACACCTATAGGTACAAGTGCAGCTTTTGCCTTTGTCTTAGACAGATTTTCTATTTCTTCTTCATTTAATGCTAATGCCAATGTATTTTCATCTGCTAATAAAGGCGGCCCTAATCTTGATATTTTAACATCTTCTATTTTGGTTAAAATACCGCCTACAATTTGCGATATCTCATCAAGTGTATATTCCTTCATTGTATCTATATCCCTCATATATTATTCCTCTGTTGATTACATTTATTGTAATACGAGTCAAGGGAAATTACAATTTTTTTATTCAAAATCAAATAAATCTTTTACTTTTACATTAAGATTATCAGCAATAATTTTTAATTTTGATACTGTTATATCAGTTTGGGCTGTTTCTATCATACCAACCATTGAACGAGAAATACCGTTTAATCCTATATCATCTTGAGTTAAATTTTTGGCTTCTCTTAATTTCTTTAAATGTTTTGCAAATTTTTGTAAATATTCCTTGTTCATTTTTTGATTGTCAGTTATACTAACAATAGTTACAATCAATCACATTGACAATCGGGAGGGTAAAATGAAAAAGAACAACAATGTAAACCTTAGTGACAAAGTAGCTGAAGTCTCTTTTAAACTTGAACGGATGAGTACACTTATGGAGCTTATGGAAAAAGCCCTTGAAGGAGAGGTTGAAATTAAACCTAAAAAATTAGTCAGTTTAAGTTACACAATTAATGATTATTTATCCGAAATCACCAAAAAATTTGATGAACTTGAATGTATAATAAATAATGAATATGGTAAAGCAGATGAGGAAGAAAACAATTAACTCTTTTTCATCTTTTCAATAATTGAAGTGGTGGATTTACCGTCTACAAATGTTATAAATTCTATTCTGCCTCCGTTTTCCATTATACCTTTCGCTTCCGGCAGGGTTTCAACGGTATAATCCCCACCTTTTGTATGAACATCAGGTTTTATTTGCAGCAATAAATTTAATGGTGAATCTTCATCAAACAAAACTACATAATCAACACTTCTTAATGCACTTAATACTTCCGCCCTGTCATTTTCATTATTTATAGGACGTCCTTCCCCTTTTATTCTTCTTACTGATTTATCAGAGTTTAATGCAACTATTGAAACATCCGCAAAACTTTTTGTTTTCTCCAGATATCTTACATGTCCTACATGCAGAATATCAAAACATCCGTTTGTTGTAACAATGGTTTTACCTTGCTTTCTTATATCGGTTATTAATTTTGCTAAATCTTTTTGTTTTACTATCATTTTTTATCTTTCTTATTCTTTTGCTCTGTAAAATCAGTTTAAAAGAGGGACTTGTTATGTCCCTCTTTTCCTTATTTATTGTCTGTCGGTGCTGCAAGTTCCGCTATATCTTTTAAATCCGGGTTTTTCGCAGCCAGTGTCCTTATCTTCTTCTGTATTTCTTCAGGATTATAATTATTGTCCAGGTATTCTATTTTTGCATCTTGTCTTAAATTTTCTATTTTATTTTTTAGAATATCCACTTTATCTTGGCTTTCTAAGTAATTGATAATATCTTTTTTACTTTGTTCAAAAGAATATGTCCCTGCTTCTTGTCTGTCTGTTACCATTATAATATGATAGCCGTATGGGGTTTGAATAACTTCACTTATAGTGTTTGGTGACATAGAAAATGCTTTATTGGCAAAGTCTTCAACCATTTCTTCTTTCGCAAAAAATCCTAAATCTCCGCCTCTTGAAGCACTTACTACATCATCAGATTTCTCTTTTGCTATTTTCGCAAATAAAGAAGGTGATTTTTTTACTTCTTCTTGGATTGATTCTGCTTTTTTCTTTAATTCTGTCATTTTATCTTTTGTTTTTTTATCTAATTCTGAATCTGAAATATCTTTATTTGCTTCTTTTATGCTTGCTTTTATTTGCTCAGGGTTGGCTGATATTAAAATATGAGAAGCTCTTACTCTCTTGGGATATTTAAATTTATTTATATTTTCTTCATAATATTTTTTTGCAACAGAATCTCCTACTGATACAATCGCTATTGAATCAACAAATTTTTTCAGTTTAATTTCTTCTTTTAAATCTTGTTTAAATTTATCGTATGTTACTCCATTAATTTTCATAACCTGCATAAATTGATCTTTTGTTCCGAATTTACTTATTATTTCTTTTTCAACTTTTTCTAATTCATCTTTTGAAACATCAATTTTTCTTTTTTCCATTTCTTCGTTTAAAAGTGCTTTAACTATTAAAGTTGAAACAACTTGTTCTCTCATCATTAGGGCAAATATATTTTCAGGATCTTTTTTTAAATCTATTCCCATTTGCCCCATTACCTTGCCGGAAGCTACTGTTTCATATGCTTTGTCAAATTCATTTTTTGTTATTACCGTATTATTTATTTTAAGTATGTCACTATCTTTTTGTTTAACAGAACATCCTGTTAAAATAAACATTGCCAGAATTGCATATAATGCAATTTTTATTTTATTCATATTTCTCTCCTTAGGTTTTATAAACCATTCTGATTTGGATTATAATTATATCCTATCTGTAATATATGATAAAATAAATTAGACAGAATGTTAAATAATTCTTCAAATTTTATATAACGATTGTTTATAATTAATATACTTTTCCCTTCACTGCAAGTATTTGGAGCTATTGTAAATTTAATATATTTCGTAATATTTTTATCTGATTTTGCATTTATTATATTCCATTCACCTTTTGATAAATTTGTATATATTCTTATTGTTGAATCTGTTTCTCTAATCAATGAAATTCCGGCTTGGGTCGCTAAAATCCGTAAATGTACCAATTTGATTAAATTTTCTACAGATTCTGACATCTTTGAAAATCTGTCTTTCCACTCTGACTTTATTGCTTCAAGTTCACTTATTGATTTAACATCCGCCAAACGTTTATATTCTATCATCTTTTGTTCTTTTGAACCTACCCATTCATCAGGAATATATGCTGTAACATTTATATCTACTATTGCTGGTTTATATTCTTCACTTTTACCTTCTTGTATTTCGTTTATTGCTTCTTCCAATAATTGACAGTATGTATCAAAACCTACATTTACCATTTGTCCATGCTGTTTTGTTCCAAGAATATTGCCTACTCCTCTTATTTCAATATCTCGCATCGCAATTTGATATCCGCTGCCTAATGTTGTAAATTCTTTTATATATTGCAAACGTTTTATTGCATCCGATGTTAAACTCTTTGTATTTTTATACAAACAATAACAATATGCTTGACGATCTGTTCTCCCTACTCGTCCTCTTATTTGATATAATTGAGCTAAGCCAAATCGATCGGAATCGTGTATTATCATTGTATTTGCATTCGGTATATCAAGACCGGATTCTATTATTGTTGTACATAATAATACATCAAATTCTTTGTTTGAAAATGATGTCATGATTCTTTCCAGCTCATTCTTATCCATTTGACCGTGAGCTATCGCAAGTCTTACATTGGGCAGCATTTCCCGTAAATATTTCCCAAATTCATATATACTTTCAACTCGGTTGTATAAATAAAAAACTTGTCCTTCTCTTTCTATTTCATAATTAATTGCATTTTTTATTATTGCTTCTTTGTACTCACCGGTGTACGTCTTTACGGGAAGTCTGTTCGTCGGAGGTGTATTAATTATACTCATATCCTTTATGCCTGATAATGACATATATAGTGTTCTTGGAATAGGCGTTGCTGACATTGTCAATACATCTATATTCTTCTTTAATCGTTTTAATTTTTCCTTATGGCTTACTCCAAATTTATGTTCTTCATCAATAACTAATAACCCTAAATCTTTGAATCGGATATCATCTTGTAAAAGCCTATGAGTTCCTACTATTACATCTACTTCTCCGAGTATTATTTTTCTTATTGTTTCTTTTTGCTCCTTATTACTCTTGAATCTGGATAAA
Organism: Candidatus Gastranaerophilales bacterium; assembly: GCA_947588785.1. Classification (GTDB taxonomy): domain Bacteria; phylum Cyanobacteriota; class Vampirovibrionia; order Gastranaerophilales; family Gastranaerophilaceae; genus Avigastranaerophilus. The sequence continues at coordinate 9,140 of CANPZN010000021.1, forward strand.
TAATCAACCTTTATCGGAAATGGTTTAAATCTTTCCTCTATCGTCTGGTAATGCTGCATTGCAAGTATTGTTGTAGGAACTACAATTGCTGCTTGTTTCGCTGACATTACCGCTTTAAATATTGCCCTTATTGCAACTTCTGTTTTTCCAAAGCCTACATCGCCACAGATTAACCTATCCATCGGTTTATCTGATTCCATATCCGATTTGGTTTCTTGTATAGCTTTCATTTGATCCGGAGTTTCCGTATATTCAAATGCTTCTTCCATTTCATATTGCCATATACTGTCAGGTTCAAATGCGTATCCTTTTGATAATTTTCTTATTGCATATAAATTTATCAGATCTTGTGCTACTTCTTCTACTGCTTTTTTTACTTTCGTCTTTGTATTATTCCAGTCATTCCCGCCCATTTTTGATAATGTCGGTGCAATATTTCCTGAACCTCTATATCGGCATAACATATTTATTTGTTCCGCTGGAATATGAAGTCTGTCGCCTCTTGCATATTCCAGTGTTAAATAGTCTTTTTCTTCATTATCTATTGTTTGTTTTGTTAATCCTTTAAATATTCCGATACCGTGAACCATATGTACTATATAGTCACCTTCTTGTATATCATTAAGACTCTCTATGAAATCCGCATTTTCTCTTCTATATCCATATCGGCTTGCTGTTATATCTTTCGATCGTTTGTTAAATAATTCTTTATCACTTATTATACATATTTTACAATCTTCTATTACACTACCTGCCAGTACTATATTGTTTGTAATATATACGGCAGATTTTTCATCTATATCCCCTGAATATGCTATTTCATATTCCTTTAATATTTCTTCTGCCCTGTTTCTATAATCAGTTGCGATTATTACTTTATATCCTTGTTTATTTTTTTCTTTTATGTAATCGGCAATATTTTCTACCCCTGCTGAAAAATATGGAATTAATTCTGTTTTTAATTCTAAATTTATGTCAAATTCATCTGATATAAAATTATCAAAATAAATTTTCATGTAATTACTCGTTGTTGTTAAAAATTCTTTTAAATTTTTATGCTTGAGTTGATTTAACGGAAGTAAAAAGTTTGTATTTAAATTCTCATAATATTGTTTTTCTAAAATCTCGCTTGATTGCTCATATTTTGACTTAAATTGTGTATAATCATCAAATATTACTACAAATCTTTCCGGAGATAATATTCTTGTTATAACCTCTAAATCTTGGTTAAAGTATGATTCATAATATTCTATTCCTTCAAACTATTATCTCTTTATATATTTCACTTTTTTCATTTACTCCATTTTCAGGAGGTTTTATTCTTTTATATGAATCATCATTTAATATAAATTTATAAATTGGTAATATTTCAGCTTTTTTTGTTTTTTCTATACTTTTTTGTGTTTTGTTATCAAATATTCTGATATCAGTAACACTGTCTCCCCATAATTCAATTCTATAAGGCTGCTCTGTTAAAGGATAAATATCAATTATATCTCCTCTTATACTGAATTCTCCTATATCAGCTACTAATGTTTTCCTTTTATATCCGTAATTAATCAGTTTTTTTGCTAATTCTTCCACATTAATATCATCATTAACATTTATGGTTATTTTGTTTTCCTTAAAATATGAAATATCAGGAAATTTTTCAATTAATGCTTTTTGAGGAATTATTATTATCGAACTTTTATTATCCGATGTACAACTCGATGTATAATTTTCTATTATATCTATCTGTTTTGCATATTTATATAAATTTTTTGAATTTGAATCATATATAGATCCATCTTGATATGGAAATATAACTGATTCTATGTTAAAAAGAATTTTTAAATCATTTTGAAATTTTAATGCCGTTTGTTCTGTTTCCGTAATAAAAATTATGTCTTTTTTTTGAATATTTTTTATCTGCGATAATAATATTAATTTTGAACAATTTGTAATTCCTGATATCGCAAATGACGTTTCCTGCTTTAATAATGCACGAATTTTTTCTAAATATCCACATTCTATTTGATTCATAAAATTTTGCATTATTTAATTTTAAATCCTCCAAATAAATTATTTAATCATAAAGAGAAATCATTTAAAATTAGTTAATGAAGTTGGAGAAAGATTAATGAAAAAATTTTTTATAACATTTATGTCAATTATGTTTATTACTTCTGTAGCTTACGCAGATGGTATGGTTTTTGATCCTACTGAATATTCGTCAGTTCCGGATATTCCCGTTTCTAAAACATCAGAAAGTCTGAATACCACCTCTTCTACTATTATTCCTTCAAATTCTTCGATTGAATCAAGTATAGTTAAAAATTCAAATATCGCTCAAGAATCAGTCTCTGCACAAACTGAAAATTTTAATGATGCCCTTTTTAAACTGGATAATGCTCAAATTAATATTAGAAATGAATTACTTGAATATAGAGCTAAATATCAAGAAGTGGATAATCAATATCAACTGATAAAAAAACAAAGAAAAGTTCTTAACGATCAAATAAAATCTATTGAAAGAAGAATTAATTCTATTGAACGTTCTAAAAATCAAATAAGAAGAACTATGATATAATTATATTCCTTATTTTTTAAGTGATATTTTGGGCTATACTCATTTATTTGTATTTTTGTACAATAAGATATAAAATTCAATATAAAAAGGGATATTTCTATGAATAAACAAGCAAAAATTATATTATTTTCATGCTTGTATATTACGGGAATCCTTTCTGCTTATTTCGATTTAATTTTTCCGTTCAGTTTTCTTATTGTTTCTATTTTACTTATAATTTTATATAAAAAATTAATATCGTTAAAATATTTTTTTGTTTTATGTTTTATTTTTCTGTTAGGGATAATTAATACATTCTTTAATATAAAATATTTTGATAATTTGAGTTTATTTGCCAACAAAATAATTAATGCAGAAGCTAAAGTTTTAACTATTCCTTCAAATAATAATCCCCAGAAAACTTCTTTCTATGCTAAAATCAACAAAATTGAATTTGACGGCGTTATATATGATAATTTAAATTCTAAATCTTTTGTTTCCATAAAAGATGATAAGAATAAATTTAAATCTATTAAAATAGGTGATAATCTTAGACTTACAGGTAAATTAAAATTACCTGCTGCTTCACAAAATCCTTATCAATTTGATTATGCTAAATATTTGCAACAAATGAAAACTTTTAGTCTTTTTTATGTAGATGATGATTGGCAGATTCAAAATCATTCTTTAAGTTTAAAAGATAGAATACTTAGAAAATTAAATGATAAAAGATCCGATATCATTAATATTCATGCTAATAATATTAAATCACCGATGTTAGAAATATTGGGCGGTATTATTTTCGGTGATGATGCAGTTAATCCTGACGAAAATACAAAAATATCTTTTATGCATTCCGGTATTATTCATATTCTTGCTGCTTCCGGTATGAATGTTACTTTAATTTTCGGAATATGGTTTTTCTTTGCACGTAGTTTTAAATTAAATTATAAAATTTCTATTATTATAGGTATTTTCCTTATATTGGTTTATACTTGTATGACGGGTTTCGGCCCGCCTATTATTAGAGCAACTATTATGCTGACTTTAATTCTAATTGGTAAACTTTTGGATCGTGAAACTCCGACTTTGGCAATTTTATTTCTGGTCGCTTTCCTCATGCTTTTGTATAATCCTTTAATGCTTTTTAATATTGGATTTCAATTATCATTTATTGTCACTTTTGCATTAATTCTTACTGCTCCTTTGCTTGTATTTAATTTTAAATATAATACTTTTAATCGTATTCTGGGTATGGTAATTATTCCTATAATTGCTCAAATATATGCTGCTCCTTTACAGCTTTTTTATTTTAATACTTTTACTGTTTATTCGGTTTTCGCTAATATTGTTATTATTCCGGTATTGAGTATAGTATCTTTTATCGGTTTTATAAGCTCTATTATTGCTCTTATTCCTTTATTTGCTTACAAAATATGCTACGTCGCAGATTTAATTTTAAATCCTTTATTATATTATATTGTTAAAGTCGCTAATCTGTTTTCAAAACTTCCTCATTCGGTTATTTTGATTAAACAACCTTCGCTTTTTCAAATCATATTATATTTCATTATTGTTACTTATTTCATAATTATATTAAAAATTTATATTTTAAATAAATCTTCTGATAATAAAGAATCAAAAGTAAAATCTGATCCTAATATAAATAATTTTTATCATTTTATTAAGTTAAATAAAAAAATATTTCTCCCGTTTTTTATACTTTCTTTTATAATGATATCCGGTTTTATATCTATCAATAAAGAAAAAATGGAAATCCTTTTCTTTTCCGTAGGAAATGCTGATGCAATTTTAATTAAATCACCTCTAAATAAATATTTTTTAATCGATAGTGGTAAATTACCATATTTATCATCTAATTCTCAGGCTAAAAGTATAATTCTAAAATATTTTGTTAATAAAGGTATAAATGTTCTAGATTCTTTAATTATTACACACTTTGATTCCGATCATGCCGGCGGTGTTATTGATATTTTAGATGGTATTAAAACAAAAAATATCTTTTTAACTGATACTTTTGAAGATACTAATCTATCTGAAAATATTTTACAATTTATCAGAAAAAATAATTTACCTTCATCAATTGTTTCAAATGAAATAACTATTTATTCCGAAAAAGATTTCATTATTTCGCTCATTAAACCATATGGAGATAATATTAAAAATGAAAATCAAAAATCAATTATCACTCATATTAAATATAAAAATAACAATTTATTATTTATGGGAGATGGAGATATAAATTCTTATAATTTTCTTCCTCAAAAATTTAAGGAAAATATCTCTATTATGAAAGTCGGACACCATGGAGCTGATAATACATTAAATGATCAAATCGCTAAAAATATTTCCGTTTTTCTTATTTCAACAGGTGAAAATATATATAATCATCCTCACCCCAATACAATTAATGTAATTGAACAAAATCATAAATTATATTTTAGAACAGATTTACAAAATGCTGTTAAGGTAATTTTTAATAAAGATGATTATAATATCTTTCTTTATTCTCCTAAATATCATAAATTTATTCTGTCAAAGTAATTATACTCCAATAAACGTTCTTGTATTTTCAATTTTCATTTTTAATAATAATGATTTAATTAAATACAACACAATAAAACTCATAAACAAAACAAATAAATACCTTAAACCTGCTATCATTGAGGAAGTTATTAATTGTGATATTGTTTCAACAGGAAGAATTTTTGCAACAGAAAATACCTTATTAAAGGCAAAAACAAAATACCAATGAATAAAAAATAATCCAAAACTGTATTTTGCCGTAATATCAAGCAAATGATTTATCTTTGTATGATTTTTAATTGAATCATCATAATGTTTTAAATAACCTAAAATTATTATAGTTAAAAATATTTTAGAAACAGTTCCGTTTACAATCTGAAAATTATGATTTAAATATATGTCAATTATTGATGTTAGAACCATTAAAAAAATTAAAATATATCTTTTTTGATAAAAAATATCGATTTTATTTCTGTTATCTGCAAGATACATACCAAATACATACATAGAACTAAAATGAATAAAACTGCTTAAAATGTACTTTAAATATTCAATATATCTATCAATATAAGTATAATTAACTAACCAATCCGGTTCTATATCCATTCTGGGTATAAAAATTGTAATTGCAAATAATAAAGGAATAAGTTTATATAAAATATTTTTCTTTGCTAAATAAAGAAGAAAAGCACTAAAAATAAAGAAAATAACAATCATAGGTATAAACCAAGTAGGAACATTATGCACCCTCCCTGTTGTTAGAAATATACCTATTTGTAAAAAAGGGTTTAAACCCGCAAAAGGATTTCCATATAATTTTGGCATGGTAAAACATAAAATAATACCCGGAATCGCCGTTAAAATATAAGGGATTATAACATTTTTCCATTTCTTTTTAAGATATGTTTTATATTCAAACTTTGAGGATAAATATTGAAATAAGAATCCTGAAATAAATATAAATAAAGCTGTACCTCCAGCCCATATTTCAAATGTAACATTATTCAGCCAGGAATTTTTTTCTCCGATTTGCATTGTATGTCCGGCAAGAATTAATAAAATTGCGAGTCCTCTAAATACATTGATGTAATTTAGAATTTCTTTTTTCGGTTTAACATCAGACATATAATCCCACCTCCATAAGTTAAATTATAATACAAATTTATGTTAAATTAAGCAAATTTTAACTTTAGAAGATTTAATACTGTTGAAGAGGAAATATTATGATTTCATTTGGAAAAATAATACCATTGGCAACTTGTCAAGTGTTAAACAGTGATGAATTAAAACATGAAGATGCCACAGTATGTATGATAGACTGTAAAGATTATGGCGATTTTCAATTAATAGATAATGATAAAGAAGCATGGGCATTTAAAAAATATATAAGAGGACAAATGTCACAAAAATTTGCTCAATATCATGCTTTTCACGAAGATAATTGTAATGATTTTTTTATTGTAAAAAATAATGACGGTGATATGCTTGCTATAGCTGAAACTAAACATGATGATGATTGTATGAGTATTGAATATCTGGAATCAAGACGTGATAAAAAATATAAATATGCCGGAAGTGCTTTAGTCGCAACTATTGCTGCATTGGTTATAAATAATCATAAAATAGCACTTGGTATTTCATCACCTATTCCTTCTGCTATACCTTTTTATATTAATAAATGTGGTTTTTCTTATTATAATGATTCTTTTTTACTAATGAAAAGAAAGCAAATGAAATGTTTTATCAATCAAATGAAGCAAAAAATAGGTCTATTCTTTTTGAATACATAAAAAGGTAAATTATGAATAAAATACAATTATCAAATTATAACAATATAAATCGTGAGAAAAAATTTCAGGATAATGGGCAAAATTTTGGAGTGACGTTTTTAAAAAGTAAGCAATTGAACAACAAACGAAATACAGTAAAGCACTCGAGTGATACAAAGCAAATTATTGAGCCGATAGGCGAAATCAATGAGTCTGTATCCTCAGCGAAGCGAAGTATAAAACAGAAAATTTCAAGACAGTCTTCGTTAAAGTACTACCCCGGATTAAATAAACTCCTTTCTTTCGGTAAAAAAATTCCCATAGCCAAATGTCAAATATATGATAAATTAGAGGATAAATTTATTCCTGCCCAAATTTTTGAACTTGATTGTTCTGATGATACAGATATTGAATATTTGAGAAAAAAAATCAAAGGACCTTTTGGTTATACAAAATTTATTATAAGTGATATGAAAGAAAAATCTTTGTTTCAAAATTTTTATAAAGTATATGATGATGTAAGATTTTATATCTTGGAAAATAAAAAAAACGGAATCCTTGGTTTTACGGAATTTACTGATCATAATAATACTTTAACTGTTAAATGGCTTGAGGCAAGACGAGATAAACAGTTTAAATATGTAGGACAATCTTTAATTTCATCAATAACTATGAAAATGCTTAAAGGAAATTATTTTCATTTAAAAGTTAGTAACCCTACACGTGATGCTTTTGAATTTTATAGTGATAAATGCGGATTTGATACTGAAAATAAATCTTTATTTGATATGAACAGAGAAAAAGCTTCAGAATTTATTAAAAATGTACAAAAAAAATTAGGATTATCATATTTAAAATAATCCTAATTTAAATTTAATCCGGTATCACAACCGTAAATTCGCTCACGGCCCATAACGTAGAAATTTACTCAAACATATTATTTTTCTTGATTTTTATATGTATTCATAAATCCTGTATCAAAATTTCCGCTTATAAATGTTTGATTTTCAATTAAATCCTGATAAAAAGGAAGAGTTGTTTTTACTCCGGTTATTACATATTCTTTTAAGGCTCTATACATCCTTCTTCTGGCTTCTTCTCTTGTTGGAGCCCAGGTCATTACTTTGCTTATTAATGAATCATAATAAGGCGGAATTTTATATCCGGAATATACATGAGAATCAACTCTGACTCCAAAACCGCCTGGTGGAATATATCCGTTAATTTCACCCGGAGCTGGCAGAAAATTTCTATCCGGATCTTCTGCATTAATACGACATTCTATAGCATGTCCATATAATTTAATATCACTTTGTTTGAATGATAAAGGTTTACCTGATGCTATATTAATTTGCTCTCTTACAATATCAATATTAGAAATCATTTCAGTAATACCATGTTCAACTTGTAAACGAGTATTCATTTCCATAAAATAGAAATTTTTATCTTTATCAAGTAAAAACTCAATAGTCCCGACCCCTTCATAATTCGCAGCTTTTGCCGCACGTACGGCAGCTTCTCCTAATTTCTTTCTTATTTCTTCACTAACCGCGGGTGATGGAGCTTCTTCTACCAGTTTTTGATGTCTTCTTTGTATTGAACAATCTCTTTCTCCAAGATGGACTACATTACCGTATTTATCAGCAATAATTTGAACTTCAATATGACGCGGATTAACAAGATATTTTTCCATATATACATCAGGATTTCCAAAAAATTTTTCAGCCTCCTGCCTGCATAAAGTAATATTTTGTTCTAATTCACTATCATTATTTGCAACACGCATACCCTTTCCGCCACCGCCTGCTGTTGCTTTAACGATAACAGGATATCCGAATTTTTTAGCATAATTCTTTGCTTCATTTATATCATTAATTATTCCCGTACCGGGGGTGATGGGTACATTTTTTGCCATCATCGTCTTTCGGGCAGTTGCCTTATCTCCCATTAATTTCATTGATTCCGCTGACGGCCCTATAAATTTTATACCGTGTTCTTCACATATTTCAGCAAAATCAGCTCGTTCTGACATAAATCCATACCCGGGATGTATTGCATCAGCTCCTGAAACTAATGCTGCTGATATTATGGCCGGAATATTTAAATAACTTTTTATACTCTCATTCGGCCCTATACAATATGCTTCTGTTGCTAAGCTAACATGTAACGAATTCGCATCTGCTTGTGAGTACACCGCAACTGTTGGTATTCCGATTTCTCTGCAAGCTCTTATTATTCTTACTGCTATTTCCCCTCTATTTGCAATTAATACTTTTTTAAACATATACTTTCCGTTTATTCTTTTTCTATATACATCATAACTTGTCCATATTCAACAGGTTTTCCGTCTTCTATACATATTTGTGCAACTTTACCTGAAATATCCGATACTATATTATTCATTAATTTTATTGTTTCAATAATACAAATAGTTTGACCCTCTTTTACATAATCACCTACTTTTACAAATGGTTCATCCGTGGGCTTCGGTCTTGAAAAAAATAATCCTATCATATTTGATACTATCGGTATTAAATTCTTTTTCTCTTCTTTATTTTCTTCTTCTTTATTTTCTTCTAATTGTTCAATATCTTTTGTTTCTTTATTTTTAATAATTGGTTTATATCCGTTACTTTTTATTATAAGCGTTTCTTTTGAATCTTCCAGTGTTATTTCTGTTAATTCATTGTTTTGCATTATATCTATTATTTTTTCTATATATTCTGTTTTAATATTATTCATATAATCCCTTTTTTTTAAAACTTCAATTATTTTAACGTCTAAATAAATAGGAGTCAAGAAAGCTATAATTTAATCCGGTGTCGCAACCTTTGGTGCAGCTACACATTTAAAATTTAGGCAGTAAGATAGGCTTTAGTCTGCATTTCTTTTGTTTCTATTTTATTCATTTGATAAATAATAAAGTTTAAAAGGCAGTAGGGTAGACTTTAGTCTACCTTTCATTAGTTTTTTATTTATTTTTTTTAGTAAATAATAAAAAATTACGTTCTTTAGCTCCGTATAGATTACTTCTAAGCTCAGCTTAAGCTTCGTAACTCAGGCTCTCAAACAAACGGGGCTTTCTTCTTTTTCGCACGAAATTTTTCTCTGACAATATCTTTACATAATATACTTAAAATTATATTATCTTATTATGAGCCAAATTTCTATAAATACTATAAAAAATGCTGTTTATAATTTATGTTTTGAAGCTAATACTTCTTTATCTGGTTTTGTTTATAATAAATTACTTACGGCTTTTTATAATACGTCTGATTCTAAGCAAAAGGAATTTTTATATTCAATACTTAAAAATGCTAAAATTGCTTATGAGAAAAAACTTCCTCTTTGTCAAGATACGGGGCAAGTTATTGTATTTCTCGAAATAGGGCAAGATGTTCATATTAATGATGGATTCATTTATGATGAAATTAATTTTGCCGTAAAAAAATGTTATATGGAAAATTTTTTCCGTAAATCTGTTGTAAATAATGCTGTTTTTGACAGAACAAATACACAAAATAATTTACCCTGCATTATTTATACTAATATTATTAAGGAAGATGAAATCAGAATAAAAGTTCTTATAAAAGGTGCAGGCTCTGAAAATAAATCTTGTTTGGAAATGTTATTACCCACTTGTGATGAAAAAGATATAATTGAAACAACTTCAAATTTAATTTTAAAATCAGGAAAAAATGCTTGTCCTCCAATGTTTATTGGTATTGGTATCGGTGCTACTTCTGATAATGCTTTGTTATTATCCAAAAAAGCACTTATTACAAATAATTTTTCTAATGAAGAAATCATTTTGGCAAAAAAAATACAAGAAAGAGTTAATTGTCTTGCTCCTGAGGAGTTAAAAAATATTTATGTTTTAGATGTTAAAGTTTTAACGGCACCGACTCATATTGCAAGTATGCCGCTCGGAATATCAATTAATTGTCATTCAGACAGGTTTAAAAATTGTATAATTAAATCTGATAAAGTATTTTATGAAAATAATTTACCGGATTTTTCTAAAATTTTAGAATATAATCCGATCAATAGTAAAGAAATTTTTACAAATGATATTGATATCATAAGAAATTTAAAAAAGGGACAAGATATTCTTTTGACGGGCGAAATATATGTAGCAAGAGATATGGCACATAAAAGAATTTTTCAGTTATTAAATAAAGGAGAATTACTTCCATTTGATATAAAAAATAAAATAATATTTTATGCAGGCCCTTGTCCGAATAAACCTGATGAAATAATCGGTTCAATCGGCCCTACTACTTCTTCCAGAATGGATAAATATGCACTGGATTTATATAAAAAAGGACTGCTGGCAACAATCGGTAAAGGTGACAGAAGTTCTGAAGTTAAATGTATTATTGAAAAAAATAATGCTCGTTATTTTACCGCCATTGGTGGTATTGCAGCATTATTATCTGAAAAAGTAAAAAAAAGCGAAATAATAGCTTTCCCTGATTTAGGAACTGAAGCTGTTTACAAATTGTCAGTTGAAAAACTTCCCTTGCATGTTGAGATATAATTACCATTTAAGTACAAATTCACACGGTTCATAATGTTTAAGATAATTATACATATCTTGAATGTCATCCGTTATGTAATAAAGATTTTTCACTGATTCTTTTGCAAAATTATTCTCATAAATCTTATCAAACATTTTAAACATGTTGTCATAAAAATTATCAAAGTTAAAAAATATAACAGGTTTATTATGATAACCTAATTGTTTTGCTACCATAATTTCAAAGATTTCTTCAAATGTACCAAAACCTCCGGGAAGTGCGACAAAAATATCTGATAATCTTTCCATTACTGCCTTTCGTTCCCGCATTTCTTTTGTAATAATTATGTTTGCCAGTTTAGGATTTTTTAATCCGTAAGAAGCAATTTTTTCCGGAATAACTCCTGTAACTTCTGCTCCATAATTCAATGCATTATTAGCTATTACTCCCATCATCCCGACTATAGTTCCGCCATACACCATGTTATAACCATTTTTTGCAATGTTAATCCCAAAATCTTCTGCAAAATCATAAAATTTAGCAGGTAAACCATTACTTGATGAACAATATACACAAATTGTCTTTTTCTTCTCAGTCATAATACTTCCTGTTTATAAATTATATTATTTATTTATAATTTATCAATATTAATTTTTATTATCGGAATTTTTGCAATATAAACAAGTATTAAATTTTCCCAAAATCTGATATCTAAAATCGGAATTCCTAACAATGAAATTTTTATTCTTTTGGGTATTGCATAATTTAAATAATTTACCCTTATTTTATTTTTTCGTATATACTTCATTGTTTCTGTAATCGATTTTAAGAAATCATTGTGATTCTTTTCATTTTTTGTATTTGTAATTGAATTCGGATTCTTATTGTAATAATAAACAGCTTCGGGAACCGAAACAATTGTACTTGATTCTTCAATTACAATGTGCGACCATAAAATATCTTCATAATTTTGATTAGGAATAAATAATATATTCTTATTTTTTAAAAAATCATTTTTATATATTTTATTCCAAACATAACAACATAACGGAAGATTTACGGCTTTTATTTTTTCATTACTTTTGTAATAAACTTTTTCTTTTCGTATTTTAAGTATTTCTTTTTTTTGATTGTTATCCAAGCCTATAATTTCACCAAATGCAATTTGGGCATCATATTTTTTTGCACTTTTATATAATTTTTCATAAAAAATAGGACTTACATAATCATCAGAATCTAAAAATCCTATATATTCACCTTTTGCCTCTTTTATTCCTATATTTTTTGCAATGGATGTTCCCTTATTAATTTGATTTATTATTTTTATCCTTTTATCACAATCAGCATATTTTTTTAATATTTTTAATGAATTATCTGAAGAACCGTCATTTATACAAATTACTTCTATATCTTTTAATGTTTGTTCTGTTATACTCTGCATACATTTTTCAAGATATTTTTCTGTATTGTAAACAGTTATTATAACGGAAATTTTTTCAGACATATTTATTTTTTACCAAGTATATTAAATTATCTTTTTTTTTAAAAACAGACAGTATAATTATTATATTAGCATATCAAACTATCCAAAGTCAATAAAAACGTTAGTTAAAATGGGTATATTATTTATTTCATAAAAAATAAAATAATAATATTATGAATTATTTAAAATTATTTGGGAAAAGAATAAAAGAATTAAGAAAGAAATCAGGTTATACCCAGGAACAACTTTCTGAGAAATTAGGATTATTTCAAAAACAAATAGGAAATATAGAAACAGGAAATTGTTTTACAACAATGAATAATTTAGAAAAACTTTCAAACATATTTGACGTAGAAATAAAAGATTTATTTGATTTTGAACATCTTCAAGATAGGAAAATTACTGAAAAGAAATTAATTAATATAATATCCAAATGTAGTGACGAAGAATTAAAAAAAATATATCGAATGATTTTAGTGATTTTAAAATAGCTATATCATGTTGTTAAATGCTTTAACAACAACTTGCGTTCTGTCTTCTACTCCCATTTTTTGAATTATGCTGCTAACATGGACTTTTATTGTATTAATACTTACATCTAATTTAGCTGATATTTCACTATTTGTAAGTCCATGGCAAATATAATCTAAGACTTCGAGTTCTCTGTCTGTAAAGTTATATTGATTAAGTGAAGAATTATTTAATCTGGTATTGCAACCGTAAAGTTGTTCACATTCTTTAACGCAAAATTTTTTCGGACAATTTAAATAAGTTTTATCAGAAGAAATGGAATTAATAATAATATCAGCAATTTTCGGATCGAACCACAAAGCACCTTCAGCCACTGACAGAACTATTTCAGCGAGCATTTGAGGATTAATGTCTTTTGAACAATAAGCTCTTGCACCTGCTTTAACGGAATCTAACACTTCTTGTTCCGAATTATGAGAGGTAAGTATTATAATTTTAATATTTTTATTTAAGTTATGAATTATTTTAGCTGCTTCAATTCCGTTCATAGAAGGTAAACCGAGATCCATAATAACTAAATTAATATTTTGTGTTTTTACAATAGAAATTGCATCTTCAGCACAAGTAGCTTCAAAGATTTCATTTATAAATTTTTTAGACTCAAAAGCCGTTTTTAATCCGAATCTGATCAAAGCATGATCTTCAACTATAAGAATTTTATACATTAAACCCCTTAACAAACTTACATTTTGATTATACAATATAAATATGAATAAAGTAAGTATTATTATACCGGTTTATAATGAAAAAAATACAGTCGAACATATATTACAAAAAGTTGAACAAGCAAATTTTGCAGGATTGGAAAAAGAAATTATAATTGTTGAAGACTGTTCAAATGACGGTACAAGGGATATTTTAAAACAATATACAAATAGATATAAAATTTTATTTCACGAAAAAAATCAAGGAAAAGGTGCAGCCATAAGAACTGCTATACACAATATTACCGGCGATATTGTTGTTATTCAAGATGCTGATTTAGAATATTCGCCTGATGATTATGATAAACTTTTACCTTTAATTATCAATAATGAAGCTGATGTAGTTTATGGGTCACGATTTAAAAATCAAGATAATTTAAAAAATTTTATTCTGAAAAATAAAATAGCTAACATATTTTTAACTATGCTTACTAATATTTTATACGGTGCTAAAATTACGGATATGGAAACCTGTTATAAAGCATTTAAAAAAGAATTTATTCAAGGAATAACAATAAAATCAAACAGATTTGACTTTGAACCTGAGATAACGGCAAAAGTATTAAAACAAAAAGCCAGATTTATTGAAGTTGCTATTTCATATAATGCACGAGGACACGAAGAAGGAAAAAAAATTAATTGGAAAGATGGCATTCACGCTATTTTAACACTTATTAAATTCAGATTTTTTGATTGAATTTCTAAAATCAGCAAATTTAACCTGGTATCGCAAACCTGCAGCTTGCTCTCTTGAAATTTGCTCTCTTGGGGCTTGTCATTCGCTCGCTACCGCTGTAGCTCATTTCAGCCCCTTCTCTACTCGGGTTCACTTCGTTTCACCCTTTCGCAAATTTCGCTCTCTTAAAATTTGCTTCTTGGGGCTTGTCATTCGCTCGCTACCGCTCTAGCTCATTTCAGCCCCTTCGTTACTCGGGTTCACTTCGTTTCACCCTTTCGCAAATTTCGCTCTCTTAAAATTTGCTCTCTTGGGGCTTGTCATTCGCTCGCTACCGCTCTAGCTCATTTCAGCCCCTTCTCTACTCGGGTTCAC
>CANPZN010000022.1 GCA_947588785.1 Candidatus Gastranaerophilales bacterium
TAAAAACTCCCCCTCAAGGATTCGAACCTCGATAGCAACATCCAGAGTGTTGCGTCCTGCCATTAGACGAAAGGGGATTATACCTTCTAATTTTACATCAAAAAATTTATTTGTCTATTTTATCTTTTTTAACGATGATATAAAATTATTATGCTCAACATCTCCGTCTACTTTAGTAACAAATATCTGGCAGTCTTTTTCATCAGCTTCAATATCAGGTAATTGTTCAAGCTCTGCAGCATAATAATTTGCATCATTTCTGGATTTCAACGGAATTCTGTTCGCTAAACTATTAAGAGATATTTTCCTTAAAAACCCGCCTACTCCTTTATTTTTATTACTAAATTTTGTATATATTCTTAATATTGCATCTGAATTTTCCAAATTATACCACCCAACAATAAATGCACTTAAACTGGATGAATATGATTTTATTTTCATTAATTCTATTATATTATTTTTTAATTTTAATTCTCCGTTTATTTTATCAAAATTTCCATCAGGTATATTTATCATATCTGAAAATATTGACGGACTTATCATTGTTATAGGGTTCCTAAATACTGAAGCAAAATTTAACACATATTGAACTAATCCTATCTTCTGAATAGTTCCATTTTCTATTTTAAATTTTATGTCTCCGTTTAATTTTAACGTCTTGTCTGTATTTAATTCTATTAATCCGCTGGCTTTACCTTGAATTTCTCGCTTTAAATTTAAAATCGCACTTGACATTATATCAGCTTCTACTTCTTTTATACCAAGTCTTAAATAATATTTATGATTTTTCAAATCACAATTTACTTTTGCATTTGTATATCCGTTTGCTATTTCAAATAAATTTGTAGACATATTAAATATAGAATTTTTATCTAAAGTCATATTGGCTTCAATATTTGAAAAATCTATTTCATTGTAATTGCCTTTTAATATTTTTACTTGTGCATTTTCAACAATTAAATTTCCAAGATCAAAAGTCATATTATTATCTTGTACATTTTCAATGTCTTCACTGTTATAATCAGCTTTTTGTACAGGATTATTTAATGCATTCATTATTCTATCTATATCTATATTATCAATTATTAATGATGTATGTTTTATTATAATCGGAAATATAACTTCATTTAAAATACTACCGTTAAATTCCCAATTACATCTTCTGTATTTACCGCCTGCTTCCAATTTTATAAGATTATTTTCCGTATTTATTTTTCCGTATTTCAAAAATATTCTCTGCGGGGGAATTAAAACTTTATCTGCTTCCATATGCCCCTTTAATATAGGAACCTTTCCCGTATTAATATATTGCATATCACCCCAAAATTTACCTCTTTTAAATATTTTTTGACCGATTAACACATTTAAAAATTCACTCGGTAAGGGGGATGGAATATTAAATCCAAGATCTAAAATATTACCATTTACAATATTTACATTACCATTTAATGTCAATATGGGCTTTACATTCGTTGTTTGTCTATTTAATTCCTTAGCTATAAAGTACTTTATTGTTTCTATATTTAATATATTTCCATTTAAATGCATTGTTGTACTTAATGCTCTGTCATAATTAACGGGGCTTAATGATTGACCTTCTATTAAAATATCATCACCTTTAGCAATTTTTCCCATCATTGTTATATCTAATTTATTATTTACAGAATCAATGATTATTTTTGAATGACTATTTCCTTTTAATGAAAGATTTACTCCTGCCGTTTTAGAAAGATACTTAGAAAAGAAATCATCTGTTAACAATATTCGCATAACAATATTAGTCTTCATTGTTTTTAAATAATCATTAACTTGACCATCCATTGTTATTTCATTATTTTTTTTATTGGCATAATAACCTTTAAAATCACTCAAATTAATATTTTTACTATTTAATATTACTTTTCCTTGAGTAATACAAATAGGAAGATCTGATAATGCAATTAATTTTGCAGTAATTTTATTAAAATTTATATTTCCATTAATAGAATCTTTTTTTAACTGTATATTAAAATCGAAATTTCCATTCAAATTTTTCAAAACAGATAAAGATTCTTTTACATTATTTTCAATAATATTTGTTTCCAACAATTTGATTATATCCGGTATAAAAAATTTTTTGGCATATATATCAATTTCAAAATCATTTTTATTAGCCCACGCATTAAAGAACATTTTTGAATAATTTATAATCAACGGACAACTATTAACATATATATGTTTATTTTTTATTACAACTTTATTATCATCTTTAATAGAAATTTTTACAGTTTTATTATCTCTTAAAATATCAGCATTAAAATTAAAATGAACATAACGTTCTGATTTTTCACGATTATCTATATTTAAATTATCAGCAGTTAATTCAATTTTTGTATCACTTACAGGATTGTAAATAATTAAACTTTTATTTAAATACAAAACAGAATCAAAAAAATCGAATGTCCAATTTGTCTTTTCCTCATTTTTGTTTTCAGCCGGCAAACTTTTTAACAGTTTGTTAACATCAGCAAAGATATAATCTGCTCCAATTCGATCTATAATTATAGTTTTACTAAAAATTTCGGAAAAAGAAAATAAAGTATCCAGTTTTTTAATTTCAAGTATATTTTCATTTGCTTTACTAATAACTATATTGTCAACACCGAAAGCGATTTTAGAGTTCAAACCAGTTGTTAATTTAGGATTTTCAACATTAATATCAAGATCCGTATATTTTTTAGCCGTATTTTCTATAACATTAATAACTTTTTGATTTGAAATCAAATAAGGTAATAATTTAACATAAAAAGTAATACTACCTGCAACAATAAGTGCAAGAAGCAGAAAAATTATCCCAAAAATTTTTAAAATCGATTTTACCTTCATAACATTATGATATAATAAAATTATGAAAAAGTTATTATCTTTTATTTTTATTATATTACTTATTGTTCAAAATACTGCGAATGCTGAACTTAAAATATTTAGTGACAAAAATAAATTTGGTATAACCGATGAACAAGATAATATTATAGTTAAACCTATTTACAATAAAATAATCAGATTAGGCAACTGTTCATTCATCGTCCAAAAGAGAACTAAATTTGGGATTATAAATAAAAAAGGGGACATTTTAGTACCAATAAAATATCGACACGTAGAAAGAGTTCTCGGGAAATACGCAAAATTAGGGAATTATAGTGATTTTGGATTATATGATGAAACAGGATTTGCATTTATTCCCCCTGTCTATGATTCAATAGATCTTTTATTCGGAGGAATGTTTTTAACATACAAAGATTATAAATACGGAGTGACGGACTCAAAAGGTAAAATTCTTTTAAATAATATATTTGATGATATATATATGCCAAAACCAAATATCATGCGTCTTGAATATAAAGGACAATGGTACGAAATAGAACAAGTTTCAGCTTCTACACTAAAACTGCCGGAAGATGTTAAAACAGTTGAAACTGATCCTGATTATAAAGTTACAAGTTTAATGGTTAATACAGGAGTAGTTTCCGGATATTCCGTACTTACATTTACAGATTATGTAATTAAAATTATTTCATCAATATTTCCTGCTCATGAAGATACTATTGATGAACTAATGTTATCACAAGGTGCAGATACGGTTAATATATTAATTAAATTTACCTGGCTTCCAAAGTATCCTTTTACATATATAAGAAACTATTATAAATATATCAGGAATCCTAACAATGGCCCATTATCCGATGTAAGAAAAAATTTAATTAATAAAATAAAAAGAGTAGAATAAAAAAATTTCGCTCTCATTTTTAAGCAGCGAAATTTTTTTCAGACAATATTAAATATCAAGTTTTACGAGTATTTTTATTCAATCGTTTCTTCTTCTGTCATTTGATCTTCAGATTCAATATTGGCAGTATCTTCTTCATCAAGCCCATATTCTTCTTGCTCTTTTATTTCTTCAGCTATTTCATCAACAATATCTTCATCATTTTCTTCAGCTTCCGAGATTTCTTCATTTTTATGAGGTTGAGGAGCATATTCCATTTTATCAGCTTGAGATTGGCTCTTAATATCTATTTTCCAACCTGTTAATTTATGAGCTAAACGAACATTTTGTCCATCTCTGCCTATTGCTAAACTTAATTGATCATCAGGCACAATTACAAATGCTTCTTTTGAATATTCATCATCAGCCAAAATGTCTACTGAAATTATACGAGCCGGTGATAAAGCATTAACAATATATTCAACAGGATTATCAGAATATCTTACTATATCTATTTTTTCATTTTTAAGTTCGCCGATAATAGTTTGAATTCTGCTACCTCTCGGGCCAATACAAGCACCAACCGAATCAACATCAGGGTCATTACTTGTTACTGCAATTTTAGTTCTATAACCTGCTTCTCTTGAAATAGATTTAATTTCTACAATACCATCTTCTATCTCAGGTACTTCCAGTTCAAATAATTCTCTAACTATTTCGGCATGAGCATGAGAAACAATTACTTGAGGGAGTCTTGCAGTTTCTTTAACATTTAAAACAAATACTCTGATTCTTGTACCGGGTTTATAATATTCACCCGGGATTTGTTCCTTTTGTGGCATAATAGCATCAGTTTTGCCAATATTAACAATAACATTTCTGTTTTCTACTCTTTGAATAATTCCTGTAGTCAAAGTACCTTTCTTTTCCATAAACTCATCAAGAACAAGTTTACGTTCAGCTTCACGAATTCTTTGAGTTATAACCTGCTTAGCACTTTGAGCGGCAATACGACCAAAATTTTCAGGAGTAACTTCAATTTTCACTTCATCTTCAAGTTCAACTTCTTCATCAATTTCTTTTGCATCTTCTAAAGAAATTTCGAGATTAGGATCTTGAACATTTTCAACTACTAATTTAGTTCTAAAAACACCGATTTCACCGGATTGTTCATCCAAAATTGCTTCAACATTAGGCACTTCTTTTTGCTTTAAATGTTTTTTGTAAGCAGTAACCATAGCGTCACATAAAGAAGCAATTATTACTTCTTTTGAGATTCCTTTTTCTCTTTCCAGTTCTTCACAAGCTTCAAATAGTGCTGTTCCGATTTTAATCATTGTAACCTCTCCTATATTTCACTCGAATATAATTTTACGGATATAATATTTTCTTTTTTTATTAAAATGTCTTTTTTATCTTTATATGAATAAATTGTTAATCCCTCATTATCATCAAAATCAACAATTTTAGCAACAAACTGTTTTTCACCTGATTCATCAACCGGAATCTTCAATTTAATATTAATATCTTTACCTTTAAAAATTAAATACTCTTTATCCGATTTTAATTTTCTTTCCATGCCCGGAGAACTTACTTCCAAATAATATTTAAATGGAATAAGTTCATCCAAAAAGTCATTTAAACTTCTTGAAACTTTTTCACAATCATCAATTCCCACATCTTTTTCCATAGAATAAATAAAGATTCTGACAAACCATCTATGATTTTCTTTTACCAGTTCGATTTCAACCGGTATAAGATTAAATCGCATAAGCGTATTTTCAATAACCGGAATTATTTTTTCTAAAATTTCATGTTTATTAACGTACTCAATTTGATTATTATTATTTGATTGAGACTTAAAATTCTTATCTCTAACCATTTAAACCATCCTTTCCGTCAAACATTATTAAATAAAAAAGAAACGGGAAACCGTTTCTCTAATCAACATATTATTATAATAACATAATATATTTTTTTTTAAAGTAAAGATTTATTTCAATTTCTTATATACCGAAAAAATTCTGAGAAGGTTGGAACAGGGCGAAATTTTAAAGTAACGAAAAAGAGGAGTGAAAGATGAGTTCTGAATAGTGAAAATTTCGTCTGACAAATTATTTTTATAATATATAATTTATAGAAAAAAGGAATTGTCCGATAAAATTTACTATAGGGATATAACATATAGGGGAAAAAATGAAATCAGTAAAAGAAATTACAACCGAATCTAAAATATTAGATAAATTAAAATTTTTTGATAAATGTAAAGCATTAGTTGAATATTTGTTTCAGGACGAAGAACTTCAAGAAATGCAAGATTATGCTAATAACGTATCAATCAAGAGGCTAGGATATAATGACCACGGGCCTGTACATATGAGACAAGTTGCAATTAATGCAATAAAAATGCTTAATATTCTACACGAAGCAGGGATAAAAACATCTTTAGAAAATGAAGAAATAGGAATATTTGAAGATAGTATGTGTGCAGTTGTAATAGCAGCTCTTATGCATGATTTAGGAATGATGATCGGACGTCAAGGGCATGAAGAAATGTCTGTAGTTTTAGCCTTGCCTTTAATTGACAGAACGTTATTAAACATATTCCCTAACGATATTCACAAACGTGTTGTCATAAAATCTTTGGCTATTGAAGCTATTATAGGACATATGTCTTCAAGAAAAATTCATTCATTGGAAGCAGGTATTATATTAATTGCTGATGGCTGCGATATGACAAAAGGAAGAGCAAGAATCCCTTTAGCAATGCATAATTCTCCAAGAGTAGGCGACATCCATAAGTATAGTGCTAATGCAATAACACATGTTAAAATTTGTAACGGAGAAAAAAAACCAATAAAAATTGATGTAGAAATGTCTTCACAGGTAGGTTTTTTCCAAATAGAAGAAGTTTTACTGACAAAAGTTGAATCAAGTCCTGCAAAACAATATATAGAGTTATTTGCAGGAGTCAGTGGTGAAGAGAAAAAATGTTATCTGATATAATGTTTAATCTAGTGTTGTAAAAATTTTGGAGTGGCGTTTTTAAAAGGTGAGCAACTTTACGATTGCGACACTTAATTAAATATTTTTTCAAACATATGTTTAATTTTTGCAAAATTGTGGAAGATATAATTTATGTGAGACTTATTTTAAGTGAGAGAAAATATTATGAAAAAGTTATGTTTAGTTTTGGTAATATACGGATTTATTGTAAATTTACCATCTTTTGCTATGAAAACTATTGTGAATGACAATGCGGATAGAGTTGTATATTCTCGTTCTACATCACCATTAGAAACTGCTTCGGTCTATGAAAGAATAGATTCCGTATCACCAAATAATAATAATTACAATAATTATCAAAATAACATGCAAATCAAGAAAAATCCTTATGATACAGAATATCTTCGAATGATAGGAAATGCAATAAAGCCTGAATTTATCGGTACAAGATGGGATTTTTACTATGAAAATCCTGAAAATGAAAATATTACTGCAGATGCTAATCAAAATGTAATAGAATTAAGCAAATATAGGAAATATGAATTAGCACGTTCTCAACGTAATTCACGAGAAGCCGCAGACTATTACACCGTTATTGATAATGATACAAGCAGATTCATACCTTCTTGGGAAGATGATATATAAAAAAAATTACATATTATCAGGTATAAAAAATATACATCCCGTCAAAATTAATCCGGTGTCGCAACCTGTTGCTTGCTGTCTTGAAATTTCACAGTCTTAAATTTTCTATCGGATTTGCTTGCTAAAGCTCGAGTCCACTCTATGGAAAATTTATGCACATTTAGAACCTGAGAAATTTACTCAGCAGACATATTAAAATCAATATTTTTTTCCATAACACAACACAATTCATTGAAGCGCTCTTTATTGTGAATGTAATTATATCCTAAAACTACTTCCAATGAAGTGGCGCTTGAATGTAATTTTCTATTAACCTTTCTTGACGTACATAAAGGAATATTTCTTGCTCTTCTTGCCAGATCAAGTTCTTTATCCGTAAATTCAGAAATTATTTTAGCGAGTAAATCTGTTTGGAATCCGGCATTTACATATTTTACAGTAATGTTATGTAATTTATTCAGATTTGAAGTCATAAAAATAGTATGTTCACGAATAAAAACTTCATAAACAGCATCTCCAATATGAGCATAATTTTTTATATTTAATTCTTGCAAAATATTTTTCCCATTTTAGCCAAAACCTCAAACTTATTCATCCGGCAAGCTCTGTTATTTTTATCTGTTGTAAAAATTTACGAGTACAACATATTATAGTATATTTATAATATGAAAATACTTTTTGTAACAGATTTATATCCTCTAAAAAATGAAAAAATAGCAAAAGCCTTATACTATTTTGTACTTGAATGGAAAAAACAAGGGCATATTGTAGAAGTTATAAGATGTAACTTTATTTTTAATACAAAACTTAGAGGAAGAAATATTCAAAAAGAAGGAATATACATTGAAAATGAAATAAAATTATACAATATTAATTTTATATCTCCTTTTTTATTTAATGTATATGATAAATTACCAAAAGATTTTTCATTAAAAAACTATAATGTATTAATTTCACATATGCCTTGCGGTGCTATTTTCGCCAATAAATTATTAAAAAAAGATAAAATAAAATACGTATGTTCAGTACATTGTTCGGATATAACTGTACTAACAAAAATGGAATATTCTTTATATTTCAAACAAAAGTTGCAAGAAGCCTATAAAAATGCAGACATTATTGCGGCAAGAAGCCCAATTTTAAAAGAAAAAATAGAAAAATTAATACCTCAAACAAAAAATAAAACATTTATAGCTTATTCCGGAGTAGATGATGAATTAGCAAATAATATCAATGAATATAATGCAAAATGTTTAGATTTCATACATACAAAAGATCTAACCATTACAGTTGCAGCCTCTTTAATTAAAAGAAAAAACATAGATATAATAATTAAAGGTCTATATGAATTAAAAACAAAAAATTTCTTTTTAAGAATCATAGGAGAAGGAAAAGAAAGAGAACATCTTGAAAATTTAGTAAAAGAATTGGGATTAGAAAAAAATATTAAATTTTTAGGGAATATTGAAAGAAAAAAAGTATTTAATTATTTAAAGAAATCAACAATATTTATATTATTAAGTGAAAATGAAACATTCGGCTTAAGCTATCTTGAAGCATTGGCTTCAATGAATATAGTGATAGGAACAAAAAATGACGGTATTGACGGAATTTTAAAGAATAATGAAAATGCATTTCTTATAAATCCAAGTCCAACAGAGTTACAAAAATGTATTGAAAATATATTAAAAATGGATGAAGAAGAATTAATCAAATTGTATAAAAATATAGAATTGACAGTATCAGAATATAAACAAAGTAAAGCTGCAATGAATTATATACATCATATTATGTCAGAATAAATGCTCAGATAAAAAGAATTTAAAAATCGGATTGAAATCAGAAATGGCAAATGGAATTTAATCCGGTATCGCAACTATATGCCTGCAATACTTGAGGGTAAAACAAAAAATTTTACTCATTTTTTGTTTGGTTTATAATAAAATACATTAAATATATTCTAAGAATAACGGAGCAAATGAAGATTAATATAAAAAACATAATAACAAATATGTTAAGCAAAAAATCAACAGATCTTTTTATTGCAGAAAGCAAATCAACAGAACTAAAAAAGAGCTTAAATATATTTGATTTATTAATATTAGGAATAAGTGCGGTAGTTGGAACCGGAATATTTACAATAATAGGAAGTGCAATAGTAGGAAGCAGTGACGGAGCAGGAGCAGGAACTGCAATCATAATATCAATGTTAATAGCAGCACTTGCAAGTTTGTTTTCAGCATTAGCATATTCTGAAATAGCGGCAATGATCCCGGTAGCAGGCAGTGCATATACATTTACATATGCAGCAATGGGCGAATTTATGGCTTGGATGGTAGGTTGGATTCTGATGTTAGAGTATGCAATAGGGAATATAACAGTAGCAACTGCCTGGACAGGCTATTTTGTTCAACTGCTGAAAGGATTCAAGAATATACTACCTTCATTTATAGTAAGTTTTCCATTATGGCTCAGAAACGATTTCAGATCAATGTATTCATTATGTAATAAATACGGTTGGGATGTACATGATAAAATGCCGTTTATTAATTTGCCTTGCGGAATCGAAATACCGATAGCAATTAATTTACCTGCTATTTTTATAGTGTTGGTACTTACTATATTATTAATCAAAGGCGTAAAAGAATCAACCAGAGTTGCCGGGCTTATGGTATTTGTAAATTTATCAATAATAATTTCATTTGTTGTTGTAGGCTCTAAATATGTTGCACCATCAAATTGGATTCCTTTTGCTCCAAACGGATTTGAAGGGATATTAGCAGGAACTTTTATAATATTTTTTGCATATATAGGATTTGATGCAATATCAACGGCAGCAGAGGAAACAAAAAATCCTCAACGTGATTTACCAATTGCTATATTAGGCACTCTAACAATATGTACAATTTTATATATTTCAGTAGCATTGGTTTTAACAGGGATAATTCCGTTAAATAACATAGATACACAAGCTCCGTTAGCTCATGCTATGCGAGTAATAGGTAAAAATTGGTATGCAGGATGTATCTCTGTCGGTGCATTATGTGCATTAACTTCAGTCTTACTGGTGTATCAATTAGGAACAACAAGAATAATATATGCAATAGCCAGAGATAATTTTTTACCCCAATCAATAATGAAAGTTCATAAAACATTCAAAACCCCGCATATTATTACTTGGCTCTCAGGTTTAATAGTAATTATCGGATCTTTATTTATGGATTTAAATATTTCTGCGGAATTATGTAATTATGGAACTTTTGCATCTTTTGTAATTATATGTGTAGAAGTTTTAATTTTAAGAAAAACAGAACCAAACAGACACAGACCGTTTAAAGTTCCGTTTTGTCCTTTATTTCCGATATTAGGAATAATATTATGCAGTTGTTTCATGTTCTACAAAGGAATTTCAGGAGGAACATCCTCACTATACTTTCTGTTATGGATAATAATAGGTCTTGCAATATATATAATATACGGGTATAAAAACAAAAGATTAAAACAATAAAATTTTATTAAATTTTAAATATACCAATAATTTTTTTGTTTGAACTAAAATAAATAATAAAGGATATTATAATGAAAAGAACAAAATATTCTGTAATTATTATAGGAAGTGGGATTTCAGGATTATATGCGGCAATAAAACTGCATAAAGAAGCAAAAGTAAAAGATGGAATTTTAATAGTAACAAAGACCCAGTTGATAGAATCGAACTCAAAATATGCACAAGGCGGAATGGTATGTGTTTTACCCGAAAATAAACTTGATTCCTGTACATTACATATAGAAGATACTTTAAAAGCCGGAGCCGGATTATCAGACAGAAAAGCGGCTGAATATATATCAGAAAAGAGTGCACAAGTTGTAAAAGAGCTTCAAAATATAGGGGTAAACTTTGATCGGGATGAAAATAATAAATTAAAATTTACAAAAGAAGCAGCACATAGTGTAAATAGAATTCTTCATGCCGGAGGGGATGCGACGGGATTTTGTATAGAAAATGCCCTGGTAAAATATTTACTAACACAAAAGGATATAAAGTTTTATGAGCAAACTTTAGCGGTAGAAATACTAACAGATAAATATAAGCAAGCAAGAGGAATAATTGCATATAATTATAACGAAAATGAATATGAATTAATAGAGGCACAAGCAGTTGTAGTTGCAACAGGCGGGATAGGGCAATTATATGCACATACAACTAATCCGGATATTACAACAGGAGATGGAATTGCCCTTGCATACAGGTGCGGTGCAATTGTAAAAGATATGGAATTTGTACAATTTCATCCGACAGCATTTTCTCTCGGAGCGAATGGAACAATGTTTTTAATATCAGAAGCCGTAAGAGGTGAAGGTGCAAAACTTGTTAATAAAATAGGCAAAACATTTATGGAAAAATATGATAAAAGACTGGAACTTGCACCAAGAGATATAGTTACCCGAGCTATTTCAAACGAAATGAAAGAAACAAATACAACAAATGTATATTTAAATGCGACACACATAAATGAATTAAAATTTGAAAAAAGATTTCCTACCATATACGCAACATGTTTAGAATATAATATTAATCCAGCAAAAGACTACATTCCCGTATCCCCATCCGCTCATTATTTTATGGGGGGAATAAAGACACAAATAAATGGAATTACCTCAATAAAAGGATTATATGCGATAGGCGAAGCTGCTTGTACAGGTTTACATGGAGCTAATAGATTAGCATCTAATTCAATATTGGAATGTGCCGTAACAGCATATGAATTAGTAAATTATTTAAAAACTCAGGATTTAGAAGTAAAAGAAGTTCCAATAAATGATTTTAAACAAATAATGGAAGCATATGAAAAAGAAATTATAAAAGATAACGATTTCAACGAAGAAAAAACAATAGAAAAAATTAAAACAATTATGTGGAATAATGTAGGAATTATTAGAAATGGAAAAAAATTATCAGAAGCAAAAGAAGAAATAGAAAATATTTCAAAAGAATTTGAATACGGATATAAATGTCCGAACAGGAAATACTATGAAATAAGAAATATGCTGATAATAGCAAATTTAATCATAGACTTTGCACTTAACAGAAAAGAATCAAGGGGAGCTCATTATAGAGAAGATTATCCTCAAACAGATTTAATTGCCCGTTCAAGAGAGATAACAAAGAAAGGTTAAATATGCCAAACACATTATTACAAGATTTTATAATTGAAGAACATATCAAGAATGCATTAAAAGAAGATATAGGTTTTGGAGACATAACTACGGATTATTTATATCCTGAAGAAGCAGAAATTACAGCCGAATTAAGGACAAGACAAGACGGTATATTATGCGGAATTGAAATAGCAAAAAAAGTATTTAAAATATTAGATAAAGATATAGTATTTGAACAATATTACAGAGATGGGGAAAAAATAAAATCAGGAGATATATTAGCCAAAATATCAGGATCAGCAAGAGCTATATTAACAGGCGAAAGAACATCACTTAATTATATACAAAGGTTAAGCGGAATTGCAACAGAAACAAGAAAATATCAGGATGAAATAGGAAATAATAAGGCAAGAATAACTGATACAAGGAAAACCACACCAGGATTCAGAATGTTTGAGAAATATGCGGTACATACAGGAGGTGCTAAATTACATAGATTTAATTTATCAGATTGCGTTATGATAAAAGATAATCATATCAAATATGCCGGATCTATAACAAAAGCTGTAGAAACAATAAGAAAAAATATATCTCATACTCACAAAATAGAAATTGAATGTGATACAATTAATCAGGTAAAAGAAGCACTTGAAATAAAAGCTGATATAATAATGCTTGATAATATGACGTGTGAAGAAATGAAAGAATGCGTTAAGATAATAAGCGGGAGAGCAATAATAGAAGCCAGCGGAAATGTAACAATAGATACAGTAAAGAAAATAGCCGAAACGGGGGTTGATGTAATTTCTTCAAGTGCTATAGTTGCAAAAGCAAAAACTTTAGATATAGCACTTGATATGTAAATATTAAGAATTTGCACTAATTACATTTTTATAGCACAATAGAAAAAAAGGGGTTATAATTTTTTGAAAATTATAGTGTTTATAAAACAAGTTCCTGATACAACAGATGTAAAGTGGACAGAAAATAATAATATTGACAGGGCAAATATGGAAAGCATAATGAATCCTGCAGATAGAGGTGCATTAGAAGCAGCCCTCAAATTAAAAGATTTATATAATGCGGAAATAACTGCAATTACAATGGGGCCTGAAAAATCAAAAGAAATTTTAAAAGAAGCTATCGCAATGGGTGCAGATGAAGCAGTATTATTATGCGATTCAAAATTTGCAGGATCTGATACTTGTGCAACATCAAAAATTTTAGAAACTTGTATAAAAGAAAAATTTAATAATACAGATATTTTCTTTTTCGGACAAAGTGCAATAGATGGAGAAACAGGACAAACAGGACATTCAACAGCAAAAAGATTAAATATTCCATCTGTTGGTAATGTATCTGAAATAATAGAAGTAAATGATCAAGAGATTACTTTAATAAGTGAAACGGAAGAAGAAAGAAGAACATACAAAATAAAAATGCCCTGTGCCATTTGCATTAATAATTATATTACGAAACCAAGAATTCCAAAGATTAATGGATATATAAAGTCACAAAAATATAATTATATAACGTATAACCTTTATGATATAAACATACAGGAAGACAAAACAGGAGTAAAAGGTTCTCCGACATATGTTTGTAAAATATATAGAAATACAGATAAACGAGAAGGCAAAATAGTATATAATACAGAAGAAATATATCAGGAAATAAAGAAAGTTATATAGAAATGGAACCAAACGGCATATTAATATATGCAGAATTAGATGATAATAATAATTTAAAACAGGTTGTTACAGAATTGCTTTCAAAAGCCAGACAATTAAAGGAAAAACTATGGAATCAAAGAGTTATGGCCTGCTTAATTGGCCCAAGAATAAATTATGATAATATAATATCAGATCTCGGAAACTATGGTGCTGATGAAGTTATTGTTGTAACAGATGACAGACTTAAAATATACAATAAAGAGTACTATGCAAAAATTTTTTCGGATATTGCAAAAAAATATCCTCCGAGAATTATTCTGATTGGTGCAACAAATAAAGGTAAAGAAATTGCGTCTTATTGTGCAATGGAATTTGAAACGGGACTTACAGCTGATTGTACGAATTTAGACATAGGAGAAAATCATCTTTTACTTTCAACAAGACCGACTTTTGGAGGTCAATTAACCGCTGATATTCTTTGTTCAACATTTCCGCAAATGGCAACCGTTCAACAAAATATATTCAAACCTGAATATAAAGAACAAAATCCAACGGTAAATTTTCATTGGTTTGATTTAGATAAGATAGAAAAGAAAATTGAAGTAATAAATATTTGTAAAAAAACAGCTTCTACATTTGATATATCATCCTCAAAAATAATAGTATCTGGAGGAAAAGGAGCTTGTAAAGATAACGGATTTGCTCTTATCCATGAACTGGCACATAAATTAAAAGGTACGGTAGCAGGTTCAAGAAGTGCTTATGAAGCAGGATATATAACAAAAGCACAACAAGTCGGGCAAACAGGAAAGATTGTTTCTCCTAAATTATATATTGCTGTTGGAATTTCAGGAGCTAATCAACACATAGAAGGAATAAAAAACAGTGGTAAAATAATAGCTATAAATAAGGATAAAGAAGCTCCGATATTTAAATATGCTGATATAGGAATTGTTGGTGATTTATTTGAAATAATCCCTGAATTGATCGAAAAAATAGATAAAGAGGAATGTAATGAGTAGTGAAGCAAATGAAAAAGAATTATTAAAACCATTTTCTACAATGCAACTTTTAAATTTTTGTTTAGGATTCTTTGGTTTACAG
This sequence comes from Candidatus Gastranaerophilales bacterium, assembly GCA_947588785.1. GTDB lineage: Bacteria > Cyanobacteriota > Vampirovibrionia > Gastranaerophilales > Gastranaerophilaceae > Avigastranaerophilus. The sequence goes on from CANPZN010000022.1 coordinate 15,334, forward strand.
TTTGCCTGGCAAATGAGAATTATATTATCAGCTCCGGTAACTGAAAACTTAGGGGCATCGCCATTAATATTCGGACTTATATGGCTTGCAGGGCCGATTACCGGAATGGTTGTACAGCCGATAATCGGAGGGTTAAGTGATAAAACACATACAATATTAGGGAAAAGGAGACCTTATTTACTTTTAGGAGCAATATTTGCCAGTTTAGCATTATGGGCATTTCCCAATTCTGCAGATATAGCACAAAAATTAGCAGATTTATTACATATACCGCTTCCCGCATTTGGAGGATTAATTATTGCTGCCATAATGATATGGGTCATAGATGCTTGCGTAAATGCTGCTCAAGGGCCGTATCGAGCTTTAATTCCTGATTTAGTTCCACCGCAGCAACATTCACTTGCAAATGCATATTTAAGTTTTGCCATTGGCTTAGGTTCTGTTGTAGCTGCAGGCACTGCACCTTTTTTAAAATATGTTTGTAATTATCAAATGAGCATTAATGCTCAATTTATAATGGCTGCTCTTGCATTTTCTCTTGCTATGCTTTGGACTTGTATTACCATTAAAGAACATAAATATAATAAACAAAACATTATAAATAATGATGAAATAAAAAAAGATGATATACCCTTCATAAAAAAAGTTATAAATTTCTTTAAAACATCCCCTGAAGTAGGTAAAATTTGTACACTTCAACTGTTTACTTGGATTGGAATTATGAGTTTAAATATTTTCTTTACTCAATATGCAACTCATACAGTATTTGGTATTCCCGATTTAACAACTGCAACAGATGAAGTCAAAAATTCATATATACATTTGATGAATAAAGCAACTAATTTTTCATCAATTTGTTTTGCAATACAAAATTTAATTTGTTTTCTTGTTTCAATTCCGATAGGTCTATTATCAACGAAGTTTGGAAACAAAAGAGTTCATTTAATTTCATTAATTACTTTATCATTAACATTTATAGGTATGGGATTATATAAAGAACCGGGATTTGTTCTTTTTTGTATGGCTATTGCAGGTATTGGCTGGGCAAGTATATTAGCTTTACCGTTCGCAATGCTCTCTGAATTTATACAAAAAGGTTCAGAAGGATCCGTAATGGGTATTTTTAATATATTTATTGCAGGCCCTCAAGTCTTAGTTTGTACAGTTCTTGCTTGGTTTATAAATCAATGTTCATATGAATTTCAATCAGGAATAAACTATCACTGGGAATATGCATTCTTTATAGGGGCAATCACTCTTATTGTTGCTGCAATTATTACTCATTTTATTAATGAAAAAAAATAAATATGAATCAATCAATATTATTTGATAATTTAAGAAAAAGTTATTCATTATTGTCGGAATTAAATCCGTGGAATCATATGTTTCCGCCGGTAAGATATTTTTTAGAATTAACTTACAGATGTAATTTAAACTGTAGTTTCTGTTTTATAAATGAATCCAGGCAAAAAAATGAGATGACTACGAAAGAGTGGTTAAATATAATTGATCAAATTCCTATTTATTCATTTATTTCTTTTGTTGCTGGAGAAGTTTTAATTCGTGATGATTTCTTTGAAATTTTTGAAAAAGCTTGCAAAAAAACGCTTGGGAAAGTAAGTATAATTTCAAACGGATTATTATTAAACGAATATAAAATAAATCAATTTATAAAAAATAACATGCTTTTGTTATCTGTTTCTGTTGACGGATTTGAAGAAAATCATGATAAAATTCGTAATAAAAAAGGATTATGGGAGAATATAATAAGAAATCTTTATACTTTACAAGAATTAAAAACTCAAAAAAATATAAAACGTCCTTTAGTTGACATAAAAAGTGTAATCTTAGAAAACAACCTTGATGACTTACCAAAAATATATAAAGAATCAATCAAATTAGGAGCGGAATTCTATTCTTTATCGTTTAAAAGGAATAATTTTCTAAGACAAAATTCAAAACTTTATGAAGATTTTTCTAAAGAATTTTATGAAATTCAATATCCCTTAGAAATGTATTTTAATAAAGAACATTTTATTGAAATTTATAAAGAATTGGAAAGCATTTCAAAGAATGCACCCACTAAATTAAGGTGGGCTCCTAAATTTGAAGAAGTTGGTGATTTGGATCGTATTTTAAAATATTTTACATTGGGAACTGAAAATATTCAAAAAATATATAAGCCCTGTAATATACCTTTTTCCAGTGTATTTATTACTCCGGAAGGTGATATTTATCCTTGTTTATCCGTTAAATTAGGAAATGTAAGAAATAAAAGAATACAAAAAATATTAAATGAAAAACCTTATAAAGAATTTAGAAATAAGCTAAAACAATGTAAAATATTCAATGCTTGTCAATTGTGCTGTGACGCTTATCCTAAAAAAGATTTTTAATAAGTCTGAAACCATATTTAATATAATTAAAAAACAGAGATAGCGTAATGTTTTTATTAAATATTTTTTTAAATATATAAGAAGCTCTTAAATGATATTTTAAAATAATATCTTTTCTGTATTTTTCTAATTCGTCTTGTTTTATAAATTTTGTTCCCATAGTAGAATACTTAAAAGAATCTTTTCCTAAAATTTTTTCTCCCCCGTTAAGGTTATCAAAAACCATAGAATACAATTCACTACCTTTAAAAGGAGTTGCAATAGAAAGTTCTATAAAATCCGTATCCAATTCAAAAATTAGTTTTTTTGTTTGTTCAATATGTTCTTTAGTTTCCCAGGGAAAACCTATTAAATAGAATCCAAATATTTTTAAACCGTATTTTTTAATCAATTTTACGGCTTTTTTATTTTCTTCAACAGTAGTACCTTTTTTCATTAATTTTAAGGATTCATCACTGCCTGATTCAAGACCTAAAGCAATAACGGAACAACCTGCTTGTTTCATTTTTTTTATCATTTCTTCATCGATAGTATTTACTCTTGAATTTGCAACCCAGTTAATTTTATCCTTCAGTGGAGAAGCTATAATATAATTACATAAATCCAACACCCATTTCTTATTTATAGTAAACGTATCAGATTTAAAAAAGAAATCTTTAATATTATAATTATTAACACAATCTGTTAATTCATTAAAAACAGATTCAGCACTCCTGTACCTTACTTTTTTTCCTGATATAACAGGTGATACACAATATATGCATGACGAAGGACATCCCCTTGATGTAGCTATAGTTGCCATTGGTCTATTAGTTTGAGGATTTATATAGAGCTTATTATTCATCAAACTTCTGTCCGGAAAAGGTATTGAATCCAAATCTTCCACAAATGTATTTAATTTATTGTTTATCCAATCTCCTTGATTTTTATAGCATATTCCCTGAATATTTTTTAATAATTCTTTATTATACAAATGTGCATATATCATATCAGGCACAATAAACTCTGATTCTCCCCCAACAAGATAATCAATATCAGATAAATCAAGTTCTTTAAAAAGATCATCTTGAGGATTAAAAAATAATGCACCTTTTAAAATAATTACTATCTTAGGGTCTATATCTTTAATTTTTTTTACAATTTCTAAATCATTAAAAATACTGCCATTAGTTATACTGATAAATACTATATCAGGATGATATGAAATCATATCAATTTTTAAATTATCTAAATTAAGATTTTCGGCAGGATAATCACGGAGGAAAACCTCTATTTCTTTTTTTTTAAGCCCTGCCGCAATATAGCCCAAATCATTACAAGCCCTTAATGCATTAGATACGGATGCCTGTACATTTATTTGACATCTATCTTCTCCTCTTTGGTATATTTCCCCAGGCGGATATATTAACATTACTTTTGCCATTGCTTTATTATATTACATTTTTTTACATTTTTCCCAATTATTTTTAATATGTTACAATTTATCTAATCTTATGCGGTATTTTTATACATAAATATATTTTAACGGCTGGATTAAATGTACTTTTTAGAAAGATATTAAATGAAATTACTTAGATATATTTTAGGATTTTTTATTTTATTTGCTATTTTAACGGCAATTGCTATTTCTAAAGAAATTCTATTTATAATTTCTATCTTTTTCATTATTTTAGCTTTACAAGAATATAGAAATATGTTTAAAACTAATGATATTTCGATACATAAATTTATTCCTGAATTAATAGGAATAATTCTTGCATACATTTTTATATATAATAAACATATTTATGTAACACCTGTAATAGTTGTTGGTATATTCTTATCATTTTTTATTACTATAGTAAAAAACAAAAAACCATATATAAAAACAACTTTTGGAACAATAATGGGTTTTTTATTTACATTTAGTGCATTGTACATAGTAAAATTATTTTATTTTTTCCCTGAAAATAAATTCAATTTTATTTTAGTATATTTTTCAGCCGTATTATTAGGTGATTTTAGTGCTTCAAAAATAGGCCCTTTGTTTAAAAATAAATTACTGGCTCCTGAAATAAGCCCGAACAAAACTATTGCGGGGTCAATTTCCAATATATTTTTTTCTTGTTTAACATGCTTATTATTGATAAAATTATTTAATTTTAATTTCTTTGATTCATTTTTTCTTGGTTGTACAATATCCGTATTTTCACAAATCGGAGATTTATCTGTTTCATTAATAAAACGAGATTTAGGAATAAAACACAGCGGAAGTTTATTTTTAAATTATGGAGGAATTTTAGATCGTGTTGATGCTTTTATATTTTCAGCACCGGCTACATATTATTGTTTAATTATAATTTCTTTATTAAAAATTCATATAATTTAATTCAATGCCATAACCGTAAAGTTATACTCACCGTCAATGAAGGAACACAAAGTATCTTATCATTATGATTCTTCTCTTAATTTATCAACAAAATGTTTTAATCGTTTCATAGCTTCTTTTAATTTATCTAAAGAATAAGCATAAGATATTCGTAAGTATCCTTCCCCGCTTTCACCAAAAGCATTACCAGGTATTGCCGCTACATTTTCTTCTTCTAAAAATTTTGCGGCAAATTCTTCACTTGTCATTTTAAATTCTTTTATACAAGGGAATACATAAAAAGCACCAAATGGCTCAAAGCAACTTAAATTCATTTCTTTAAAAGCATTTAATAGAAATCTTCTTCTTTGATTATACGATTGCCGCATTAATGCAATATCTTCATCTCCATTTTTAAGTGCCTCAATTGCGGCATATTGACTTGTTGTAGGAGCACACATTATTGCAAATTGATGAATTTTTGTCATTTGTTTTATAATTTCACTTGGAGCACACGCATAACCTAAACGCCATCCTGTCATTGCATATGATTTTGAAAATCCATTTATTAATATAGTTCGATCTTTCATACCTTCAATAGATACAATTGAACAATGTTTTTCTTTATAAGAAAGTTCTGAATATATTTCATCAGACATTACATATATATCTTTTTGTATAATAATTTTAGCTATCGCTTCTAAATCTTGTTTTTCCATAATTGCACCGGTGGGATTATTCGGATATGGAAGTATCAAAACTTTAGTTTTTGGTGTTATTGCATTTAACAATTCTTCAGGTTGTAATCTAAAATTATTTTCAGATTTTAAGTTAATAATTTTAGGTTTTGCATTTGCAAGAATAGTACAAGGTTCATACGAAACATAGGACGGTTGAGGAATTATTACCTCATCACCATCATTTAACAATGACCTCAATGCGATATCAATTGCTTCAGATCCGCCTACAGTAACTATAATTTCTTTATTTGGATCGTACTCAATCTTTTGTGTACGTATTAAATAGTTTGATATTTCCTTTTTTAGATCTTTCAATCCTGTATTTGATGTATAGAATGTTCTTCCCTGTTCAAGGGCATATATCCCCTCATCCCGAATATGCCAAGGTGTATCAAAATCAGGTTCTCCAACACCTAAAGATATAACATCTTTTCTTTCACATACCAAATCAAAAAATTTTCTGATTCCTGAAGGTTTTATATTTATAACTTTATTTGAAAGTTCTTTTGTCATGGTGTAATTATCTCTCTTTCATCAATATGTTTTTTAGATAAAATAGTACCATGATCTTTATACTTTTTTAAAATAAAATGAGTGGCAGTACTTAACACGCTATCAAGAGTTGATAATTTATCTGATACAAAATTTGAAATTTCACGAAGTGTTTTTTCTTCCAATATAACAAGTAAATCATATCCGCCTGAAATAAGATATACAGCACGAACTTCCGGATAATTATATATTCTTTCAGCTATTTTATCAAAACCTTGACCTCTCTGAGGAGTAACTCTTACTTCAATTAAAGCAGTAACTTTTTCAATCGACGTTTTTTCCCAGTCAATTAATGTATGATAACCGCAAATAACTCCATTTTTTTCCATTTCTCCCAATTCGGATAAAACATCTTCTTCTGTCATGTTCAACATTACTGCAAGATCTTTTAATCCGATTCTGCTATTTTTTTCTATTATTGTGAGTAATTCCTCGTTCATATTATCTCCATTTTTTCGTATTCCGAATACTACCTTATTATGTTCCAAAAATATCTCTTTAAAGTTTTTCCGGCGGATATATTTTTTATTTCATTTTTATCAGCAGATACAATATTATATTTATCAGGAATTGTGGTTCTTGAATAATTTACAGATTTTGAACCGAATAACATTACATATCCGGGCTGATATCCGCTTGGTATTTTCATATACTCACATAATTCAGGAAAAAGATTAAAACATATTTGAGCATATCCGCACCAACAAGTTCCAAGTCCTAAACTTTGAGCATATAATTCAAAATAGCTCAATGCAATAATTGAATCTTCTTTTGGACAAGGTGCTTTTACCGAATTAGAAACAACTATTATATGAGGAGCTCCTCTAAATATAACATCTTCTCCGTTTATCAAATTTTTTGCATATATTGAAAATTTATCTAATACTGATTTTATTGGAGTTTTTGTCAATGCATTTATAATTTTATTATTCACATAATTTCTAAATTCATCCATAATTTCTACATCATCTATAAAAGAAAAATGAAGTTTATGATAATTACATCCTGTTGGAACATAATTTAACATTTCTTTTAATTTGTTTAATATTTCTTTATCAATATTTTCATGTTTATATTGCCTGATACTTCTTCGTGATTTAATCAAATTTAGAATCATATCAGGATTCTGAGAGAATATTTTTTCTGCACTTTGAGGATCTTTATTATTAATAGAAATAGCTCCGACAGGACATATAGCCATACAATGTTGACAATTAATACATCTGTTAGGTGCTACTACTATTGGAGTACTGTTTTCATCCATCTCGATTACTTTTGAAAGACAATCATTCTTACATAATCCGCAATGAATACATTTTTCTTTATTAACATTAAAACTTATATCCATTTTTGTCCTATCTGATTATTTTTTTTATTAAAATTATAAATTAGAATATTTTTTTGATATTTACATAATATCATATAAATGAATATATTATTCAATATTTGTAGTATATTAAATATGAAAGGAGAAATATATGTTTCATGTTATTACGGAACAAGATTATTCTGAATTTTCAAGAAAACAAATTGGAGAATATTCTAAATTTGAAAGGGCATTAGAAGTTGCACAAAAAGCTGTAGAAGGCAAAAAAGGACTTCGATACATAATAGAAAAAACAGACGGACATGTTGATAGTTATGGGAATCAAATTATTACTGTAGTTGCTGAAAGTGAATAAAAAGATTAGCAAAAAGCTGTATAAGTATATGCTTAACAGGTGTCAAAGTAAATATATAATTTGAAGCACCTAGGTACGATTATTTATAACTTGCACACTAGGAACAGCAATCTTTACATCCGCCTTGAATTGAAACACAGTTTGTACATTTTTCTGAAATTCGTCCATTCTTAAGACTATGTTTACAGCTATTTAACCATTTTGGCTCTTTGCAAGAACATTGTTTCATAAAATCAAGGAAATTAACAAATTTTATTAAAACATCTTCTGTCATTGAATACTCAATAACACTGGCATTTTTATCAGCTGAAGTTTTTTCTATTTCTAAAACTTGGTTTAAAAAATTTGAAATTGTATTATGGCGGTAGATTTTCAATTGAATAAGGTTTTCACCTTCTTTAGTCAGAGTAATATTACCGTAAGGCACATAATTTATAAGTCCTTTTTTAACTAAAGTTTTTATTGCCGTTGCAGTTGTTGCTCCTCCAATACCTAAATATTTTGATACATCTTTAACTATGATATTAGAATTGTCTTTTGAAATATCATAAATTGCAAGCAAATATTTTTCTAAACTTTGTGTTAATGTTTTTTTGGTTTGCCATGTAGTTTGAATACTCTCTTTCGCCATTATTCAACCTCTTTATAACAAATATTTTTCTGTTATACAATAAAATATGAACAGGGGCAATTTATTAAAAAAATTTTATGTTTGGTAAACAATAATATCTTTGAACATATTATAAATATTGCTAAAATATGATAAAAATACATCATTTTAGAAGATATATAAAAACCGGCAGAAGAAAATAACTGCCTGTTTTTTTTTTGGAATATGCTTGTTAAAGTTTCACCGTTTTTTCAAAAGAATATTATTATAAAATTGCTCATGAATTATATGAATCTTCCTTTGTACGTATTAATTGCTGAAATTCATTTATTGATATATATCCGTTTTGAAAATTTGATTTAGAATCTATTTTTTGATCATAAAAGTTTTTATTATTTTCCTGTTTTCTTCCGTTTTTTTCAAATATTTTTAGCTGTTTTAAAAAATTCAAACTAAATTTTTTATTGTGTTTTGTCATCCAAATATTTAATTTGGGGAGCAATACTCCAAGCATTAATGCAGAGTATGCA
>CANPZN010000023.1 GCA_947588785.1 Candidatus Gastranaerophilales bacterium
ATGTGTTTTGTTCTTCTATTGTTATAAGTGATTGTGATAATATTCCGCTATTTACTATTTTTGTTAAGTCCAGGGCGGTTTTTAAATTCTCTTTAATTTTTTCATTTGGTATCATATGTACTGAAAAAATTAAATCTTTTTTTGTTATTCCTTTTTCAAAACCATATTTGTATAAGTCTTCATTTTCTTTGATTTCATTCAAATTAATTATTATATACTCTTTTCCGTTAATTATTTTTTTATGGCTTTTTAATTTTTCGGGATTAATTATTTTACTTGTAAAAATTGCTATGCCTGATGAATGTAATTGATCTATATAATCTTTAATCATTTTTATATTATTGTCATCAATTGCATTCTTGTGTGTTTCATAAAATTCTTTACTTATTGATTTTAAATCGGCTTGTGTAAATATTTTGGCGGCTTCAAAATCATTTACCCGTCTAAAGATAAATGCTGTTTCTTTTGCTTTTTGTTCTTTGTCTTCTGAATTTGAATAATATTCTAACCAGTTATGATTTTTAATCATATTGTATATTCTATCTTTTTTATTAGAATCATCATAGAGCTTTTTTAATATACTTCCTGTATATATTGCTGATTGAAACGGATGTTCTTTGTCGACTTCTTTTTCTTTTTTCATTAAATCATGCATAATTGCAGTAATTTTTAACATACTTCTTTCTTCTGAGGTTATTTTATTTAAATAATCTTTATTATTGACTATTTCACTCATTACCAATAATGAATGGGTATCAATGCTGTAATTATGTACTGCGTGTTGTTTTTTCCCTATGGTATTTATAAATTCAGGAAACATTTTTATTATTATATTTAAATATCTGTTTAATTCTTTGTTATTTGTTTTAATTTCGTTTTCATATAAAAATTTATTTATTAATTTGTATATTTCTTTTTCATATTGATTATTCAGGGATAAATTTTTATTGGTTAAAATTCCGTTATAACCTGTTATTTTATTTGATTCCCAGTTCGGTACAATTCCTATTTGATTATTTATTATGTTTTGTATTATATGATTTTGTTGAGGAGTATTTTTTGTTTCATTATATATTTTTGATAAATCATTTAGAAAATTGGTTCTTGTATATTTTAATGGTAAACCGTTTGAATAGCTCTGTAATAATTCTTTCGATTCTTGCATAATTTTTTCAAACGGAGTTAATTTTGTATTGTCTGAACTTATTATTTCTTTTATAAATTCAGATTTTGCTTGTTCTGTTACCTCTAAACATATATTATCAATATTTGCCGTGATCTCAATTTTTTTTAATGAATCAATAAATTTTTCTATTCCTCTGATATTTCCATTTGAGAATTCTTTTATTTTTCTTAGATCATCAGCTAATTCATATCTTTTTGTAAAACTCATTTCATTGTTGTTTCCGGTTAAAAGGTTTATGTAATCATTGATTTTTGTATCAATATTTATATGTTCTTTTTTTTGTATTGTCCATATTGAAATAAGAAGATTATATGTTTCTTCGTCAAATTTTTCATTATTACCTTTTTTAATATAGCTTGAATCGTATATGGAAGTAAAGTCTTTGAGAGGTAATCCTTTATCTGTATATTCTGTTAATTTCTTTTTTATAAAATCATTTAAAGTTTTGTTATTACTTGTATTATCTAATCCTGTGTCATACTTCGTCAAAGACCGATCGTAATCGCTTAAATTCTCTCTTGATTGATTATTCGTCATTAATGATGGAGTAAAAACTTCTTCACTTTCGCATTTTTGATTCAACTCGCAATCTGTTTCTAAAGTAGCCGATTCGGAATTTTGCTCAAATTCTCTGTCGCAAAATTCTCTCGAACAATATTTTTTTATAATAAATACTAAATTATTCAAATCGTCATTTCTTTTTATTTTTTCTACTATTTGAAGTATAAATTTATTTTCTTGAGGATAATTTTCATATGTATTCCAAAATTCTTCACTGTATGATAAATATTTATTTGTTTTTATGAAAATTTTTAATGTTTCAAGTCCTTTTTTATTACAGTTTTTGATTCTGATTAAATTCTCATTTTGATTATATTTATCAATTTCAAAACACTTAGTGCAGGCAATTTCAAAATTATTAACTTTTTCATCATTGTTTGTTAATATTTGAGATAATGTATCATATATTGATTTTCTTTGCTGCGGTACATAATTATTTAAACAACTTAGAATTTTATTTGTAATTTCAATAGAACGTGTATCTCGGAATATTTTTTTAAATAATTTATATCCTTCTTCTGTTAATATTCCTTTGTCATTTTTTATTAATTCTATGGATGTAATAAAATTATTTGTATTTTCATTTATATTTTTAAATTTAAGTAATTTTTTAAGATATTTTAAATTTTCTTCTTCAAATATACCTTTATTATTTTTTAAGCAATTTAATAATTTTATTAGATTTTCATTTCCGGAAATGTCATATATTTCTCCTTGATAAAGGTTTTTTATTAATGAAGTGTTTTTTTTATTCCAAAAAAATTTTTTTTCTCCATTAACTGCTAAATTTATAAATTCTTCTGCAATTGGACTAATTTCTCCGGTTTTTAAATCAATAGAAGTTGTAAATATTTCTTCTTTTATTTCTGATTTTTTTCTGCTTTTAAAAGATTGACATTGCTTTATTGATAATAAATTCCCGTTGAAGTTTGATTTATCTTTATTGTTATTGATCGAAAACCTGTTTCTATTTATTATTGGTGTTAAATTGGTATTAATTCTCATAATTCATATTCTTTTAAATAGTATGAAATAACACTGTATTAAACACCTGAAAAATAATTATTTTGTTATAATTTTATTTAATCTAGTGTTGCAACCTTGTGCTTGCCCTCTTGAATTTTCCTTTGACGAGTGCTTCACTACACTTCGTTTGTCGTTCAGCTCGTCCTCATATTCTCGGGTTCGGTGCAGCGTCACCTTTAAAGTTTGGTTTAACTTATTTATATTTGGCTCGAAAATAATCCAATTTTAAACCGGCTCTATTGGCACCCTACGGGTTACCTATTGCGAAATTTTCTCGGACAATTTATGTATTAAATTCCTGTAAAAGTCTGATTTTAGTAAAAATAATGGTTCTTTTTTCAAAAATAGAAATATTCCGTAAATCGTGGATCTTATGTGCCATAATTTATTAGGATTTTGAAATTCTGTCAGGCTTAGATATTTAAAATATAATTTTTTATCTGACATAAATGAACCAAATTTCCATGGTTTTGAGCTACCCATAAAATGGATTATATTTTTATTAATTGAATAGCTTGATTTTGTAAAATAATTTATTACTTGTACATTCCATTTATTATCTAAAATTAATATCTTATCTTCAAAACATTTGTTTATTAGATCTTGATCTCCTAAATGAATTTGTTCAGCGTGATTTTTTGCAAATTCTATAATTTTTTCTTCAGCTTTTTCTTCTCTCCATTTTTTTAAATTCAATAGTAATACTCCGGAATTGATATATGTTTTTTCTTTTTTTAGATGAAGTTGCTGCCCGTATTTTTTATAGTCTAAATCCAAAATTCCGCCACAGTAATATTTACTGATATCTGTATTGTATAATTCTGATAAACTTTTTGTTACTGTTGTATCACAATCTAAATAAATTATTTTATCAACATCTTTTACTAAATCATATATTTTTAATCTGTAGAATGAAGCTAAAGGCAGATATTCTATTGTTTTTATATCCTTATATTCTTTAAATAAATTTTCATTCGGAAAAATGTATTGTATTTTAAAATCTTTTATATTCTTTAAGTGATCAATTTTTTCTTGTTTATCTTTACTTAAATTATGTGAAATAATATAAAAAGTAAGTTGATCATTATGGTCAGCATTACTTAATATTGATGCTATAGTAACGGCAGCATACTCTCCGTAATTATCATCACAGGTAAAACATATATTTATTTCACTCATCTTTATTCCTTCTTAAGCTCTTTATTGCATTATATTTTAAATGATAAAACTTTACATATAAATCTATTAGTATATTATGAGGTTTTAAAAATTTATATAATTTAAATTTTTTTTGTAGTTGGTTTATATTATATTTCTGTAAATATAAAAGAAAGTATGTTGAGTATTGGCATATAAAAATATCTTCATCATTTATTCCGTATTCTTTTAAAATCTTATTTTTATAATAATTTCGTTCTTTTTGTGTTGTATAAAATAAATTGCTGTAATATGAATAATTCAAAGTAATTTCTGAATTATAGTTTAATGAAACATTTGGAAAAATTCCCAGTGCTTGTATATTTTTTTTGTTATTTTTTATAAATTTAAGATTTTCTTCAAGATCTTCTCTTGTTTCTGTAGGATTCCCCAGTAATAAGTATACAAAATTGAATATTCCTGCTTCTGTAGAATCTTTTAAAATCTGTTTTACTTTATTTATATCAATTCCCTTATTGATATTTTTAAGAACTTTTTTTGAAGCTGAATCTAAACCCCATTGAATTCTTCTGCAACCTGATTCTCTCATTTTTTTCAATAATTTTAAATTAAATTTTTCTTCAAGTCTTGCATATATACAATATTGTATATCTAATTTTTTTTCTATGAGTAATTCAGAAACTTTATCTATTAAATCAGGATGGAATGAATTATCCCAAAAAATAAAATAATTTGTTTTGTATTTATTTTTAAGAAATTCGATTTCATTAACAAAACTTTCTGCTGATTTTGCGGAATATTTTTCAAATTTGCAAAAATTGCAATATATACACTTTCCCCAATAACAAGATTTTGAAGCTTCTACCGGTATAATTAATTCGGGACAATAATATTCTTCTTTGTTATAATCATCAAATAGGGGAAATGGTAATTTATTTATAGGAATATTTTCTTCATTTGTATTAATTTTTATCTTATTGTTTTCTTTATATATAAAATTGGGTATTTCTTCTATTTTTATTTCGTTTTGTAAGTATTTAATTATATCCGTAATTGTTTTAGTATTATTTTTTATTGATATACTGTTAAAAAAGACAGAAAAAATATCTGAAATGTTTTGAACTTTTTCTTGTAAATTTTGTTTAAAAAAACATCCTCCGATATTAATATGGACAAGCGGGGATAATTGTTTTATTTTATAGGCTAGAATTAGTCCTGTAAAAAATTGTATTTCTGTATTAATTGATATACCAATGCAGTTAGGTTCTTTTTGTAATATATAAGGTAAAATTTCATTGTAATAATTGCAAATGAAAAATTGATTATTATCTATATATAATTTTAATTTATCAATATTTAATGAATAATTATCATTGATTTTGTTTATTTTAAATTCATCAAAATTTTTCAATATGCAATTTTGGAAATTTTCTGTCAATTGAAACAAGTTAATATAGGCATATTCAAAAAGTATATGATTATAAAAATAAGTTTTATTTTTTAAAATAAAACATAAGAAATTAATTATATTTTTTTTGCTGATAATTAGATTTTTTAAATTTTTATCTTTATTGATTTCTTGTGAAGTTTTTAAAATGGATTCCAGATAGTTTCTTGTGAGTAATTTAGAAATATAATTTGTATTTAAATCTATATATTGAGTTTGAATGTTATTGCTTTTTAAAATACTTAATAAATTAGGTATTCCGATAGAAGGAGAATTATAGATTTCAAAAGCCGGGGCATTTATTAGTAAATATTTCATAAACAAATTTTATCATAATTTTATATTTTTGATAATTCTGTGATAATATAAAAATAGGATTTTAATTAGAGGGTTTATATTTTTGAAAAAAATAATATCTGCAAAAGAGGCTGCTTCCCTTATCAAGGATGGTTCGACTATTATGGTCGGCGGATTTTTAAGCTGTGGTGTCGCAGATAAAATTATTGATGAGCTTGTTAAAACTAATGTTAAAAACCTTACAATGATATGTAATGATACTTCTTTTCAAGATTCTGACAAGGGTAAACTTATAAAAAATAATCAAGTGACAAAGGTTATAACAACACATATCGGAACGAATCCTGTTACCGGAGAAAAAATGCATTCAGGGCAAATCGAGGTTGAATTTTATCCTATGGGTACATTGGTTGAAAAAATTCATGCAAAAGGTTCTGGTCTTGGCGGTGTTTTAACTCCTACCGGTATCGGTACAATTTTGGAAAATGGGAAAAAAATAGTAGAAATCAAAGGGAAAAAATATATTTTTGAAGAACCATTAGGGGCTGATTATGCAATTATATATGGTACTAAGGTTGATAAGTTCGGAAATGTTGCTTTCCGAGGTACTACCAGAAATTTTAATACTTCTATGGCAACGGCAGCTGATACGGTTATTGTTCAAGCTGATGAATTAACGGATTGTTTAAATCCTGATGAAGTTGTTATTCCCGGTATTTTTATTGATTATATTGTTAATCGGGGGATTGATTAATGTCACTTTTAGTTAATCAGCTTAGTAAAGATCAAATTAAAGAAATTATAGCGAAAAGAATTGCTCTTGAATTTAAATCTAATGATATTGTTACTCTTGGTATAGGATTACCAACCGAAGCTGCTAATTATGTGAGTTCGGATACTAATATAATTTTTCAATCCGAAAATGGTATATTGGGCTTGGGAAAAAATCAAACAGGGCCTAAATTTAATAAAAATGTTGTTAATGCCGGTGGAGCTTATGTTGAAGTAAATGAAGGTGCTTGTTTTTATGATTCTCAAATGGCGTTTACAATTATGAGAGGTGGTCATATCGATGCTACTGTTTTAGGGGCATTACAGGTAGATCAAGAAGGAAGTATAGCAAGCTGGCAAATTCCGGGGAAATTTGTTCCCGGAATAGGCGGTTCCATGGATTTAATTGTAGGTTCTAAAAAAGTTATTGTTGCTATGACTCATACTTCTAATAATGAATCAAAAATAGTAAAAAAATGTACTCTTCCTCTAACTGCTTATAAAGAAGTTGATATGATTGTTACTGAACGGGCTGTTTTTAATATTACTCCTGACGGTATGTTTTTAACGGAAATTAATCCTTTGTTCTCTATTGATGATATAAAAAATTCTACGGATGCTGATTTTAAAGTAAGTAAATTTTTAAAAGAAATGCAAATTTGATATCGTTAAATTAATAAACGAATAAAGTTATATAATAATGCAAGTTTTTGTTTATCATTTTTTATATGGCATAAATTTTTATCTATAAATTCCGACATATCTGTCTCTTTGTAGCTTATTTCAGGAAAATCAAATAACTCCTTTGGAGTAACATTTAATGATGTAAGAATTTTCTCAAGAGTATATACTGTCATAAAGGAATTGCCTGTTTCGATACTGCTTAATGAATTTGTTGCAATCCCAATATTTTCAGCCAATTGCTCTTGAGATAAATTGGCCATTTTTCTGTATCTTTTAATTTGGTTACCCAAATATTTCTGTAAATCAGATGGATTTGTCATTTTACCTCTTATTTACATTATATTTTGTTGTATATATAACATAAATTAATTTTAACCTTGACATAACACCTTAAAGGTGTAATCATGTGTTTAATAGTTGGAGTTGAAATATGTTAAATGAATTAATTAGTAAATTTAGTTTTAATAATAATGACAAAATACCTGATCCGCCTTATTCTTATGATTTACTTGCTAATCTTGCCGAAAGTGAATATCCTAAATATTTAAAAAAAACATTCAAATATTTAACAGGAAAAGAACTTAATTTAAAAAATCCACAAACATTTAATGAAAAAATTCAGTGGCTTAAATTGTATGATGCAACAGAATTAAAAACCCGATTAACAGATAAAATTTTAGTAAGAGATTGGGTTAAAGATAAAATCGGATCCGAATATTTAAAACCTGTACTACAAATATGCTCTTGTTTTGATGAAATAAATTTTGATAATCTTCCAAATTCTTTTATGGTAAAAGCAAATAATGGGTGCAAATGGCATTATAGAATTAAGGATAAAGAGAAATTATTAACAAATGACATTTTGAAAAGCATAGTAAAAAAACATTTTGATGGTTGGCTGTAGCAATCATTTCATTTATTTGCCGGTTTTGAAATGCAATATAAGAATATAAAACCCGGAATTATTATTGAAGAACTCTTAGAAGAAGAAGGCAGAAAAGAGTTGTGTCTTGATGAAATAGAAATATATTGTTTTAACGGAAAACCAAAATTATTTCAAAAAATTGTATATTCAGAGCCAAGATATGCAACCATATATGATGAAAACTTTAAGACACTTGATTTTTCATTTAAAAGAGAATATGTAAAAAGTTTAAACCCGATTGATGATAACTTAAAAAAGGCGGTTTCTTTATCATCTGAATTGGCTCTAGGTTTTAAATTAGTAAGAGTTGATTGGGCTATATATAAGGGTAAACTTTATTTTAATGAAATGACATTTACTCCGGTTTCAGGTTTTTTTCTTTTTGAATATGAAAAATGGAACTATGAATTTGGTAAAATGCTGGAATTAAACAAATAAAGGAAGGTATATATGGATATTGGTGATATTGATAATTTAAATGATGAACAAATATTAGATTTCTACAAAGATATAGTAGAAACTCCCAGTATATTTATCGTAAACGTTTATTGTAATTGTGTTAGTTACCACAGAATGGGATGTTATACCGATAATTCAGGTTCCTATTATTATGTATCGTATAATACATCTTGTAAGTAGGTTATAATGGCAAATATTTTTCTTACACGTAAATGTAATTTAAAATGTCCGTATTGTTTTGCCGATGAATTTGTTAATAAAAAAAATGAAGAAATTTCTATTGACAATTTTAAAAAAGCACTGAGTTTTATAAAAACGAATAGTGATTTTGTAGGTTTAATAGGCGGTGAACCTACATTGCATTCTAGGTTTAATGAAATACTGGATATTTTGATTGAAGATAAAAAGATTAATATTGTTTCTTTATTTACTAACGGTTTAGAAATTGATAAATACATTGATAAATTACGGAATAAAAAGTTCCATATTTTAATTAATACAAATTCATATAAAGATATAGGGGAAGTTAAATATCAAAAATTAAAAAATAATATTAAATTATTAAAAGAAAATAAAAAAAAAGAATTTGTTTTAGGAATAAATTTATATTCAAACACTTTGGATTATTCATTCATTTTTGATTTACTTCAAACAGCAGAAAAAAACAATTTAAGATTTTCAACTGCAATATCTAACTCAAATAAAGAGAATACTTGTAATGCACTTGAAAATTTCAAAAGAATCAAACCTTATTTAATGCAATTTTTAAATGACTGCTTGGAAAAAGGCATTGTTCCTTATAATGATTGTAATGCTATTCCTGATTGTATTTTAGATATTAAAGATAAAAGAGTTTTACTAAAATTATCAATCTTAGGGAATAAAACAAAAAATAAAACTCCAATTGCTACAACAAATACTTGTTTACCTGTTATAGATATTTTACCTGATCTAACTGCGGTAAGGTGTTTTGGTTTGTCTAAAAATATGAGAATTCCTATTTCTGATTTTAAATCTGTTGAAATATTAAGGACTTATTTTTATAACAATATTGATATTTATAACAGGTTAACATTTATTTCAAACAGATGCATAGACTGTAACAGCAGATTATATGATAAATGCGGGCTGTGTTTTACCTATAAGCTTAAAGCCATGAAAAAAATAAAACAAAGTATTATTAGGCAAAAAATCAAAAAGAAGGTTAAATAATGAATGAATTTTCTATCCCTATGCCTATGGAAAAGCATTTAATTGATGAAATTCTTGAAATAAACAAAAAATTAAGCAAAAGTAAAATTACTAATCTGTATTTTGGATTGCCTATAAATTGTGAAGATTATACCGGATTTGAACAGGCCAGATGTTTTTATAAAGAAAGTACTAATTTGGCTCATTGGCTCAAACTTATAGAATATACTAAAAATAACGGTTTAGATTTTATCTACCTTTTAAATACTCCAAGAAGTATTGATGCAAATGACGCTTTTCTTCCTAAAAAAATTGAAAAACTAAATTCTCTTATAATGAGATTAAAACATATCGGATGTAATAAATATAGAATCTCTCACCCTAAATTATTTTCTTACTTAAGTAAATACTACCCTGACCTTAATTTATATGCTTCTACTTCTTTTGAGTACAACAATATAAAACAGTATCAAAATTTTATTAAAATGCATCCCGAAGTAAAACAGATTGTACCTTCACATGATGTAAATAAAAATTTTCTACTATTAAAAAATTTGAGAAAACAATATCCAAATTTAGATATTGAAATAATAGTAAATGAAGGATGTATGGGCGGATGTCCTCATAGAGCTGCTCATAGCTGTCAATTAAATGAAATTAACATTCCAAACAGGAATATAGAAATATCAAAAATTGATGAAATTAATGAACTTTTCTACATTTCTATTTGTACAGAAGAATTCCAGCAAGAACCGTTTCTAAATATATGTAAATCTAATAATATTTATCCTTGGGAAATTAAAGAGTATAACAAAATCGGAATTAATAAATTTAAACTTGTAGGAAGAGATTATTCAAATATTTATCAATATGGAGGATATATCAAAGACGCCGGATTGTATTTAAAAGGGATTGAAGATTATGATGTAATTAAATTATGCTGGATAAATATGTTTAACCATCACATCAGATATATGATAAAAGGATGTACAGTGGTGGATATTAAACCATATTTACCAAAAATAGCATATTTTAAAAAGTACGGACATTTATGTGCTTCAAAATGCGGTGTTTCTTGTTTCTATTGCTATAAATGTGCAGAAAAAATAAAAAAGAAGTTAAGTAAAAAAGTCATTATAAAATAAACCCCCAAAATGGGGGTATTTTTTTGTTATTTATTGATCATATTCTTTTTCAAATCCGAATAATGAACTTACGGATTCGCCGGCATGTATCCTTGATATAGCTTCACCTAATAATGGTGCGACACTTAATTGCGTGATCTTTTTCGGTAGAAAGGCTTTATTTAAAGGAATTGTATTTGTTACTACAACTTCTTTTATCGGAGATTGTTCAAGTCTTTCTAAAGCAGGCCCTGAAAATACAGGGTGTGTTGCACATACATATACATCTTTTGCTCCTTCATTTTTTAGTAATTGAGCTGCACCACATATAGTTCCTGCCGTATCTATTATGTCATCGAACATAATACAAGTTTTATCTTTTATATCACCTATAACATTAACGGCTTCAGCTTCATTATGACGATTTCTTCTCTTATCTATTATTGCCATAGGACATTTCATTTGTTTTGCAAAATATCTGGAGCGAGTTACTCCTCCCATATCAGGACTTACTACAACTATATCTTCTTTTGGAATATTTAATCTCTTTACATAATCCACAATAACTGAAGTTGCATATATATGATCTACTAATATATTGAAAAATCCTTGGATTTGTCCTGTATGCAGATCCATAGCAAGAATTCTGTCCGCTCCTGCCGTTGTCAATAAATCTGCTACTAATTTTGCGGTAATAGCTTCTCTTCCGGATGTTTTTCTGTCTTGCCTTGCATAACCGTAATATGGAATTACAGCAGTAATAGATTTTGCACTGGCTCTTTTAAATGCATCTATTATTATTAATAATTCCATCAAATTTTCATTAACCGGGTTACAAACAGGCTGTACAATAAATACATCATCTCCTCTTATACTTTCTTGAACTTGGACATATATTTCTCCGTCAGCGAAGTTTTTTACTATCATTGGACCTACCGTTGTTCCCAAATATTCAGCTATTTCTTCAGCTAACTTAATATTTGATCGTCCTGCAAACAATTTTATATCGTGTGTCGGATTGATTGTTTTTGTACCTTGGGGAAATGCTAATTCTAGTGCCATTATTTGTTGCCTCCTGAAAATTCTTCAATTTTTTTCTTAACCCAATTAGAAAATACTTTTAGTGGTGAACGGGTTATTGCTAATGAATATGCTTCTATATCTTTGGTTATAATACTTCCTGCTCCGATTGAAGCATTCTCGTTCACTGTTACAGGTGCAACAAGAACTGAATTTGAACCTGTATTCGCTCCGTCTTTTATTATTGTTTTACTTTTTATTTTTGTTATCGGATTATAATTTGCAGTAATTGTTCCTGCTCCTATATTGACGTGTGAACCTATTTGTGCATCTCCTATATAACTTAGATGAGAAACATTAGTATTATCTTTTATTACAGACTTTTTTATTTCAACAAAGTTACCGATTCGGACATTATTTCCTATAACCGCCCCATCTCTTATATGAGCAAAAGGCCCGATTTTACATTTTTCTCCTATGATATTTTTTCCGCTAATATAGACATTCGGTAAAATTATTGTATCAGCTCCTATCGTAGTTTCCGGTGATATAAATGTTGTATCAGGGTCAATTATTTGAACTCCTTCTTCCATTAGTTTGGTTACTTGTTTTCTATTTAATATTTTTGTTGCTTGTGCTAATTGAACTTTTGAATTTATTCCAAATATTTCTTCATTGTTTTCTAATATATATGACTGTACAATTAAATTTTCTTGTACTGCCCATTTAACTATATCTGTTAAATAATACTCTCCTTGAGCATTGTTATTTTCAATATTATTAAATGCATTCCGTATTTTTTTCCAATTAATACAGTATATACCTGCATTTATTTCTTTTATAATTTTTTGTTCGGGTGTTGTATCTTTTTCTTCGACAATTGCTATAACTTTTTTGTTTTTATCTCTTATAATTCTTCCGTAATTTTTGGGATTATCAAAAATAGCTGACATAATGGTTAAATCAGCATGATTATTGTCATGAAATTCTATGAAATTTTTTATTGTTTCCGATGTTATTAATGGGGTATCGCCACAGATAACAATAATATACCCGTCAAATTCTTTTAAATATGGTATCGCTTTACTAACTGCATCACCTGTTCCCAGCTGCGGCATTTGAAGTATACATTTTGAATCGGAATAATTATTTTTTATATAATTTTCTACTTTTTCAGATTCATGACCTACAATTACAAAGTTTTCATCTGCTAATTCAGTATTGTTAATTGCATCAATGACATATCCTAAAAGTGGTTTATTAAAAATAGTATGAAGAACTTTGGGTTGATCGGACTTCATTCTTGTGCCTTTTCCTGCAGCAAGAATTATTGATTTAACTTTCTTGTTCAACATACTTCATTCCTTTGTATCCAATAATATTATTTTTACACAAAAATTAATTTTATAATGATAATTTTAATTTTTGTGTATAAATTTATATTAATTATTTTTCTTCAGATTTTTTTTCTTTACCTATTGCCCAGCGAAAACCTGCACTTAATGAAACACCATTTCTTCCGCCGTTTCTCATCATAACTTGTAAAAATCCTGCGTATTTATCATTCCATAATTTTTGTATACCAACCCCATATTCTGCATATGGTTTTATACTTAATGCCGGAAGTTCGGTATTATTTCCGTATAAATCATTTACTTGAGATTGGCTTTTGCCAAGAATGTTATATGCAAATCCGCCTGCTATATATGGTTGCCATCCGCTTTTTGTATTAATAATAAATTTTATTGATGGGTTTATTTGAATTGCATGGACTGCTTCCGGGTGCATTCTTAATCCGGCTGCTGTTGTATAATTAAATGTATTTATAAATGTATATGATAATAGTAAATTAGGTTGAATAATATATTTACCATCTTTAAATTCAAAACTATAGCCGGTTTTTGAAGCAATTCCGCTTAATAACATTGTGAAATCTTCTTGACCATACATTGTATTTGTCTGTCCTATTGAACTTCCGACAGAAGCAGTAATCGCTGTGTAAAAATTATTTTTATAGAAAGTGTCGGTTAAACCAAGTAAACCACCATTTTGGTATGTCTGGTTCCCTTGATATCTTTGATTAGATCCGTTATATCCGATGTAACCTGTATATACTGACTTCCAACCATTCCTAAGTTCAAGTACTTCACTGTCAATACCTGCATATGAACCGTATAATATGGTATCTACTTTCGGCCCGTTTTTTAAACCGATACTTTCAAATGAATTATATGGTTTAAACCATATGCCTTTTTGATTAAATTCATTATAATATGCAGGCAATATTGTCTTTGTATCTGAATATTTATTTGCATTTAGTTTGGCTGTTCTTGATGAATATGGTAATCCTGAAAATGTATCTGCATGTTCAAATGCATATTTGTATGATTGCAGCATTGCCGTATATCCGCCTGCTAATTGGGCTATTGAACCGGCTAATACTGATGGATTATATCCTATTTTTGAAAAAATAAAATATCCGTCGCTGCCGCTTGTTCTATACGTTCCTTTTGTAGTATAATCAACCGAATATTTCCATATAGGGGCATATGCTTCTTTTACGGGTGATGTTACGTTTAGTGAAAAACTTGAATCCGCAAATTCTACTTCCGTTACGTCATTTCTTCCGTCAACCAGCAGTCGCATATTATTTAGATTGATTGATTTATTTTCTTCCGCACTACTTAGCAGATTTACTTCAACTTTATCATTATCATTGCTGTTGTATGTTTCTGCAGCTATTTTCCCCATTTGCTTTTGGGCAAGATTAACATCTGTACTATCAATATTAATTGTTCCGCCTTTTATATCAAAATTCCTTAATTTTAGACCGTTTATACCAATCTTGTCATGTATATTTATTTCTCCTGATTCGACAGTTAAGGAATTATTATTGTTTAAATATGATGTTCTATAAACTTCTGTTTTATTTCCCGTGTTAATAATGTCTGCATTCTTTATATCGTTGTTAACATGTATTGTTCCTGTGTTGTCTTTGCTTGTTAAATTAAGTATATAATGCCCTTGTTCAGTTTGAGTGTCTTTTTCTTTAACTATATTTCCGTTAATTGAATCATTTAAAATAAAAATACCGTTATTTTTAGTTATTAAAGATAAAACAGTATTTTTATCTTGTGAACTGTTTACATATATAGCTTCATTTACGCCGTTATTTATAGTATTGCCTGCAAAAACCGATTGGGTACCATCTGATATTATGTTTAAATCTGTACTTGTAAATATTGCACCTCCGTGTGTATCCGCATGGTTATTATAAAAGTTTGAATTATATATTCCGTTTTCCTCTTTTGCAGATTCTGTTTTTAATTTCTCCTCTGTTTCAGATTCTGTTTCAAGATTTCCTATTGTACCGATGTTATATATTGCACCGCCATAACTTTGTCCTTCATTTGTTTTTGCAATATTTCCAATGAAATTTCCTTGTATTGTACCGAGCCTTGACGAATTATATATTGCACCACCTGTAGAATATCCTTTATTTGTTACTGAGATATTGTTGATAAAATCACCTTTTATACTTTTTATTGTTGCTATATTTTCGTTGTTATTTGTTGAACTATTTTTTGCGGGTTCAGACTTAGCATTATAAATTGCACCCCCACCGGTTGTTCCTTCCGTAACTGATTGGGCTTTATTATCTATAAAATTCCCGGTAATATTTTCTATTGTTGCATTGTTTTTTGTATATTCACTGGTATTAGTGTTATCTGCTAAGTTATATATAGCACCTCCCAGTGCTGATTTTTTTAGGGATATTGCATAATTCCCTATAAAATCACCAATTATATTTTTAAAAGAGGCATTAGAGGCATTACTATTTTTTTAGAATCTTCAGATTGACTATCGTTTTTAATACCGTGGGCATTATTGCTTATAGCACCGCCATGAGCAATTCCTTCTCCTGATAATGCATAATTATATAGGAAACTCCCATTTATATTATCAATTGTAACATCTCCTGAAGCTTGTAAATTATTACCGCTATAACTATTGGAATAATTAGAAATTGCACCGCCATCTACCGTTCCTTTTTCTGAAGTAGTATAATTTTTGATAAAATTCCCATTGATGGTTGTTATTTTTCCGCCGTCTGTATTATATATAGCTCCTCCGGATGGTGAACCATTGGAAGCTTGTGCATAGTTGTTTATAAAATCACCGTTAATTTCTTCAATTTTACTATCCATTCCGTTTCCGAAATTGTAAATTGCACCGCCTGCAGATGATCCTGCCCCTTCTTGTTTTATTAGTGTATAATTATTTATAAAATCCCCTGATATACTTTTAATATCTCCGTTTATATTTGCTATTGAACCGCCATAAGCATTTTTTCCTATTGTTTGATTGTAGTTATTTATAAAATCTCCGCTAATGTTGCCTATCTTTGCACTTACGTTTAATATACAGCCTCCCATAAAATTTACATGATCACCATCAGCATAATTATTTATAAAATCCCCTATAATGTCTTTTATATTTCCGCCATTATTAAATAATGCACCGCCTCCAAATATGTAATTTACATCATACTGACCGCTAAATTTTAATTTAGTATAATTACCTATAAAATTACCTGTTATATTCCCTATAGTAGCTTCACTTCCTGAGTTATAAATAGCACCGCCATAGACACCGGCTCCGCTATTAGGATCTTGTGCTTCTGTGGTTTCTGCATAATTACCTATAAAATCTCCTTTAATATTTCCTATTGTAGCTTTGCTTCCGTAATTATAAATAGCACCGCCATATGCGGAATATTTAGCTGATTTTACATTGTTATTAATAAAATTACCTGTTATATCTCCTATCGTTACCCCGTCAGATCTATTATATATAGCACCTCCAATATTGCTATAGTCATCTGATTCAGATGAATTACCAATGAAATCACCTGTTATATTACCTATTTTATAATTGCTTGCGTAATTGTATATTGCACCTCCCGAATATGTACCTGTAAAATTATAAAAATCTTTATCCAGATTTTTGCCACTTTGATTAGACCTGATTGTACTGCTTGCTTTCCTTGAACTATCAAGATGATATACTATATCATAATCATTTTGGTCTGCTGACGTTAGATTTTTAATTCCATTTTCATCAGTTGTCCACTTATAATATATGTCTTGAGTTCCTTTTTCTGAACCATAGTTTTTCTTGGCTGATATTACTTCATAATAATGGGGTATAATTCCCTTCGTTTTATACTTATATACCCCCCCCATATAGGATATGACTTTGTTACATCTGTTATTTCATATTTTGTTATAACATTTGTTCCTTGTGGGTTTTTTGTTGCTTGTAAAATATATCCGCTCTCAGGGTATGTTGTATTATTTTCCGGAATTTGCGTACCGGATTCATTTAAAAAAGACAAGGTTGTATTATTGTAGGATTTATTCTTTAAAATTTCTTTTTTCGTATCTTGAGCAAATACAAACTGATTTATTAATAAGCATGATATAAGAGACGCAAATGTTAAATATTTTAAATTCATTTCTTTTTCCTTTATTTTTAATTTCGGGAATTAATTTCATTAAAAGTGTGGCAAAATTTTGCATAAAAAATTTTAATGAATTTAGAAAAAGAGTTTTTCTAACGAAATAAGTTTAAAAGTTCTATAAGACATAAATTATATATAAAATATAGATAACTTATAATCTATTAATACCAAATTTTAATTTATTTTAAACCTATTGTTTTTCTTTTTTATAATCAATGTTTTTTAATAAAAATACAGTAGGAATAATTATCATTGCAGCAATTGAAAACATTCTGAAAGTGTCAACAAAACCTAATAATGTTGATTGTTGAATTAATTGGTTATACAACATATTCTCAGCCATATATTCTGCACTAACAGGATGTGTATATTGGCTTAATCCTCCTGCAATTGATTTTAAATGTTCTTGATATATAGGATTTAATGAGTTTAAATTTTCTACCATAGAATATTGATGCATTTGAGAATATCTTGATATCATTGTACCTGATAATGATGTTCCTATTGCACCTCCTATATTTTTCAAAAGATTTTGTAATCCTGATGCGTTTGTCATTTGGTTATTATTTAATGTTACTGCCGATAATGCTATACTTGGTACAAGGGAAAAACCCATTCCAAGCCCTAAAATAAAATTCGGTACTGCTATTGATGACATTGATATATCAAGATTTAATTCACTTAATTGAAAACCTGCTATTCCTATAAATATTAAACCAATACATAATAATAGTCTGTTATCTATCTTATTAGATAATACACCTGAAAGAATTACGGATGTTAAACTTCCTGCACCTCTGGGCATCATAGTTAATCCGCTTAAATACGCATTATATCCCATTAATGATTGTAAAAATTGGGGTAAAATCGCCATTGATGCTAGCAATACCAAGTTAACTACCACCTGTACCAAAGTTCCTACGGAATAATTCCTGTCTTTAAATACTGATAAATCTACAAGTGTTTCTTTCCTTTTTAATTGTGATATAAAAAATAATATACCTGCCGCAACGCATACTATTGCAGTTCTTCTAACCCACGCTGCCTGAAACCAATTAGCATTGTTCCCTTTATCTAAAATAATCTGTAATGTTACCAGCCATACTGTTAATAAGAAAAACCCCAAAGTATCTATTCTGATATTTTTTTGTTTCCTTGCATACGGTGGATCTTCCAATAAATACTTTATTAATATTATCGTAAATAATCCTATGGGTATATTTATAAAGAAAATCCAAGACCAATTAAAATTATCTGTGATCCATCCGCCTAATACAGGCCCTATTATTGGAGCTATTACTACAACCATCCCAAATAATGCCATCGCTTTCCCTCTCTGAGATACTGAAAAATTCTCAAGAAGTATTGCTTGGGCTAATGGTAATAATGCTCCTCCCCCTAATCCTTGTAATATCCTTGCAAATATCATCATCCCGAGAGAATTTGCAATCCCGCATAAAAATGACGAACATACAAATAATAAAACACTAAATGTAAAAAATGCTTTCCTACCCATTAATTTACAAAACCAATCAACTGCAGGTATTATTATCCCCGATGCTATCAGATAACTGGTTAATATCCACAAAGCTTCTTCTCTTGAAGCACTGAAACTTCCTGCCATATGAAGCAATGCTACATTCGCTATCGTTTCATCTAATACAAACATAAATGAAGCACCAATTATCGGCACGGATACTATCCACGGATTATGTTTAGGTTTCCATTCTTTTTGTATTTCTTCTGTCATTATTTTACTCTGACTTTTGGCTCTACACTCATTCCTGCAATAATGTTATATTCTTCCGTATTAATTTCTTCATCAAATATAATTTTAACAGGAATCCTTTGTACTATTTTTACAAATGATCCAACGGCATTCTCGGGAGGAAATAAACTCGATTTCGCTCCTGACGCTTTTTGTATACTTTCTATTCTCCCTTTGAATCGTTTATTCGGGTATGCATCAATTTTTATATCTACATTTTGTCCAACCTTCATTTTACCGACTTGATTCTCTTTAAAATTAGCTTCTATCCATATTTTGTCGCTTACTAATGTAAAAAGAGGCTGACCTGCTTGTACATATTTACCTTTATCTACATTCTTATTCGTTACTGTTCCACTGTTTGGGGCTATAATATCTGTGTATTTTAAATATAATTCCGCCTGATCTCTTTGTGCTTTTAATACCCTTAAATTAGCATCAGCTACTTTATCATTTGTATTTGATAATATATCTTCCTGTGCCGATAAAAGTTTTGCTTTTGTATTATCATACCTTGTCTGAGCATTATCTAATGTTTGAAGTGATACTGCACCTGCTTCATATAATTTTTTATATCGATCTAAATCTCTTTCTGCAAGGTTTATTTCGGAATTAACCGCATTTAACTTCGCCTTCGCAACTTTTTGAGAATATAATGCTTTTTCATACATAGCTTGGGCTTGTTCATATTTTACTTTATAATCTGTATCATCAATTTTCGCAATTAAATCGCCTTCTTCTATTTGTTGGTTATCTTCAATATATATCTCGCTTATTTGTCCCGATACCCTTGAAGATATTTGAGTTAAATCACTTTCTATATAAGCATCATCAGTAGTTTCATATTTGAGTGAATTTATATAATATATTATTGCAATAATTGATATAACTATTCCAATAATAATAATTAATGCTCGATTTTTTTTACTGTTTTGTCCTGTTTGATTTTCTTCTTTACTCATTTTTACCTCAAAATAACTTATAATTTGATTTTATTATAAATATATACTAGTATATTATTAAAGTAATTTCAATTATTACAAACCCAATTCGGGGGAGAGTTAGGATAATTTTCAATGAAATTAAAAAAATTAATTATTTCTTTATTTGTCGGAAGTGCGTTTCTGCTTAATTGTACTATTTTAGCTTTTGCGGATGATAAATATATTTCTGATAAATCTTCAATATTTGATTCCGTAAATATTTCCTGGTGGCAAAGTTTTAATGATCCTTTCCTTTATGATTATATTATTAAAGCAATTCAATGTAATAATGATGCTAAATTGGCTTCTTTAAAAATAGAAGAAAATGTCCAAAATAAAAACTTAAAACGTGCTAAAGAATTACCTTCAATCGGTGTAGGAGCCGTACCGGCTTTATATAAACTCCCCGGTGTTACAAGTTCTGACGGATTAATCTCTCTGCCTATTTTCGCTAATTATGAATTGGATCTGTTCGGTAAAAACCGTGATTATACAAAGGCTATGGATAAATTAATTGAAATCTCAAAACAAAATGAAAAATCAGCCTATATATCAGTTATTAGTGCCGTCGGAACAACTTATTATAATATTGTTAAACTTGATAAACTTATTGATCTTCAAAATCAAATAATTGATGACCGTAAATTAATCTATGAACTTATGCATTTGAGTAATGAACAAGGTCTTGTATCTACGGCGGATACAGTATTCGCTAATAAAGCCTATATTAATGCTAATTCTGATATCATTGAATTAAAAAAAACAAGAGAACGATTGCTCAATTTATTAGCTGTTTTAATCGGAGACAGCCCTGAAAATAAAAATGACTTTAAAAGAATTGCTTTTGATGATCTGGTGATTAATAAGTCTATCCCTGATTCAATTTCTTCTGATGTAATTGAATCACGCCCGGATTATATTTCCGCTCAAATAATGCTTAAAAAAACAGGACTCGACATCAGAGCCGCTAAAAAAGATTTCTTGCCTACTTTTAATATTATTGGTCTGCTCTCTTTTAACTCTACGGAATTTTTCAGAAAAATGAATTGGACTAATTCTATTGGCCTGTTAGGAGCTAATGCCATGCTCCCTATTTTTACCGGCGGTGCAAAAATCGCTAATCTAAAATTACAAAAAAATAAATATAATCAGGCTTATGTAAATTATCAAAAATCATATCTTACTTCTATTCAGGAAATTAATGATTCTCTTTGCAATTTAAAACTTGATAATCAAAAATATTTAAAAACTCTTGAAACTTTTGATTATGATAAAAAAGATTTTAATTATACTTTATTAAAATATAATGAAGGTATTATTTCTAAATTAGATTTACTTCAAAAACGAGAAACACTTTTCTCAACGGAAAAACTTGTAGTTTCTGATAAAACAGATTACTTTATAAATCAAATAGCTTTATATAAAGCAACTGCAGGTATGCTGTAATATACTTTTATTATGTCCGAGAAAATTTTGTTGGTTCGGAACGTGGCGAATTTTCCGTAGGGTGGAGTCGAGCGAAAGCGAGCGAACCCGAGAGTATGAGGACGAGCTGAACGACAAACGAAGTGTAGTGAAGCACTCGTCCGAAGAGAGAAAAATTCAAGAGAGCGAATTTTCGTAGGGTGGAGTCGAGCAAAAGCGAGCGAATAACAAGCCCCAAGACAGCAAATTTTAAGACAACAAACACCCGGTTGCGATACTAGATTAACTTTGTAAACTTTTGTAAAGACTACAAAACCTTAAAAATATTGGGTTTTCTCTAAATATTCAAATTTTTTTTGTTTATAAAAGCAATTATTTAATTGTTATATACTTTATATATATGTAAATGATAAATACAAGATATTAAAAAAACATAATAAAAATAATAAAAAATATATTCATACATACCTTACTTACTACTACCTTTACTAACACACGAGGAAATTGAAAAAGATTTCAGAGGAACCCTAAAAAGTTCCTTTTTTTTTATGGCAAATTTAAATATTTCCGTGCATTATATCAGATACAATATGTCCGAGTATATTTAATCATGCAAATTAGAAGAAATAGTACACATAATTATTCAATTTATCCGAAAAAATTTCACTCTGCCTTTCTTGAACCAGTGAAAATATATCAGGACGATATTATTGCTAAATCAAATAATATACAACGAATAGCATTTTATGGGATAAACCGAAGTGAAATACCCAAAAAAAGATCGAATGGAAAACAACAATTGAGCGATAATGTTTATTTTATCAGATTAAAAAAGTATAAAAAAGATCTACTTTGGGCAAAAGCTATGAATATGCTGACATATAAAGTTTCGGATATGATTTCCGGCGGGGCAAAATTTTCTGAACTTATTGATTATGTATCTGAAAATTTACCTCTTATTAATAATAACGAAGCTTATGGGCAAAGAAGAAAAAGTGCGGGGACGTTTATATTAAATCAAAATGGAAGAGGGCAGGAGTATTTTGAAAAATATCAATCTAAGATATTTGATTTGGAATATTGTGATTATTTAATTACAAAATCTAATTTTGAATATAGAAATGCAAATGTATGTAAAATAGAATCTGTTGATTCTGATTCTGCAATTTTGGTTTCTTATGGCTTTAATCCTGTGAATAAAATTTCTAATTTATCTTTAGCGGAAAAAGAATATGAAAAACTTAAATCTATTAACAATCCTAATGAACATCAAATATTAAAATCGACTGCTATTATTCATTGGTTAATTAGTCAAGAAAGTCCTTTTGAACGAGGCAATGATTCATTTGCGGGTATTATTGCCAAATCAATATTACATTCTTATAATATGTATATCTCACCGCTTAAAGAAGAAAAAAGTATTGATTTTGAAGCATTCTATACTGATTTAAATGAGTTTATAAAAATATATCCTGAATTATTTGAAATTAAACCTTATAAAAAGATTTGATTTTCATTTCAGTGTTCATTTTTTATATCTTTTAATCCGTTTTTAATTAATTTTAAGCAAGTATAAGAACAGATTAAAGAAATAACAGCTCCTAATATAACTCTTATTTTGTTCTGCTTTATACCGGATAACCCTTCTCTTTTTAATGCTTGTATGAATGCTCCTAATTTCGTTTTTGTGACCTTTACACAATCTGTTGTTTTAAGTGCAAGTGCATTACTATCAGGAATAAAATTTGAATTAAAATAGTTATCTGTTCCGCCTACATAAAAAGTTTTCGCCTTAAATACTTCCTTTATTCTTTGATATTTATTTTTTGATTTGAATTGTATCATTGTTGTTAATCTGTAAAGTAGATTTTGTTTTTTTCTTGTTATTTCATTGAAAAATAAAATATCAAATTTATTTTTAACAGAATCATGACACTTATATACAGTTTTAAAATCTTTATGAATTCCGGTTATATGTACAAAACCTTTGGAATTTTTTTGAAAAATCGGAGAAATTTGTGATGCCCCAGTGCCTCCGTACTTTGGATTAAGTATTAAACCTGACTCTATAATCTTTTTTGCATTATCATATGTTGTTGTATGTTCTTCTATTCGAATACCAAGAATTCTTCTGAATCCGGAAATGAATCCTTTATATCCAACCAGACATCCTGCTAATATTTTTGTATTTCCTTTTATAATATTTTTAAATTTATTATCTGATTGAGTGTTAGACTGCAAAGTAAATTTTTTTATTTGCAATCTATTATTCATATTAGTATTTATTGAATTTGAAATATACATTTTTCTTATTGTAACCTGGATGCTATATTTTTTTTAAAATTCATCAATATAAAAAATTGCGTCCGGAATGTTAAAAAAGTTACAAAAATCAAATAAAAAATGAATTTTATGAGCTTATATGCTTATGAAGTGAGTCTGAAAACTTTATGGTTGATGGAAAAGGATAAGTATTACATCGGTTATTATTAAAGTAAATATGTAAATTTGCATTGGGGGGGGGGTAATTTTGATATAATATTTCCAAAAAATTAAAAAATAAGGAGATTTTATGATTGATAAAATATATAA
>CANPZN010000024.1 GCA_947588785.1 Candidatus Gastranaerophilales bacterium
AGATTTTGTAATTAAAGAATCAACCCTTTGCGATATATCCTTTACTTCATTAAGAATTACTTCCTGATCAGATTTTGAAACTAAAGAATCAACCCTTTGCGATATATCTTTTACTTCATTAAGAATTACTTCCTGATCAGATTTTGAAACTAAAGAATCAACCCTTTGCGAAATATCCTTTATTTCATTAAGTACTACTTCATAGTTAGATTTAGTAGTTAAAGAATCAACTTTTTGTGAGATATTTTTTACTTCTTCTTGAAATGATTGGTTTTTTAAAGTTTTAAAAACATCCTCAAGTTTTAAAGACATATTTGTAATTTCAAGATCAATTGTTCCGTTATCTAACTTAGAAGTAAGAGTATCAAATTTTTTTATCAAATCTTTTACAGATAAAGAAACATCTTTATTATCTAATACTTTTTCAATATTACCTAATTTTTGAGATAAATCCTTAACTTCAAAAATTAATGTATCTTTTTCAATATTAGAAGAAATATTTTCTATTTTTTTAGATATATCTGAAATTTCAGAAGCAATTTTATCATTTTCTATTTTATCGTTAATAGTCTCAACTTTTTTAGCAATAGATTTAATATCAGGAACATTATTTTCTACAACATTACTGATTTCTTCAACTTTTTGTATAATATCCTTTAAATCGGAAGAAACGGTTTCATTTTCAACTTTATCATTAATAGAATCCACTTTTACTGAAATTATATCAACTTTATTAGCCCATTCATTAATAGAAGATAAATTTTCATAAACAATATCCATTTTATTTGACAGATCTTCAAAATCTAAATTTTCAGTAAAAGAAGAATCAAATCTGTTTTTAATATTTTCCAATACATCTAAAATATGCTTTGTTTCTTCCATAATCGGAGCAAGATTTGAAATTTTTTCAAGCATACCCGAGACATTATCATCAACATTATCTACTTTCATTGTCCAACTATTAAGTGCGGAAATATTTTCATATATAATATCAATTTTATCTGATACATCATCAAAATCTATATTTGCACCTAAACGTTCATAAACATTTTCAATTGATTTATTTAAAAACCCTACTTTTTCTATCCAAGTCTGAATTATAGCTAAACTGTCATATATTTCGGAAATTTTAGATATTTGATTTTTATATTCTCTATCTTTAAAATCATCAAATTTTTCTTGAAGTTCTTTAACCAAAGTACCTGTCTGAATTATATTTCTCTGATTTACAGAATTTAAATCCGCAATGATTGAACTTATTTTTCCTATAACTTCTTCCGAATCCGAACTATATGCCTGATTAATATTTTCTGCAATTTGTTTTATATAATTAGCTAAAGAACCGCTAATATTCCCCATTTGTTCCTGAAGATTCTTTAGTATTTGAGAACTGTCAAATTTTTTAGCATTTTCTTTTAATTCATTAATTTCTTTATAAATAGCAGCATTAGATTTTATTGAAATATCAATTTGTTGTTTTTGATATTCTTCAAACTCACTAACAGTAAGCGTATTACTTTGAGAATTTTTGATAGATTCAAGATATGTTCCGATTCCTTTTGAAGCTGTTTTTAAATCATTTATATCATTATACAGATCCTTTAAAAGAGTATCATTACAAGTATCAACTTGAAATGCTATATTTTCCAGTTTATCTTTTATTTCCTGGAAATTTAATTTTGCCTGTGAGTCCGTAACTAAATTTTCTATTGACTCTACCGCACTTTTTATATTAAGAATATCTATATCTTTAATTGTATCTAAACTATTTATTTTATCACAAACTTCTTCTAAAATTTCTTTATAATTGTTATCAGATGACATCTTACTCTCTCTATCTACGCATTATTAATTTCTATTTTAGCAAACATACAAAAGAACTGTATAGTTTGTTATTTTATTTATTACAAATTCTTAAGATTCTATACAAATAAAATCTTTAACTTTTCTCAAATCATTTTTTGTAAGCCATCTTGGTGAACCTTCAAGTTCAGAATGGTTCCTTAATAAAAACGATGGATGAAATATAACTGTAGCATCAATATTGTTAAGAATTTTAAACCACTGTCCTCTGATTTGCGAAATTTTTATTTTACTGCCTAAAAAAGATTTGGCAGAAGTAGCTCCGCACAATATAACTACTTTAGGTTTAATTATATCAATCTGGCTAAGCAAAAATTTTTCACACTCTTTCTTCTCTTCATCAGTAGGTACTCTATTTTCGGGCGGACGACATTTTACGGTATTACAAATATAAAAATCATCTTTTCTTGATAGTCCGGATTCTTCTATAATTTTAGAAAGAAGTTTACCTGCTCGCCCGACAAACGGTATTCCTGATTCATCTTCATCTGCTCCGGGTGCTTCGCCTATCAACAGTATTTTTGCATTTGAACTTCCGTCTGAAAATACTATATTTTTCCTCGTTTTCCCCAGTTCGCAATTATTACAATTTATACATTGCAACTTTAAATCATTAAGCTGTTGTTCTTTTTTCATAAATACCCCAGATCTACATCTAATCCAGTGTTGCAACCTTAAAGTTGCTAACCTTTTTAAAACGCCTCTACAAAATTTATTTTACCCCATTTCTCATCACAATACAAATATGACTTTAGCTTTGTTAAACAAAAGTATAAGAATAAAAAATAGTCATTAAGTGCAATGAAGTAAAGTGTAAAATCTTATATTATTAAATAGTAAATCCTCAACTCTTCTGATTGCTTATTCTTAGTGCTCATCCCCTTCTTATTATAAGAAGGGTTTTTTTTATTGCGGTCTTGTAAGTGTTAATGGAACATCTTTCGGATATATTTCCTCTGTTACTCCGCTGCAACCTGTTATAAAGAAAAAGTCTAATGATTCGCCTCTTTTTACACCCAAATCATCAAAAGGAATACTAGCTTCAAATATCTCTTTATGTACATATGAAATATGATGTCCCCAAGTTAATTCCCATAATCCGTCCTTTACCGCTTTTGAAAATTGCAATGGATATTTTCTGTTACTCGTTAGTGCAAATTTAACCTCATGCGTATATCCGTCTATCAGTACTGGTAATAAAAAATCTTTTTTATTTGTTGTTCTTGACGGTGATGTTGTTTCCAGCATACTATTATACGTTTTTATATAAATATATATTGAAAAATATTCCTTATAACTTTCCCGACTTTCCAGCAAATATTTATTTATATCAAATCTTACATATAAATTATCTTTATCATTACCAAAATATATCCTATTAAACAATTTATTATCCTGAAGTACAGGCCCTGCCGGTATTTCTATACAACCTGCCGAAAGCCATTCATCATTCCCTTGTATTAAACCGCTCATCATCGGCTTTATTTCCCTTTTGGGATTTCTTAACGGTTTCCCCATATATGATATTAATGGCATTTCAAGATATTCAGGTATTTTTTCCTTTATTAATATATAAACATTTTTTAAGTGTTCTCTGAACAAAAAATCAAATATATGATCCTGCCCTGAATTATTTGGCTCTCCATACCACCAGAACCAGTCAGAACTTTCCGCAATATATATTTCAGATTTTGCGGCATTTATTTGTTCCTTTGACAACTTTCCAGATTTCTCCGCAATCTTTAATCTATTACGAGTTTCAACTAAATACTCCCACGCTAAATTTTTAGTGGGTTCTGCTATCCAAAGTTGAAATTCCTGATTCACCCAAGATCCTGAAGTAACTTTCTTTATTATTTTTGAGCCGTTTTTATTTTCTTCCGTATATTCACTTATCAATACTGTCTTTAACGTTTTATCTTCATTTATTAAAGAATACAATCTCTCTAAAAATGCTTTCCCATCGTCAGAATAATTTTCCCAGCAATTTTCTCCATCCATCGCTATCGTTAATAAATGACTCTTATCGGGCGAATTCTTTAATTTATCATATACCGTTTTTATTCTTTCTATTAAATCATTTGCACACAACGTACTATCATGATGTGTATACTCAAATCCGATTAAATTTGGAATAAATGAATCCCTAAATATTAAATTTATCTCCTTTTCTCTTTTTGTTTTATACATATATAATGAACAAACATCATAAGGATCTTCATAACATCCCCTAAAATCCCTGACAAATTCCTTTTTTATTGAATTTGATAATACACTTTCATCCGTAATAACCCAAGAAATCCCAAGATTGGCAAGAACATCCAACGTTTTTTGACTGATACAATGTTCACTTGGCCATATTCCTTTAGGCTTTTTGCCAAAAACTTCCTCTATTCTCGCTACAGCCCTTCTTACTTGTTCTTTTGCGTCATCTATTAATGCTACTTTACAATCAGGCATGTTATACTTTAAAGAATTCGTTTTTAGATCATTCGGATTAATCAATATCGGCAATATAGGATGATTATACGGACTTGTTATTATTTCTATTCTGCCTTTTTCTTGATATTCTTTAAATGAAGGTATTATTTGTCTGATTATTTTTCTATTTAACTCTATTAATCTCTCCCTATCAGATAAAGTATAATTTCTGCCCTTTTCTTCAAATTCTTTTAATTCCGGATATATGTCTTTCCAAACTGAATCAAACCACACCAAATTAAATAACATCATTATATCCGAATACTCTTGAAGCGTAAAATCATTTATACCTATTGTTTCGCTGCAGTACCGTTTTATATATAATTCATTATATCTTTCATTTTTCGTAATTTGATTATCATAATTAGAATCAAAAAAGTAATTTAATATATATAATTTATCATCATCCGTTAGTTCATTTACATCAGTAACCGTTAATTTTGAATGTATATCATGCCCGTTATTTGAATAATCCTGAATTGCGTCAATTAAAGCAGGCACTATACTGAAATTAAGTTTTATATTCGGATATTTATCAATGATAATAAGCATATCAAGATAATCTTTTATTGCATGCAGACGTGCCCAGGGCATTAATCTTATACCGCCCGGTTGTGCCTGGTAATTTGGCTGGTGCATATGCCATACAAATGCTATCGATAAATTTTTATCCATAATTAACTTCTCAATATTCAGAGTCGAACTTTACTACCTGTTATATGGTTTCGGACAATTTAATCCGGTGTCGCAACCTTGTGCTTGCTCTCTTGAAATTTGCTGTCTTGGGGCTTGTCATTCGCTCGCTACCGCTCTAGCTCATTTCAGCCCCTTCGCTACTCGGGTTCACTTCGTTTCACCCTTTCGCAAATTTCGCTATGTTACTTATCGCAAAATTTTCTCGGATAATTTTAGAAAATCATAACATTTTATCTTCCAATATACAACCATATTATTTAATCTAATATTTTTTAGCTTAATATAAACATTTGTAAAATTACTTAACAAATGTTTATATTAAACAAATACGTTAATATTATTGAATGTTGAGTGTATTCACAACAATTTTTTAATTTTTTTTAAAATTGTAATATATACAAGTCACTGAATAAGTGATTTAATATAAGCATAATACTTCCCTGTATGATTATTATTAAAAATTACGAAATATAATTGGAAAGAGATTTGGGATAAATAAAACAAGGCCGCTTACGTAGCGGCTTTTACTTTATGATTTAATCCTGTGTCGCGTTGTGCAGCAGTACCTTTAAAATTTAGGCAGTAGGGTAGATAATAGGGTAGACTTTAGTCTATCTTTCTTTGGTTTCTATTTTATTTATTTTTAGTAAATAATAAAAAAATTGCGGTTTTTTTAGCTCCGTATAGATTACTTCTCAGAAAGTAGGGTAGACTTTAGTCTACCTTTCTTTATTTTTTTTATTTACTTTTTGTATTTAAAAAAGAAATAAGATATGTAATAATATATTCAAGTGAGCTAATATTAGAGAATAATCGACACTAAATCAATAAAAAAAAGGAAATTACAGTGCAAAAACTTTTAATTGCTGATGATGATAATGAAATTAGAGAATTATTAGAATTTGATCTTTCTCATAGCGGGTATATTGTTGATAGTGCCAAAGACGGAGAAGAAGCACTTCAAAAGGCATTGGAAAACAATTACGATTTAATATTGCTTGATGTTATGATGCCAAAAATGAATGGATTCGATGTTTGTCAAAATATACGTTCATCAAAACCGAATATTCCGATTTTAATGTTAACGGCAAAAGGAACTATTAATGACAAAACACAAGGATTCAACTCAGGTGCGGACGATTATATAGTTAAACCGTTCGATATCCAAGAAGTTTTACTGAGAGTTCGTGCCCTTGTAAGAAGAAGTGCTTCAACAAAAAATAATTCTCCGTCACAAGAAATATTAAAATTAGGAGATATTGAATTATTTCCCGATTCATTAGAAACTCAAATAAAAAATAAAAAAATAAAATTAACTCCGACGGAATTTGAAATATTATATTGCTTAATGCAGCATTTTAATAAAGCAGTAACATTAGCAATATTACTTAATGAAGTATGGGGTTACAATTCTGATGATGATGTAAGAATGTTAAGAGTACATGTAGGCGGATTAAGACAAAAAATTGAAGAAAATCCCAAAATACCCGATTATCTGCATACTGTAACAAATGTAGGATATAAACTTACTCCATTCGGAAATAATTCTGATTAAACGGATTATATTATGAAATTAAAAAGACTTAAAATAGTTGAACAAATAATAATAATTTCTTTAATCGGAGTCTTAGTTCCGTCAGTTATATCATGGTTCGTTATAAATAATGTAAGCCAGCATTCATTAAGAAGAGAATTAGGATA
Organism: Candidatus Gastranaerophilales bacterium; assembly: GCA_947588785.1. Lineage (GTDB taxonomy): Bacteria > Cyanobacteriota > Vampirovibrionia > Gastranaerophilales > Gastranaerophilaceae > Avigastranaerophilus. Next base: position 6,742 of record CANPZN010000024.1, read on the forward strand.
TAGTGCTCAAGTTATTGCAAAAATTATTGAAAATAATATTTCATCGTTAATAAAATCCGACAACAACAGGTTAGATGAAATAATCATTTCATTAAAACATATCCCTTCAGAATCAAAACAAATTTTATATCTTGATGATATAGCAATTAATTCAAATATCTTTAAAGATTTTGAATTAATAAGACCGTCAGAAAATCCGGATTTTAATCCCAATGACAATATAATATACAATGATAACACTGAACAATTATGGCTTATAGAAAAAATTCACGATGATAAATATCTTAAAGCAGAAATTAACACTAAAACAATTAAAGATAATATTTTTAATAACATAGCGGATGAAAAAAACAGAAGAGTATACATTGTAAGCAGAAATGGTAAACTCATATTCGCACACAATTATGATGAACAGGATTTCCAAAAAAACATAAAACAATTACCAATAAATCTTGTAAACAATATAGTAACAAGATTTGAAGAAATAAAAAATCAACCTCGTGTATATTTAAAAATGGATGATATAGGTTTAATCATAATTGTAAATACAACAAAAGAATTAACGGAATCCACAATAAATAAAGCAAGATTAAAAATCCTTGCCGCATTTTTAATAGCAGCCGCCGTTACGTTATTTCTTACACTTTTGTACAGTTATTATTTATATTTCAATATCAGGCAATTATTTAAAGGAATTATAGCACTTTCCAGAGGTAACTATAAAAAACAAATTACTCCGTTAACTAATATTTTTACACCACGTGAAATCATTTTCCTATCTGAAGAATTTAATGCAATGATAAAAGAAATAAATGATTCATATAAAAAACTAAAACATAAAAATAAAGAATTAAAACAATTAGACAGTTTTCGTTCAAATTTGGTAGATACGGTAAGCCATGAACTTAGAACTCCGCTTACAAGTATAAAAGGCTATACATCAAGATTATTAAGAACTGATATTGAAATAGATGAAGAAACAAAACATAAATCATTATTAATTATAAAACAACAGTCAGAACGCCTGTCCAGAATGATTGAAGATTTACTGGTTATTCCCGATATAGAAGGAGCAAGGTTAAACATAAATTTAGAACAAGTTAACTTATTAGAAGTAGTGGAAGATTCAATATATTCAGTAAAAAATATTGAAACAAGAACAATTGAAAATAACATTACAAATGATTTCCCTCTTTTATATGCGGATAAAGACCGTTTAGAACAAATAATGATTAACTTAATAGGAAATGCAAATAAATATGCATATCCTGACAGTCCGATACAAATAAAAGCAAAATATGAAGACAATAAGGCAATAATAAAAGTTATCAATCAAGCGGATTACATAGATAAACAAACGATTAATACTTTATTTGATAAATTTATAAGAATTGATGATAAAACAACAAGAACAACCCGAGGAACAGGTCTTGGTTTATATATCGTTAAAGGACTTGTTGAAGCAATGAACGGAATAGTACAATTAAGTTCAACTAAAGAAAATATATTTACAGCAAAAATTATTTTACCTTTATATGTAGAGAAAGAAAATTATGAATCTTGATTATATGAAAAAAGCAATAGAACTTGCAAAAAAATCTGATAAAGATATACCAATCAGTGCAATCATTATTAAAGACGGGAAAATAATCTCAAAAGCCGTTAACGAACGTGAAAAACAGCAGCTTACAACAGCACACGCAGAAATTCTTGCAATAAACAGAGCTTGTAAAAAATTAAAATCCTGGCGTTTAAACGGATGTGAAATGTATGTAACATTAGAACCCTGTCCAATGTGTGCAAGTGCTATTATTCAAAGCAGAATTTCCAAAGTTTATTATGGAGCTTATGATCTGTTAAACGGTGCTTTCGATTCAAAATCGAATATGAAAGAAATTATGAACAGCAATTTAGAAATAAAAGGTGGAATTATGGAAGAAGAATGTAAAAATCTTTTACAACATTATTTTGAAGGAATAAGAAAATGTTAAAAACACAATTAGATCAATATGTTGAGCAATATGAAACAATTGATTTTATAAAAGATGACCCTGTTCAATTCATTCACAGATTCAAATCTAAAAATGATATTGAAATTGCCGGGTTTATTTCTTCAATGTTTTCATACGGAAAAAGAGAAGTTTTTATAAATAAATTGAATTATATTTTTAATAACATTATGGACAATAAACCATATAATTTTGTAAAATCCTTTGATGAAAAGAATGGTAATATTACTGGATGTGATTATAGATTTTCAAAAAATTGTGATTTTATTGAAATAATAAGAATTTTAAATATTTTATACAATGAAAATGAAACATTAGAAAATCTTTTTAAATATTCATACAATGAAAAAAAAGAAATTTGGAGTATGTTTCAAGGCGTTGTTGATTATTTTTATGCACGAACAAGTAAAAACATAACAAAAGGGTTTTATCATCTTCTTCCTAATCCTCAAAAAAAGAGTGCATTAAAAAGGCTGAATATGTTAATGCGTTGGTTTGTCAGGAAAAGCTGTGTTGATATAGGTATTTGGGATTTTATAGAAAAATCTGAATTACTTATTCCGTTAGATACACATTGTGCAAACATCGGCAGAAAATTAGGATTATTAAAAAGAAACGATAACGCTTATGAAAGCGTTATCGAACTAACAAATAATTTAAAAGTTTTTGATCCTAATGATCCGATTAAGTATGATTTTGCTTTATTCGGTTATGGAGTTAATAATTAAAATTATTTTTTATCCGTTAAAAGAAACAGACTTACCAAATCATTAATTTGCGTAACATTTTGTTGATAATATTGAACTGTTTGATCTAATTGAAGAATTTGAGATTTATATTCCTGAATTTTTATCATACATTCTCTTGTAGAACTGTTTAATTCTTCTTGTACTTCTTGAGCTTCTTTCAAAACACTGTTCATAGGGATACCCATAGCTTCAAGTGTTTGTCTTATAATTTGAGCTCCTGTTTGTTTTGATACACCGACAGGTAAAGAAGCAATTAAATTTTTTAATACGGCAACATTTGACGGTATATTAACACGAACCGAAGAAACAATACTTTGCGGAACTTTTACCATAGGTTCTTTTTTTACTTCTTGAGTTTGTGCAAATGTAAAAGCAGTAGGTTCCGTTGTTTGCTCTTTCGCTTTTGGAACTTCTCTTTGAGGTTGTTTTGGTTCTGCAACCTGAGCTGATATTGAAGGTGTTGCCTGACGCACGGTTTCAATTCTATTTACAGATTCTTGAACCTTGTTTTCTATAGGCTGATTTACATCAACATTAATATTTTTTATACCAATATCATTACTTTTTTGATTTATATCAGCTGAATTTTTTGGTTTAAAAGGAATTTCTTCTTCAATAATCATATTTTCATTTTCTTCCAATAAAGAATTAAATTTTATTTCTTCATTTTCCTCAATATCAGTCAAAGGAATAGAATTACCTACATTATTATTTGATTCTTCTAAAGGAGAAATATCTGCTTCCGCTTGTCTTTTTAATGCTTCAACAATTTTTTTGCCTACCCCTTCCGGCAATTGATTTCTTGTCATAATCTATCCTCATTAATTAGTTTAATCCAGTGTTGCAACTTATCATTTGCTTTATTGCAGCCGTAAAGTTGCTATGAACTCCATTTTGTTACTAATACAAGTGTGCAAATTTTTTCTTCGCTTTCTCGTTTTTGTAACCTTTTCAATATACCGATCTTAAATTTTCACTACACATCCTCCGTGAAAATTTACTCGGACAATTTATATGAATTATATCTGAAAAAAAAAATTTATACAATAAAACTCTATTTAATATCGTTCACCAAAACTTTCTTTATCCGAATAATGTTTAATTTGAGTTACTTTTACAATATGCCAGCCATTTTCCGTTTGAATAGGATCAGAAATTTCATTTAATTTTAATTTATTAAAAGCAACATTCTCTATATCAGGCAGAAGAATTCCCCTTGCACTATTACCCAAATCACCGTTATTTTCTTTAGAATCACATAAAGAGTATTCTAATACCGCATTTTTAAAACTTTTTCCTTCCTGAATCTCTTTTTTAACTTTTTCCGCTTCTTGTTGTGTATTAACAAGTATTTGGCTCAATCTGACTTCTTTTGTATTTATCGGATTCCGGAAATATATTTTAGGAAAACAAATACAATAAGCAGTAAGAATCCAGCATAATATATTCAATAATAATTTCATAAAAACCTCACACAATTAAATTATATTTATAAATTAATACTTTGCAACTGCCAAGAGTGCACTACCTATCATCCCTGCGTTATTAGAAGTTTTTGCCAATTTAACTTTTACGGGAGATACTACAATTTCAGAATTGATATCATTTTCTATTTTTTTTATATCCGTAAATTCTCCCATACCTCCTGATATTACAATACTATCAGGATCAAATATATTTGTCAGCCCTATTAATCCTATGATTATATCATTTTGCCAAGTATCAAAAACTTCTTTTGAATATAAATCATTTTGTTTTAGTCCGGCAATAATATCATAAGTCGTTATATCCCGAATACTTTTTGAGTTGTAAATACTTGATTTAAATAATGATGAGGTTCTCGCAATTTCTTCCGCCGTCATTTTTAAACCGCTGCCTGAAGCATAACTTTCATAACAATCTTTTCTGTGACAGGTACAAATTCTGCCCCTGCCAGAATTAATTTTCATACTTCCTATCTCTCCGGCTCTGCCGGATTTTCCTCTGAGTAATTTACCTTCAATAATAATTCCTCCGCCTACACCTGTGCCAAGAGTTATTATAATTGTATTATCATCACCTTTTGCGGCACCTATTTTATATTCTGCCCAGGCTGCACAATTTGCATCATTTTCAACATATACCGGCTTGTCACTTAATTCCGTAAAATCAATTTTATTATATCCTTCAGGCATGTTAGGTGTTGATGATTCTACACGGGTATTACTAATATTAACTGCTCCTGCCGTAGCAAATGAAATTATGTCAACATCATTTTCTTTTGATTTAATAATAGATTGAAAAAGATTTTTCAATTCATCAATATTTTTCGGTGTAGATTTTTTTTCAATTTGAGAAAGAAAATTTCCTTTTTCATCAATAATAGCATAACTTATTTTTGTTCCACCAATATCAATACCCAATACTTTTTTCATATTTAATTTCTTTCAATAAATCGTTTTGTAATTAATTGCGGACGAGTAACTGCTGAGCCTATTACAACGGAATATGCTCCAAGATCAAAGGCTTTATTCACTTCATCAGGAGTCCAAATTCTTCCTTCAAGTATTATAGGACAATCCAGGTTTTTTACAAGTTTTTCCAATAAATCGAAATCAGGAGTTTTCAAATCCTGTCTTGAATGCGATGTATATCCGGAGAGTGTGGTTGAAATTATATCGAATCCCATTTCAAATGCTTTTATTCCCTCTTCATAAGTTGATATATCAGCCATGGCAAGTTTGTTATTCAAATGAATACAGCTTAAGATTTCACTTAATGATTCCTTAGGACGCATTCTTTGAGTTGCGTCAGCAGCAACAATATCAGCACCTGCCTGAATCAAATCCGATACATCCGATACGGAAGGAGTTATATAAACAACATCTTTCCAATTAGAAGGTAATTTATCAGGTTTTGTAAGACCAATAACAGGAACATTAAAAAGCCTTTTAGCAATACTAATATCTCTTTTTCCTGCCAATCTCAATACTTTAGCACCACCCATAATAACACTCATCATTAATGCCGTCATGCATTCTTCTTTGTATAAAGGTTCATCAGGCATTGCCTGTACTGAAATTATCACTTGATTTTTTATTTGTTCTATAATTTTCATATTTCAATTATACTTTATATGAAATAAAAAACCAGAGGTAGATAATGCAAGAATTTTTTTTAAAAATAAATGATTTTTTTCAATCTATGGGAATAGAAGGGTTAGCATTAAATTCTTTTATAGAAAGTTTTTTTCTTGTACCACCGCCTGACTTTTTACTTATAGCAATGGATTTAGCAAATCCTGCAAAAGCATTATTTTATGCATTAATATGTACAATAGCTTCAGCTTTTGGCGGAGTTGTAGGTTATGCAATCGGCTATTACGGAGGTCGGCCTGCTTTTAATTGGTTTTTTAAAAAAAGCGGAAAAGAAAAATTTGAAGCCGTTGAAAATCTTTATAACAAATATGGTACTCTTGCTGTTTTCTTTTCTGCATTTACACCTATTCCTTATAAAGTATTTACTATTGCCAGCGGAATTTTAAATATGAACTTTTTTAAATTTATGCTTGCAAGTTTTTTTGGACGAGGATTACGATTTTTCATAGTAAGTATAGTTCTAATGTTGTTTGGGGAAGCTATAAAACAATATATAGAACTTGTAATTGCACTTGTAACAATAATAATAATAATTTTCTTTGTAATTTTATATAAAAAAAGAAAAACATTATTTAAAAATTAATCTGGTATCGTAACCTTTGGTGCAGCGGCTTTTTTAAGATTTAGGCAATAGGGTAGACTTTAGTTTACCTCTCATTCTCATTTTTTTTATTTTATTTATTTTTTCAGTAGTAGGGTAGGCAGTAGCCGTAGTAGGGTAGACTTTAGTCTACCTTTCTTTGATTTTTATTCAAATTAAAAACGAAATATCGCTTTGAAAACTTTATTTGTTTATTTAATTTATAATTTATTTTTTGTAAATAATAAAAAATAATAAAAGGTAGACTAAAGTCTACCCTACGGCTTCTTACTCTTTGTATTTAATCCGGTGTCACAACCTTGTACTTGCTTTCTTGAATTTTCCTTTCTCAAACTTCACTACGCTATGGATACAGGTTCATTGATTTTACCTATCAGCTCAATAATTCGCTTTGTATCGCTCAAGTGCTTCACTACACTTCGTTTGTCGTTCAGCTTGTCCTCACATTCTTGGGTTCTCTCGACTCCATCCTACGGAAATTTCGCTCTCTTGAAATTTGCTGTCTTGGGGTTTGTCATTAATTTGCTACCGCCGTAACTCATTTCAAGCAGTAGGGTAGACTTTAGTCTACCTTTCTTTGAAAAATAATGAATGGTAGACTAAAGTCCACCCTTTTTTACTCTTTTTTTTTAATTCAGTGTCGAACCATAAAGTTGCTCACCTTTTAAAGGTGCCACTCCAAAATGAACTATTTTTTTTATTCATCGTTAAAAAAAATAAAAAAATGATATAATACTACTATGATAAAAAAGAGCTTAAATTTATTCATATTATTAATAATGTTGTATATAACAGGTTTTACAGTATATGCAGCAGAAGAAATAACCGAAGGTGCAACTTTAAGTATCAATGATTGTATTGAGATAGCAATAAAAAATAGTCCGGAAATACAGATTCAAGAACAATATGTTGATATGTATAAAGCAAGAGTCGGTCAAGTAAAAGCAAATTATTTTCCTTCGATAGGTGCAAGTGCAGGTTATGATTTCACAAATTCAGAATCCAGATTCAGAAATTCAAATAATAAAAGTTTTGCGGCACAAGTATATTTAAATCAACTTATATATAGTTTCGGAAAAGTTTTGTCTCAAGTAAAAATGCAAAAATTTTATAAAATTGCATCAGAATTTGATCTGCAAACAAGTATTTTAAATACCTCTAATAATGTCAAATCCGCATATTATGGAGTATTGGCTGCAAAAGCAAATGTTGATATCCAAAAAGCAAATGTTTTAGTAAATGAACGTCAATATAACAGAACAAAAGCATTCTTTAATGAGGGTTTAGTTTCAAAAATAGATCTTGTTAATCAGGAAGTATATCTTAGTGATGCAAAAATAAATCTTGTTAATGCGGAAAATTTATATCAAACATCAATTGTAAAGTTAAATAATGCAATGTTTATTGTTGATGCACCTGATTATCAAATACAAAATACTGAAACATTCAATTTTAAAAATAACTACGCAGAAGTTAATCTTGTAAATATTGCAAATACAACAACAAAAGAAGATGGAACAATTGAACCAAAAGATGCTGTACTTACAATGCAGGTCGAAAAAACTAATATACTGGAAAATTACAAATTTTCAAAATACCCATATACATTAAAAGAATCAATAGAAAGAGCATATAAAAACAGACCTGATTTATTGTCAATGGAAGCTACTCAAAATGCAGTAAAAGAATCACTTAATTATACAAAAAAAGAATATTTCCCCAATTTAACGGGACAAGTAGGTTACAATTGGCAGAATAATACACTATATTCCACAAACGGATTTAATATAGGAGCATATCTTTCTACAAGTAATTTAAATATAATGGAAACAAAATTAAAAATAAGAGAAAGTAAAGCACAACTGGAAATAGCAAAAAAGAATGTAGAATTAGTAAAACAAAACATATATTTTGAAGTCCAAAATGCATATATCAATATGATACAACTTGAAAAAAATATTCCGTTAATGCAAACAAGAGTTAAACAAACACTTGAAAATTATGAACTTGCAGATGCAAGATATGAAGTAGGTTTGGGTAATTTTATTGAGCTTCAGGATGCAAAAGAAAATTATAATAATGCACAAAGAGATTATGTTCAAACAATTTATAATTATAATGTGGCATTAACAAATCTTCAAACCGCAATGGGAGAAAAATAATGAAAAAATTTATAATTCCTATATTAATACTACTAATAATATTACCTGTTTTTATATTAAAAAAAGGCGGAAAAATTAAATATATAACAACCCCCGTAAAAGCCAGAACAATAACTCAAATAGTAGAAGCGACAGGAACAATTGAACCTTTAAATACTGTTGATATAGGTACTCAAGTATCAGGCTTAATCAGTGATATATATGTTGACTATAATTCTGAGGTTGAAAAAGGACAATTATTGGCACAAATTGATACCTCATTATTTGAAGCACAATTACAACAATCATTGGCAAATATAAATAATGCGAAAGCTACATTAGCAAAAAACCAAGCAGTATTAGATTATGATACAAAAACATATAAGAGATATAAAAATCTTTATGACAGAAATTTAGTATCAAAAAATGATTTGGATTCTGCCGAATCCGCATACAAAACAGATATAGCAAATGTAGCATCGGCAAAAGCATCAATAATGCAGGCACAAGCAAATTATGCAACTGCCTCTGCTAATATGAGATACACAAAAATTATCTCACCCGTTAAAGGTATAGTAATTTCAAAAGAAGTAGAAGTAGGTCAAACGGTAGCAGCAAGTTTTCAAACTCCTACTTTATTTCAAGTAGCTGAAGATTTAACAAAAATGAGGATTGAAACCAGTGTATCTGAAGCTGATATAGGAAAAGTAAAAGAAGGCCAAGAAGTTGAATATACTCTTGACGGATATCCTGACAGTATATTCAAAGGAAAAGTTACACAAGTAAGACTTTCACCTACTACGGAATCTAATGTTGTAACATATACTGTAATTATTGAAGTAGAAAATGATGAAGGTAAATTACTTCCCGGAATGACAGCAAATGTATCGATAATAACCGATAAAAAAGAAAATGTAATAACAGTTCCTAATACAGCACTTAAATTCACGGTTGCCGGAAATAAACAGAAATATGAACATAAAGGAATATGGATAGAGCAAAAAGGTAAGCCTGTCAGAATTGATATAGAAACAGGTGTTAGTGATGATTCTTATACTGAAATTATTTCAGACAGAATCAAAGAAGGCGATAAAGTATACATAGGTAAAAGCCAAAGCGGAAAAAAGCAGGAAATGAGAGTACCAAGATTGTAATATGGCATTAATTGAAGTAAAACATGCAATAAAAACATATCAAACCGGAGAAGAAAGTTTTAATGCACTGGATGATGTATCACTTTCAATAGAAAAAGGTGAATTTGTTGCAATAATGGGTACATCAGGCAGCGGTAAATCTACATGCATGAATATGCTCGGGACATTAGATAAACCTAACTCAGGCAGTTATCATCTGGATGGAGTAGATGTTTTTTCACTTAGTGCAGATGAATTATCAGATATAAGAAATGTAAAATTAGGTTTTGTATTTCAAGGATTTAATCTTATTCCAAGAACATCAGCATTAGATAATGTAGAGCTTCCAATGATATATAAAGGTGTTCCTGAAGAAGAAAGACATAAAAAAGCAAGAGAAGCATTAAAAATAGTTGGTCTTGAAAAGAGGGAAGATCATATGCCCAATCAAATGTCCGGAGGACAGCAGCAAAGGGTTGCAATTGCAAGAGCCATTGTTAATGACGCACCGCTTATACTGGCAGATGAACCTACAGGTAATCTTGATACAAGAACAAGCATTGAAGTTATGGAATTTTTTGTTAATCTCAATAAACAAACCGGGAAAACAATTGTATTAGTAACACATGAACCGGATATTGCGGAATATTGTAAAAGAATAATCAGATTTAAAGACGGAAAAATTGTTTCAGATCAATTAAAAGAAGAATGGCAGAAAACACGAAATAGGCAAACATAGATGATAGATTTTAAATCAACAATAAAAATGGCAATAAATTCATTAAAAGTGAATAAACTTCGCTCAGCCTTGACAAGTTTAGGAATAATTATAGGAGTTAGTGCCGTAATAATAATGTTAGCGATCGGAAGCGGAGCAAGTAAAAAAGTACAGGCGAATATGGAATCAATGGGATCTAATATGTTAACTATCCGATCATCATCTGCAAGAACAGGAGGTGTTAGTATGGGGATGGGAACAAAACCATCATTAACATTAAAAGATGCCATTGCAATTCAAAAAAATGTAGCAGGAGTAGAAGCCGTTGCACCTGCTTCAAGTGAAGCAAAACAATTGATGTATGGAAATCAAAACTGGCAAACCACGGTATATGGAACTACTCCGCCATATTTATACATAAAAAATTATGAAATAGAAGAAGGAAGATCATTTACATTTGAAGATATAAAAAATAGTGCAAAAGTTGCGGTAATAGGTTCTACTGTTGCTTCAGAATTATTTGGTGATGTATCTCCTATTAATAAAATAATCAGAGTAGGAAATGTTCCTTTTAAAGTACTTGGAACATTAAAAACGAAAGGTTCTCAAGGACCTTTCGATCAAGATGATCTTATTTTTATTCCGATAACTACCGCACAGAAAAAATTATTCGGAGTTACATTCCCAGGCAGTGTAAAAATGATTATAGTAAAAGGACAAGATGCAGATACGCTTAACAATGTTGAAAAAGAAACAGAACAATTGCTTATCCAAAGGCATAATATTGGGAAAAATCAAGTAAATGATTTTGAAATCAGAAATTCAGCAGAGTTTCAGGAAAAAATGAAATCAACTGTTAAAACTTTTGCAATACTCCTTGCTTCAATTGCTTCCGTTTCACTTTTAGTAGGCGGAATAGGTATTATGAATATAATGCTTGTATCTGTTACGGAAAGAACAAAAGAAATCGGAATAAGAATGGCAATTGGGGCAAGAGCTTCAGATATAAGATGGCAATTTTTAATAGAATCATTTATGTTATCTATTATAGGCGGTTTAATTGGAGTTATAACAGGCATTTTAGGAGCAAAATCTATAGAATTTTTTTCAGAAGGAACGAGTGTATCAATTTCATTATTTTCAATAGTACTGTCATTAGGATTTTCAGGACTGGTTGGTGTTGCTTTCGGATATTATCCGGCATATAAAGCATCTCTTTTAAATCCTATTGAAGCATTAAGATATGAATAATTTAAATTTAATCCTATATCTTAACCTTATGATTGCTCTCTTGAAATTTGCTGTCTTGGGGCTTGCCATTCGCTCGCTATCGCTGCCGCTCATTTCAGCCCCATTTTTACTCGGGTTCGGAGCAGCGGCACCTTTAAAATTTAGGCTGTAGGGTAGATTTTAGTTTACTTTTCTTTAATTTTTATTTTATTCATTTGATAAATAACAAAGTTTAAAAAGTCAGTATGATAGATTTTAGCTGGGTATAGGGCAGTAGGGTAGACTTTAGTCTACCTTTCTTTTGTTTTTATTTCCTTGTTAAATTAAAAACGAAGTATCACTTTGAAAACTTTATTTGTTTATTTAATTTATAATTTATTTTTTTGTAAATAATAAAAAATGATGAATGGTAGACTAAAGTCTACCCTACGGCTTTTTACTCTTTGTATTTAATCCGGTGTCACAAAAGTCGCTCTCCTTTTAAAAACGTACCTTTATACTAATATAAATGTTTTATATTTTTTTGTTTTGGGCATTATAATTATTATGAAAAAATCTATTTCTATAAAAAGAATTATAATTGAAATTTTAATTGGGTGTTTATTAATAATCGTTTATTGTCCAAATAATCTTTATTATCCAGTAAAAAAAGTATATCCGGCTTATTATGTCCATGAAGATATATATTTTAATGCTCAAGACGGAATAAAATTAAATGCCTGGTATATAAAGCCCAAAGATGGTATGCCTACAATACTATTCTCACACGGAAATGGCGGTAATATCAGTTATTTTTTTGACATACTTATTCCTTTTGCACAAAAAGGTTACGGTATATTTATATATGATTACAGAGGCTATGGAAACAGTAAAAGTTTTCCGTTTGAAAACGGATTATATAAAGATTTAAGAGGTGCTATTAATTATTTGAACAACGAAAAAAACACTCCAAATAAAAATATTATATTATGGGGTCTGTCAATTGGAGGCGGAGTTACTTCTAAAATCGCAAATGAAAATGATTTTAAAGCCATTATTCTACAAAGTACATTTACTAATATAAAAGATATGGGAAAAGTGGTTTTAAAAAGATTAACTAATTCTGATATAATTTCAAACATTGTTTATATAATTCCATTTTTTCAAAATTTTAATACTTATTCAAGAATTGATAAAATAACCGAACCAATTTTAATTATTCATTCAAAAAATGATGAATTAATTCCTTATGAAATGGCATTAAAAAATTACAGCAAAAATAGAAATGCCGTATTAAAAATAATTTCAGATGATGGACATAATAATTATGAACATTCTCAACCGGAAATAATGAACTTTCTGACAAATATTTGTCCGAGAAAATTTTGCGATAAGGAACGTGAGTGAAATTTTAGAGTGGCAACTTTAAAAGGTGAGCACTTGTACGGCGACGATGAGTCGGCGACAAAGTGCGACACTGGATTAGATATATGATTGATTTTTTTGTTTAATTTATTTTTTGTAAATAATAAAAAATTACGTTCTTTTAAATAACAAGTAGGGTAGACTTTAGTCTATCTTTCATTAGTTTTTATTTTATCTATTTTTCGGTAAATAATAAAAAATTGCGTTCTTTAGCTTCGTATAGATTACTTCTAAGCTCAGCTTAAGCCCCGTAACTCAGGCTTACGCCTTCAAACAGACGGGGCTTTTTCTATTCCTTCGCTAAGAAGTTTTACTATACTCCGCTATGAACTTTAATTTTTTTTATTTACTTTTTGTATTTAATTTAGTGTCTCAACTTTGCTACAGCGAATTTTTTAAAATTTAGGCAGGCAGTAGGGTAGACTTTAGTCTACCTCTCCTTAGTTTTTATTTAATTTCTTATCTTTCAGGAAATAATACAAAATCCTGCCCGTCTTGTAGTTCGATAATATTTGTATTAAATAATTCCCTATATTTTTCTTTGTATTCAGTGTGAATAGGAATAAGATTTTTAGGTTTCATTTCTTTAACAAATTTTTGTAAATCATTAATATAAGCATGTCCTGAGGTATGAAGAATTGTTATTATATCTTTATAACTATCAAAACGGCTTGGTCTATCTAAATATCCCTTCCACATTGAAAAAATTATGTTAATTTTATCTTTATGTATTCGGTTGAATATCTTTTCATCTATTATTCCATTTCCTTTTATAACATACTTTTGAGGATTATCAACAATTTCCTCAACAGAAATTTTTTTAGATTTATAAGTATATAATTTTTTTGTTTCAGCTAATTTTTCACTAATTCCATTATTAGCAAAATAAACCATAATATTATTCCAATTAAATTGCGGAATACTTTTGCTTATTTGTGAATATACTTCTAAAACATAGCATGTATATGGATCAATAACAAATATTTTACCAGTCCTTAAACATGCCCTATAAATAGTAATAAACCGATCCAAATTTTGAGCTGAAAATTCTACAATAGGAAACTTATCACTTTTAAATAATTTAACAAACTCTTCTTCTAAGTCTGTTTCTTTTACAATGTTTTGCTCACTTCTTCCCAAAGTTGTTCCTTCCATAATAAGATAATCAGGATTTTTTACTTTTCTTTTTAAATTAGAACTCTGCCAGAAAGCTCTTCCATGAAATCTCAAATCGCCTGAATAAACAATTACTTTATTATCAATTTGAATTTCATGTGCACAAGCTCCTGATATAGAATGGTCTACATTATATGATTTTATATTTATATTTCCAATATTAACTTCATCATTAATAATTTTTAAATTCAAATCCTCATCATCTCTATTCGGCAGTAATGGATTAATTTTTGTCAATATATCATAGGTAATCTTATTTACATAAATAGGAATTTTAGGATTTAAAAGTCCCATTAAACCGAAATGATCAGGATGAGCATGAGTTAAGAATACTGCACTAAATTCAGGTTCTTCATTTTTATAAAGACCTTTTATAGGAAGTTTATATTCTTCAAGACTATAGTAATTTCTTAATGCAGAATCAAGAGGAATACCGAAATCAAATAATAATTTTGTTTCTTTATTATATATTTCAACGGCACTTCCTCCAATTTCATTCGTACCTCTATGAATAATTAAGCCGGTCATACATACCTCATAATCCTATATTTACTTTATCTTTGGCTGTAATGAAATATCTTTCACTAAGTGCCATTGTTAAAATATTTAAATGTATTAATATTATTACATTCTATTATGTCAAATTAGGACGTATTAAAATAATCTCTCTGTTAATTTTGCAGAAGAAATATGACCAATTGGATATATGTCATTATCCGGTAATTCATTATTTAAAACTTCATTCAATTTTTTATAACGCTTAGAATCTTTATCAGACTGACTAAAATTAAAATAAAGCAGTCCGATATGCGGTTCTATCTTATCAAGGTCAGGTAAAGTAATATCAAATAAATCATTAACTATTTTTATGTAATTTTTATAAGCATTGATAATCTCTTTATTTCTGTTTTTAATATTTTCTTCATATCTTTGAATTTGTAAAACTACTTCTGCTGAATCTGATTTTGATAACTGAAGTTGATGATTAGAATATAGGCAGTAGGGTAGACTTTAGTCTACCTTTCATTAGTTATTTATTTATTTTTTTTAGTAAATAATAAAAATTGCGTTCTTTAGCTCCGTATAACTTCTAAACCCAGTTTAAGCCCCGTAACTCAGGCTTACGCCTTCAGACAGACGGGGCTTTTTCTATTCCTTCGCTAAGAAGTTTTACTATACTCCGCTATGAACTTTAATTTTTTTTATTTACTTTTTGTATTTAATTTAGTGTCGCAACTTTGCTACAGCGAATTTTTTAAAATTTAGGCAGCAGTAGGGTAGACTTTAGTCTACCTCTCTTTAGTTTTTATTCCCTTGGTAAATAATAAAGTTAAAAAAAGTATATACGGAGTTTTGTTAATTTTCATGTAATAATTAGTTTATGAATATTTTGATACCTGAAGAACTACAAATAAAAAAGCCAGATAGTAAACTTTTAAAAATAATAAACAACAAAAAATTTAATGATAAAACTCTTTTTCAATTAAATTCAGATTTTCATAATATTAAAATAGTTGAAAATGAAGTAGGTCGTTTTTTACATTATAAAGATACCTACCAAGCAGGTTTAATTAATAGCGATTTTTACAAAGGTAATCTTCCTTATATAAATTATTTTTTAGTTTCATACCTTTTAAATCCAAAAGCCCAAAAAATTCTGCTTATCGGAATGGGGTCAGGGAAATTAATTAATGATTTAGAATTTCTTTTTGATGATTTAAAAAATATTGATGTTGTTGATTTAGAAGCAAATATAATTTATATAGCGGAAAATTATTTTAATTTTAAACCCACTGACAAATTTAATTTTATTCTTCAAGACGGAATAACTTATTTAATGACATGCCGAAAGAAGTACGACATAATAATAGTCGATGTTGCAAATAATGATGGTATAGATTTAAGATTTCTTTCCGATGATTATTTTTCATTTGTAAAAAAATGCTTAAAAAAAGAAGGAATATTTGTTTCTAATATGTGTGCAAGTCCTGATTTTGATAATGAAAAAAATATATTTTTTGGAAAATACTTTCCCATATACAAAAAATATTTCAGCAATAATTTGATTTTTAAAGGAAATTACTCTGATAAAGTATATTACAAATCTTTTTTTAATCTTGATACAAGGGTAATAGATATAACAAATGTAATAATATTTTCATCAGAGAAACATTTAGAAATAGAAACAAATCCTAATGATATATCAAAGATTTCTCAACTTAATATTAATATTGAAAATTATTTAAAAGATATAACCGAAGTTTTATAAATCAGGATACATTTCCTTAAGCTTTGGAACTAATAATTCCCATAATTTTCCATTGGGATGTCCAATAATATCAGGTTTAAAAAAATTAGTTTCTCTTAAATTATAAACTTTTATTGTATCAGCAATATCAATAACTTTGATACCCTCTTTTTCAAGTTCATCAGCCCAATATTCAGGTTTATTACCTTCAAAATTTAATATTATTAATTGAGGATATTTTCCATCTTCACTACCATAAGCATTTTTTATTAATTTATTTATTGTCTTAAAAAAAAGAACGCCGAAACGGATAGGCTTAAATCATACTACGAAGCTCAACTTTCCGAAAAGAACGTCC